>JALLOF010000578.1 GCA_027717595.1 Nitrospinae bacterium AH_259_B05_G02_I21 | reverse complement strand
CCTCCACGAGGGCATGGAGGCCCAATGCCTGTGCAGCGCCGAAGCACTCCTTCAGGCGACCATCGTCCAGGACGGAGGCGATGAGGAGCACCGCATCGGCCCCGGCAACCCTCGATTCGGTGACCTGGTAGGGGTGGATGATAAACTCCTTCCTCAAGAGCGGCAACGTGACGAACCGTCGGATGATGGAGACGTACTCGAGGCGGCCTTGGAAGTGGCGCTCGTTGGTCAGCACGCTAATCGCCGCCGCCCCACCCTCCTCGAAGTCCGATGCGATCTCCACC
>JALLOF010000577.1 GCA_027717595.1 Nitrospinae bacterium AH_259_B05_G02_I21 | reverse complement strand
GCCTCGATCAGGGCAATCTGCTCGGCCATGAAGACTTCGGCCTCGCTCCGGGCGTGGGCGAGGAACTCATCCCGCTTGGCGTTGATCATGGCCTCGACGCGCTGGGAGCCCTTCTCGACCACCTTGCGGGTCTGGCTGGCCGAGGCGGCCGAGAGGCGCTCTGCGACTCCGGCCACCAGGGCCCCGGCGCGCCCGAGCAAGCGCCCCGTGGCCTCGGCGGCCCGGCGCACGGGCCGCCCTCTGCGGGCTTTTTGATGAGCAGCCACCCCTGTCCTACCTCCTAC
>JALLOF010000576.1 GCA_027717595.1 Nitrospinae bacterium AH_259_B05_G02_I21 | reverse complement strand
ACCTCCGGCTGGTCAACCGTGCCACCACGGGGCGGGCCGGCAGCAAGCTCAGCCTCGTCGTCAACCGACGGGCAGGCCAGCGCACCAACACCATCGTTGTTGGAGGCTCCATCCCCTACGACGCGGACCGCACGACCTATTACCGAAGCATCACCCATCCGTGGCGCTACCTCGCGACCGGGCTCGCCGAGCTGCTTCGCCGCGAGGGCATCGCCATCAAAGGGACGCTCCGGCAAGGCCGCGTCCCTGAGAGCGCTCTCGAGCTGATGACGTTCGAGTCCAAGC
>JALLOF010000575.1 GCA_027717595.1 Nitrospinae bacterium AH_259_B05_G02_I21 | reverse complement strand
GTTTCCCACCTGTCACAAATCGAGAACGACCTGCGTAACATCAACGTCGACAAACTCGAGAAGCTGGCAGCCTGCTACGGGTGCGAAGTGGCCGATTTCTTCCCCCACCGCGGGCGGGCACGGACGGACGTCAGCCAGCTCAATCCCCTAACGCCGGCACAGCAAGAGGTGAGGCGGGCCATGGAGGACAAGGAAGTGGCCCGCCACCTGATCGAGCAGGCCCGGATGCATCGTCTCTTCAAGCGCTCCGAGGCCCGTCGCCGATCCCGGCCGTAAGGCCGACTT
>JALLOF010000574.1 GCA_027717595.1 Nitrospinae bacterium AH_259_B05_G02_I21 | reverse complement strand
GCGCAGCTCTCTGACGATGATCCGCAGGCGCGGAAAAAAGCACTGCTCCAATTACATTCCGGGATCGATCGCGCTACTCGTCTGGTTGATCAACTGCTCACGCTATCGCGGCTGGACTCACTGGATAACCTTCAGGACGTCGCGGAGATCCCGCTTGAAGATCTCCTGCAATCGTCGGTGATGGATATTTACCACACGGCGCAGCAGGCGAAAATTGACGTGCGACTGACACTCAATGCCCACAGCATCAAACGCACCGGGCAACCGCTATTGCTAAGTTTGTTGG
>JALLOF010000573.1 GCA_027717595.1 Nitrospinae bacterium AH_259_B05_G02_I21 | reverse complement strand
GGATTAAGAAACGGGGTCGCCCGGGCGCTGGTCGACTCACTGGTCAAGGAGCTTGGGAGCAGCCCCACCGACCTCCATGCCGCCGTCGGCCCGGGGATTCGCTCCTGTTGCTACGAAGTGGGGCCCGAGGTGGAGGGGGCGTGGCGGGCCTCTGTGCCGTGGGCTGAGGCGGTCTTCCTGGCCGGCCCATCGGGCCGGGCCCACCTCGATCTGCCCGGGGCAATCGAGCGCCAGCTCCTCGACGGGGGCGTCTCCCCCGATAACATCTACGATACGGGCCTTTGCAC
>JALLOF010000572.1 GCA_027717595.1 Nitrospinae bacterium AH_259_B05_G02_I21 | reverse complement strand
ACTACGCAGGTCGGACAGTACGCCTGAGCGAAGAACGCTGGCAGCATATTCTCGAGCACTCCGAAATGGTTAACCAAGAACGTAAACTGCGAGAGGTTTTGAGAGCACCGGAGAAGGTTTTTACCAGTCATTTGGACCCTACGGTATACTTGTACTATCGGTCTTATCTGCGGAGCCCTGTTGGGCCAAAGTACTTGATGGTCGCAGTTAAGGTCCTCGAACAAGACGCTTTCGTGATCACCTCGTTCTTCACAGATAAGTTGAAAGGAGCAAGGGAGATATGGGCA
>JALLOF010000571.1 GCA_027717595.1 Nitrospinae bacterium AH_259_B05_G02_I21 | reverse complement strand
AGAGGTTAGTCGATAGACCTCCTGGATGATAATCTCGGAAGAATTTGGAGTAGGCGCTTATGCTGGAGATGACAATCAAGGGTTTAGCACTAGACCCATCGTCGAACGTGCCCATCGTCATCCTGGAAGACTTAGCAAAGGAGCGGGCATTTCCCATCTGGATAGGGCCCTTCGAGGCACAAGCGATTGTCGTGAAAATGGAAGATATCCCCGTTCCCCGTCCCATGACCCATGACCTCATAAAGAATATCCTCGAGGGGATTCAGGCCACGGTGAGCCGCATTGTGA
>JALLOF010000570.1 GCA_027717595.1 Nitrospinae bacterium AH_259_B05_G02_I21 | reverse complement strand
GGCCTTCACCAAGGACCATTCCTACTACACCGGCATGTGCGCCGTGGAGGCGTTCGTCGAAGCGGGGGGCCGGGTCGAGGAGCTGTTCATCCTCGGCAAGATCGGCATCGAGGACCTCCCGCTGCTTCGCCGCGTGGGCCTGGTCTCCGCCATGCGGACCCGCGCCACAGCCTGAGGCGGAGCCCCCGATGGACAAGCAAACCCTAATTGAGCGGTACAACGACCTCATCGAGCAGGATGAGGACCTTCGACGGGCCTCCTCGGAGCACCTCGCCCGCCAGATGGTTG
>JALLOF010000569.1 GCA_027717595.1 Nitrospinae bacterium AH_259_B05_G02_I21 | reverse complement strand
ACCTCGGCAACACCGACCCCGCGGCCCGCGTCCTCGGCCCTGATGCCGCCGTTACGGCTGCCAGGCTTGTGCTTGCCCAAGCCGTCCGGCAGGTGTTGGCCAACGCGTTGGAGCTGTTGGGTGTGGCCGCTCCGGAGGCCATGTAAACAGTGGTCGTTTGGCGCCAGAGCAGACCACCGCCGAAGTCCCGAAGACAGCGTCCCCGCCGCCGCGGCGTGGCCCTGGTCGTGGGAGGTTGTGTCCTCTTCGGTGCGGGGGTGATCGTGGGAGCCTTGCTCGGGCCGCTGG
>JALLOF010000056.1 GCA_027717595.1 Nitrospinae bacterium AH_259_B05_G02_I21 | reverse complement strand
CCCGAAGGCTGTGGAGGTCCGCCTTACGCTCCACGAACCACAAGAAACCCAGCCGATGGAGCTGCCGCCCATCACTGTGGCGGTGCCCGTCGAGCATACCGTGGAGGTTGAGAAGAAATGAGCGAGGTGCGGGCAGGTGCACCCGGTGATACGTCGCGGGGCGAGCAGGGGGTGGCCTTGATCCTCGTGTTGTGGATTCTCGTCCTCCTTACTTTGTTGGTCATGGACTTCGCCTTCGCCACGCGCCTCGAGACGAGGGTGGCGCGCAACTATCTCGAGGAAGCCCAGGCGTACTACCTGGCCCAGGCGGCCGTGCAGGCGGCGTTGGCCGAAATCCTCGAGGACTACGACTACACGTACCTTGAGGAGGGCGACCAGCTCGTCTTCGCCAAGCGGAACCCCCCCGAAGGAAAGGAAAACGAGGCGCCCAACCGACGAGACCTCACCCTCGGACCGGGTCTGTACGGCTACGAATTGGCCGACGAGGAGAGCAAGATAAATATCAACGTCATCACCCAGCCGCGCCTTCGAGCCCTCCTGGAGGAGGCGGGCCTCAAGGATTCCAGCCTACGCTCCATCATCGCCGACTCCATTCTAGATTGGATCGACTCGGACCACCTTCACAAGCTCAACGGGGCCGAAGACGATTACTACGAGAGCAACGGTCTGCCGTACGAGGCGAAAGACCGCCGCATCGACACCATCGAGGAGCTCCTGTTGGTCCGCGGCGTGACCCCGGCCATCTTCTACGGCGAGGCGAGCTACGAGGACGGCGAGCCCTACGCCGGGCTCGTCCACTTCTTGACGACAACCGGGGCCGGCCTGAACAATAACACCGCCAGCGAGACGGTGCTGCGAACGCTCTACACCGACCAGCGTGCCGCCCAGATTCTGGCCAGGCGCGAGGCCAACGAGGGCGTATACAGCAAAACTCAGCGTTCACGCAATTTCACCATCGTGGCTTCAGGCCGTATCCCCGGAAGCCCGGTTCGGCGCCGCATCAAAGCCATCGTATCGCGCAACGAAACCCCTACGGGCAGGACCGCAACCATCACGTATTGGAACGACAACTATCTCGGGAGGTAGGCTGCTCCGTGCTCAGACCTTTCGCTCGCCGACGAAACGTAACCCTGGGGCTCGACATACGGCCCGACGGGGTGAGGTACGCGTGTCTCCGGCACGACCGCCGTGGCCTCACGCTGCTTCACCAGGACACCTGGTACGGCGAGGCCACCGACGAAGGGTTTCTCCGGATGGCCGAAGCGGTGCGGGCGTCCCTCGATCGGCAACGAATCCGCCCGGAGCTGATTGTCGCCGGTCTGCCCCGCCAATGGTGTTTTCTCAAGACCCTCACGCTTCCGGCGATGGAAGAAGAAAACCTCCAGCAGGCCCTTGCCTTCGAGCTGGAAAAGCACCTGCCCGTGGAGCCCGAGACGGTCCACTACGACCATATGATTGTGGAAGACCGACCAGGGTCGACGATGACCGTGCTTGTGGGCGCCGTCAACCGGGAGATCATCGACTCGCTCCTTGAGGCGTTGCGGGCCACGGACCTGGAGCCGGAGGCCCTGGTTCCTTCGCCCATCGCCAACGGGGCTCTCCTCGCCCGATGCCAACCCGATTTGGCCCGGGCGCTGCGGGTCGTGCTGGTCGAGGAAGAAGAACAGGCCGTGGGCGTGGATTGCTTCGAGGAAGGTTATCTGACTAGCACTCAGCGCTTCTCCCACGAGGGGCTGGCTGGCCCGGATGCGATGGCCCACCTCCAAAAGGAGCTCGCCGGCGTCCTCTCCCCTACCCCGGGCCCCACCGACTCGCCCACACCCATCCCGTGGTTTTTCCTCGGCCCACCCGAGAGCATTGTACGCCAGGCGATGCAGACCCTCGGGCAGCCGTCGCCGACAGCCATCGGCTATCAAACGGCTTTCCACGTGCCGGGGGGGGCTGGAGGTGGAGCGCTTCCACACGGCGGTGGGGCTGGCCCTTTACGGGACCCAGGCCGCGGCGGTCCCGATGAATCTAATCCCTCCTCCCCCCGTGGAGGACCGGCCATCGAGGCGCTTCTCAAGGCGGGCCGTCCTGCTGGGGGCTGCCCTGGTCGTGGTCCTGGGTCTCTACGGCACGATAACCATCCGCGACCATTGGGAGCTTCGCCGCCTCAAGAGCTCCGTGGCCGCCCTCCAGCCGCAGGTGGAGGCCGTCAACCACCTCAAGCGCGAGTTGAATCAAATCAACGACGAGGGAAAGGCCATCGAGGAAAAGGTCCTCCGCGACCCGAGCGCCATCGAGCTGCTCAAGGAGTTGACCCTCGTAATCCCAAGCTCCGCCTGGTTGACGGATACCCAGCTCAAGGACCACAAGCTCAACATCGGAGGGTACTCCGACTCGGCGCTCGAGCTCATCGGCGTGCTGGAGGAGTCACCGCGGTTTGCCAACGTCGAGTTTAGGGGCACCATCACCAAGCGGGCCGGCAAAGAGCGTTTTAAGCTCGACGCCGACATCGAGTGAGGGCGACTTAAGTGAACTGGCGACGGCTATCTAACATCTTCTCTCGCCGCGAGATACGCTTTCTTGGAGTGGGCCTGCTTGCGATCCTCCTCTTTTTGACCCACGAACACCTTATTGATTTCTTCTACTATCGACCGCTGCGCGTCCGGCACCAGATCTTCCGCGAACGGAACAAGCTCGAGCGGTCCCAGCTTACAATCAAAGCCCGCCCCAGGTTCGAAGCCCGTCTCGCCGCTCGCCGCCAGGAAGTGGCACGCCTGAACCGTCGGCTGCTGCCCGGCGACAGGCCCCCCGTCGCCGCGGCCCGCCTGCAGCGCATTATCGATGAGATTGCTGGAGAAACCCACGTCGAGATTACGAGACAGAAGATCGATAAGCCCACCGAGCACCGATTGCTCCTAGAGGTTCCCGTGGAGGTCGTCTTCCGTTGCGACGTGGGGGCGCTCAAGGACTTCCTCTACCGCATCGAGGGGCACCCGATGCTGCTCACGCTGCCCAAGTGGTCCATACGCGTGCTGAACCACAAGAACCCGAAGGAGATTCAGGTGAACATGACCATTGCGGGCTTCATTAAGAAGGCCTAAGGTATGAGGAACCAGACCACAATGCGGTGGAAATTCCTTCCCTGGGGGTTCCTTGGCCTTACGGGCCTCATGCTCGCGGCCCGGCCCGCCGAGGCGCAGCGAGACCGCAGGACCTTGCCTCCGCTATCGGACTTTGCGGTCATTGAGGAAAAAAACCTCTTCCACCCCGACCGACTCCCCCAGGTGCCATCCCGCTCAGCCAAGCAGCCCGGGGTGGGCGACATTGCGGGCACGCGTTTCGTGCTACATGGCGTCATCCTCTATGATAACGGCCCTTCCCTCGCGCTGCTCCAAGAGCCTCGGCTGACCGAGAAGAAAGTGAAGTCCCTGGCCCAGGGCGAGAAGATCGGCCCCTACGTGCTAAAGACCATCAAGAGCGATCGGGTCGTCATGGCCCTGGGAGACGAGGAGTTCGAAGTCGTCCTCTACAAGCCGAAAAAACCAAAATCGCAACCAAAACGTCCGGGAGCGAGGGCACCATCTCGAGCGCGCCCCAAGCCATCGTCCAAACCAAGCCCCACCAGGCTGGGAGGGACCCCGCCGACTTCGCCCCCCTCCAAGTCGCGATAAGCCTGAGCGTGAAGGGGCCGCGGCTATTCGTAAATTCTTGCAAACAGCTGGTCGGCGAGGCTGACGTCCATCTGCCTAAGGACCTGGTATTCGCGGAAGGCCTCGTCCACATCGCCCCTCAAGAGGTAGACGAGACCGAGGGTGTAGTGTGGTGCAGCCCACGTCGGCTTGAGGCGGATGGCTTCCCGCAGGGGCCCGACGGCGTCATCGTACCGGCCCAGCTGGGCCAGCACACTCCCTGCCCCGTAGTGGCCCCCTGCATGGCGGGGCGAGCTGGCCACGACACGCCGGTACTGGGCGAGGGCTTCTTCGAGCATGGCGGCGCGCTGATAGCCCTGGGCCAGGGCGAAGGCCGCCTGGGCGTATCCTGGGCGTGAGGCGGCGGCCTGCCGGAGCGCCTCGAGGGAGCGCTCGCCGGATGTCCCCGGCGGCTGGAGCGGGATGAGGAGCTTCTTATAATCCAGCTTGAGCCGGTGAGAGAGGCGAAACGCCTCCAGGGCTTCCTGGTTCCGGCCGAGCCGGACGTAGGCCACCCCGAGGTTGTGATGCGCCTTCGGGGAGGAGGGATCGAGCTTCACGGCCTCGCGGAACGAC
Source organism: Nitrospinae bacterium AH_259_B05_G02_I21 (assembly GCA_027717595.1). Lineage (GTDB taxonomy): Bacteria > JADFOP01 > JADFOP01 > JADFOP01 > JADFOP01 > JADFOP01. Next base: position 4,395 of record JALLOF010000056.1, on the reverse strand, counting down.
GAGACGGACGCCTTGTAGTCCTTTGCCTTGAGCTGATGGATGCCGAGGGCGATGTAGTTTTCCGCCGTCGGCTCCTGGGTCGCCTGCTTCTTGAGCCGGTCGATTTCCCTCATGCAGCCGACCACAAGAAGCAGGGTGGCGACAAAGACGGTGATGGACCTCATGGGGCGTTTGTCCCGCAGTTGATAAGTGACGACGAAATCCCTCCCTATTGTACCCGCCCGCCGGGCTCGGGCAAACCGCTTTTCCGCCGAATCATCTCCGCCGCGCCGACCGATGGACCATCAATGCCCCGCCCACCGCCACCCGACGTATAGGGATAGTAATTTGGGCCCCGCGAAGACGGCCACCGCTGTGCCAATGGCGAGGAATGGCCCAAAGACGATGGGCTGTTTGCGGCCTCGGCGGCCAAGACCGATGAGCGCCAGGCCCACCACGGACCCTGCCAGGGAGGCCACAAAGAGGGCCAAGAGGCCCTTGGTCCAGCCCAGGAACGCTCCCGCCATCGCCATGAATTTGACGTCGCCTCCTCCCATCCCCGCCGGATAGAAAAAGACGACGAGGGCCAGCAGCCCACCGACTACGACAACCCCAAGAAGCGCTTCCACGGGTGTGGGCCGACCGGGCAGGAGGCTGAGCGCCAGACCCACTGCGAGGCCCGGCAGCGTGAGGCGGTCGGGTATCACCTGGTGCTTGCCGTCAATGACGCTCACCGCCAGAGCGACGACGAGCAGCAGCGTGCTTGAGAGGAACTCCCACGACGGGCCGAAGGCCGCGAAGCTAGCCGCAGCCAGCAGACCACCGAGGGCCTCCACCAGGGGGAGCCGCAAGGGGATGGATTGGCCGCAGGAGGCGCACCGCCCCCGGACCAAGAGGTACCCCACAAGGGGAATGAGGTGCACGGGGCGGATGGGATGCCCGCAGGCCTCGCAGGACGAGCGCGGGCGAACGGGCGACAACCCCCTCGGGAGCCGGTCGATGCAGACGTTGGCGAAGCTTCCCAGACAGGCCCCCAGCGCAAAGGCCCCGAGCGCTCCCACAAGGGTCATTACATGCCTCCCGGTGCGGCGGCCGTCGCTCCTAAAGCAGGCGCGACCATGCGCACAAGTCTACCACGAGCCTCCGGAAGGGGAAAGGCACTCCGTGGATGGCTTTCTTTCCCTCTTGCAATCTGATACCCTTTGGGCGGCTTTTTTCAGCTGAGAGCCTATTGTTGGACCTTGTGGGGAACCATCCCGGATGAAAGCCCCCGACCCCGCGACCACGCCCCTGAAGATTCAACGGAAACCCGAGGCCCACACGCTTCGGGTCGAGTGGGCCGACGACCACGTCTGCGAGATGCACTACGAGTACCTCCGCCGGGCCTGCCCCTGCGCCACCTGCAACAAGGAGCGGAATGAAGCCACCTCGGGCCTTCGGGTGGTGACCGGGGAGGCCGCTCTCAGGCCGCTTCAGATCGACGAAATCACACCTGTTGGAAACTACGCCGTCCGGCTCACCTGGAGCGACGGCCACAACACGGGCTTTTACTCCTTTCGCTTTCTGCGGGAGATCTGCCCCCACGAGGGAGGGGGCCTAGAAGCCATCCGGTTCGAGTCCTTTCGGGATATAAGAGACCTCCTGCGACAAGAGGGCAAAGACGGCGAAGTGTCCGGGGAGAAGAATGACGAGCGCACCCCCCGTTCATGAGGAAATGAGAGGCGTCACATTATTACTCATAATCGTCGGTCTTCTGAGTATAGGATTTCCTTCGAACGTCAGCAGCCAGCAACAGGCCGTCCGTGCCACCGCAGGCACCGATGGAGTGCAGCGGATCAATCTGGTCGCAGGCGAGTATTTCTTTGAACCACGTCACATCATAGTCAAATTGAATGTTCCGGTGGAAATCGCGGCTACCAAGAAGCGTGGGATGACCCCACACAACATCGTCATCGAGGCCCCGGAGGCGGGGGTAGAGGTTTCAGAATCTCTTAGCACGAAGCCACGCATCATTCGGTTTACTCCTCGCAAGAGCGGAACCTACGCATTTTATTGCGATAAGAAATTGCTGTTTTTCAAAAGCCACAGGGAAAAAGGGATGGAAGGGGTGCTCGAAGTCCGCCCGTAACCTAAAACCTTTCGGGGGGGAAGGATTTTTGACCTCCAGCCACATCGCTCTCCCTTGGCGCACCCCCCTTGGACGTAACGGCGAGCGGCAACAACTCATCCCAGGCCTGTCGTCGGAGCCCAGTTGATGACCAGCGAGATGCACGGCAAGGTCTGCCTCGTGACCGGGGCCAACTCCGGGATCGGCAAGTCCACGGCCCTGGCGCTCTCAAGAATGGGCGCCAACGTGGTGATGGTCTGCCGCAGTCGAGATCGAGGTGAAGCCGCCAGAGCCTACATCACCACACAGAGTGGCAACGAGTCGGTGGACCTGCTGATCGCCGATCTCTCTTCCCAACGGGCGACCCGGCAGGTCGCCGAGGAGTTCCGCCGCCGCTACGAGCGCCTTGATGTCCTGGTGAACAATGCCGGGGCCATCCTTGGGGCCCGGCAGGTGACGGAGGACGGCCTCGAAGCCACATTCGCCCTCAACCATCTATCCTACTTCCTGCTTACGAACCTCCTTCTTGATGTGCTCAAGGCAAGCGCCTCGTCCCGAATCGTCAACGTAAGCTCGGCCGCTCACGAGGGGGCCACCATCGACTTCGACGACCTCCAGAGCGAGAGACGATACGACGGCAGGCGCGCATATGGTCTGTCGAAGCTGGCGAACGTGCTGTTCACCCACGAGCTCGCCAGGCGGTTGGAGGGAACGGGGGTCACGGCTAACTGCCTCCATCCGGGCGTCGTCGCGACCAATATCGCCAAAGAGGCCGTACTCTGGCTCCGTCTCGCGTGGACGCTGCTGCGGCCCGTGCTGCTGAGCCCGGACCAGGGCGCCGAGACCGTTATCTACCTCGCATCATCCCCTGAGCTGGAAGGCGTGACCGGCAAGTACTTCATCAAGAAAACTCCCGTTCCCTCCTCCCCGGAGTCGCACAACCAAGATGTGGCAAGACGGCTGTGGCAGGTCAGCACCGACCTGACGAGGCTCGGTGCACCAACGCGCACCTCCGGATCGACGGGATAGAGAGGGAAAAAGGGCCCTACTGGATGAGCACAGGCGCAGAGAGGCTGTTGTTGACCGATGTGTTTTCGTCCTCACCCACGATGAGGTCTGGGGAGGAGAACTCCACGATCTGGACCGTGATGTGACGCTCGCTCTGGGAGCCGGTGAGCCGAAAACCCTGGATAATGGCTCCGACGAAGTCCATCACCCGGTAGCTCGTGTTCGCACCCTTGCCCGTCACCTGGTCGAAGACGGGCAACAGCACCCGGTGGCCGAGGCGAGAGTTGATCGCGCCGTTCAGCGAACCGCCAGAGATGCCCGGCGTGCCCGAGACCTGCAGATGCCCCGCGCTCTCGGGAATGATAAATACATCACCATAGCCGTGCTCGATCCAGCTGACGGTGTCGGCGTTGGCGTTGCCGCCCCCGTCAATATCCAGAAGACCGAAGTTGCCCCGCGTATTGGAGCGAGGATAGATGTTAACGGTCCTACCAATACTGTACCTCGTAATTCCATTGTCGTCGTCACCGTCATCGTCGTCGTCACGATCGAGGAGGAGGTCTCGGTTGACGGCAAAGGGTATGAGGTTGCCGGGCCCCGAGCCGATGATACGGCGCTCGAGCCGGGCCACGGCCACGGCCGCCACATCGGCCGTCGAGATGCCCCAGATGCCGGCGAAGATGGTCGGCACCGCGGTCGGCCCCACCCGCACACGAACTTGATCGGTCCCAGGGAAGGAGACGGCCACCGCCCCGGGCCCCGGAGGGGGCTGGGTGAGGTGAAAGTTCGCAGGCCGGATGGCATACGCCACGGCCATCGCCTCGGCATCCGTGGGGCCGCTCAGGGCGAGTTCGACTACCCCGGCCATCGCTCCCGCGTCGGCGCCGTTTTGCAGCTCGCTTCGCACGACGAAGAGCCACCCCAGATCAACGACCAGGGCCGCCATCCCAACCATCGCGGTCAGCAGCAACACGGCGATGACGGCGATCACGCCCCGCTCGTCGCGCCACAGGTTGGGGCCGAAGTGCCCTTCGGTAACAGTAGATATGATTGTTGCGGTCCGTCGCTTCATGAGTCCTTCACCGTCGATGGAGCTAGCTGAGGTTTCCATTCCCAACCGGCTTCCATCTCTCTCTATGGAGGGGTTGGAGAGTAGCGCGCTTCATGGGGATTCAAAGACCTCGTACAGGAAGCACGCCGCTTTCCAACCCCTCCCCCCTAGAGCCTTGGGGGGAGAGGGGGGGGAGAGCCTCTAGAGGCTCTCCGGGGGGTCAATATTAGAGCAATTGAGCTGTTCGTCA
>JALLOF010000568.1 GCA_027717595.1 Nitrospinae bacterium AH_259_B05_G02_I21 | reverse complement strand
GTATTCCCACAAGGCGGCCGCCCCGATAGGAACACCCTCGTCGAGGACCACGAGCCGGTCGGCCGCAGGGACCTGGAGGCGTTCGATCATAAGCCGCTCAAGCCCCCCGGCATCGAGGGGAAGAGTCAGGGACCACTCGCCCGTACAGGCGGCCCACCGCTCGGCGAGCCAGTCCATATCGCCGGGGCGAAGCCGCCGGACCCCGATGCCCGGTGGCAAAGGCGGGGAGTCTTCGGCGACAAGCACCTGCAGCGCGGCCGTCCCAAGCTCCGTGTAGACGCCCTTCTT
>JALLOF010000567.1 GCA_027717595.1 Nitrospinae bacterium AH_259_B05_G02_I21 | reverse complement strand
CGCCACGACGGCTTCGCTCCCCCGTCCCCTGAGAATGATGCGGTCCGCATATGTGCAGTCGACCACGGCCAGGGACCGCCGTCCCATAAGCGGCACGCCTTCGGTCGCCTGGAGCACCGCCAAGCCGGAGACCACCCGGGGGTCGGTAAACCTGGCGCCCGGCCGGGGTGCCGGGTCACGGGCGCCGACAACAACGGGCAAGCGCAGCCGATCGCCAGCCTCCGCCGCCCGCAGCACAACGCCTTCTCCATCCACCAAGACGTCCGTAGGGCCGGCCCGCCTCAACCG
>JALLOF010000566.1 GCA_027717595.1 Nitrospinae bacterium AH_259_B05_G02_I21 | reverse complement strand
TCTTCGGGGTGGATGAGGTCGATGCCAGGGGCGTGCACGAGCGGCTCCTGGAGGCGGGTGTGCTGGTGCGATACTTCGGTGGGCCGGGCCGGCTCGGCCGCCTCCTGCGGGTGACCGTCGGCAGGCCCGAAGAGAACGAGGCCTTCGTAGTGGCCCTGGCCGCCGCCTTGAAGACCGACGTGTGAGGAGAGAGCCATGACGCGGCAGGCCGAGGCCGAGCGCAAGACGAAGGAGACAGCGGTGCGGGTGCGCCTAGCACTCGATGGGAAGGGCGCCTACGAGGTGGCGA
>JALLOF010000565.1 GCA_027717595.1 Nitrospinae bacterium AH_259_B05_G02_I21 | reverse complement strand
GATGCGAAGCCATCCGGCCCAGATCTCGCCAAAGGTGGCGTACATGCGCGTGGCTACCATCTCCGGCCCGTAGGCGAGGAAGTACCGCCGTCGGCTCCGCTTCAACGCCCTGGCCATGGCGATGTCCTCCAGCAGAGCGTCGCGGCACGCGGCGTGGCCCCCAATGGCTAGGTACGCCTCGCGCTGGACGAGGAAGTACTGGCCGGTGGCGAACACGGTCGGATCGGAGGGGTCGTTGACCCGGCGGGCCGGGTACCAGAGCACGCAGATCCCCCCCACCATGGGCTGTAT
>JALLOF010000564.1 GCA_027717595.1 Nitrospinae bacterium AH_259_B05_G02_I21 | reverse complement strand
CATCGTCCCACCTTGGCGTCCAGCAACTTTCTCAAGCTGCTCTAACCCTTCGGCATGCCATCGCCCCCAACATCGAAGCACGGTGCTCGCCAGTGTCAAGGGTTCCCTCACTTCACTCGGCTGCTTCGCAGCCCTTGACCCTGCCTGCGCTCCGTGGTCTGCAGGCCTTCATGGCGATGAACATACGGGACCGTCCTGCCATGTCCACGAGCCGGAACCGGCGGTACACAGGGATAGGATACTTCGCTGTGTAGGCCGGGCAGGTATCCTATCCCCGCACTCCTTGAGGCG
>JALLOF010000563.1 GCA_027717595.1 Nitrospinae bacterium AH_259_B05_G02_I21 | reverse complement strand
GTCGATGAACCATCTTGAGATGGGCAATCGCGGCCATTACCTCGTCAACCACTTGTTGAGCAACGACTCCCGAGCGCGGTTGGTCATAATACCTATCCAGATTCAACGGCTTTCCAAAGACCACCTTCACCCGCCCGAAGGGCCTTGGCAAGATGCGCCCTTTGGGCCACACCTTCCCGGTGCCGAAGAGAACCGCTGGAATGACTAGGGGTCGTGCCTGATGAATGAGCCAGCCGGCACTCCGCATACCCGGCTGAAGCTGTCCGTCGGGGCTTCGGGTTCCCTCGGGAAA
>JALLOF010000562.1 GCA_027717595.1 Nitrospinae bacterium AH_259_B05_G02_I21 | reverse complement strand
CTCGTGCTGCCTGGCGGTCAAAAGGGACTACCCGGAGCTGCTCGGGACGAGCGAAGCCGATGTGGTCGCCGGGGCCTGCTTGGACATTACCGACTTCCTCTGGCGCCTCCACGAGGAAGGCCGACTCAATACCGAATTTGGCCCCGTACCTCTCGTCGTCACCTACCACAACCCGTGCCACGCCGAGGCCCTCGGGGTGGTGGACCAGCCGGCGGCGTTGATGCGCCTCATCCCTGGTGTCGAGGTGCGCGACCTCGCCGAAGACAGCTGCTGCGGTATCGCCGGGACCTTC
>JALLOF010000561.1 GCA_027717595.1 Nitrospinae bacterium AH_259_B05_G02_I21 | reverse complement strand
CGCTACTTCACCCTGAAGGACTCAGAGGCGCAGCTGAGGTGCGTGGTCTTCAAGTACCAGGATGGGGGCCTGAAGTGCGAGCCCGAAGACGGCCTCAAGGTGCTCGCCCGAGGCCAGCTCACCGTCTACGAGCCGCGAGGCGAATATCAGCTCATCGTCGGCTACATGGAGCCGCTCGGCCTTGGGCTACTCCAGAGGGCCTTCGAGAAGCTGAAGGGGCGGCTCGCTGAGGAGGGGCTGTTCGATGAGGACCGAAAGCGCGCTTTGCCGTTCCTGCCCCAGACCATCGGGGT
>JALLOF010000560.1 GCA_027717595.1 Nitrospinae bacterium AH_259_B05_G02_I21 | reverse complement strand
CCCCGTAGAGGCGGCTCCGTGAGCGCTGTCGACGTCGCCGCCCGCGAGGAGGTCCGGGAGCGGGGGGATGCAGAGGTGCGAGTCTGTGTCTGAGGAATTTCCAGCCGGCTACGATCCTGAGGCGTTCGAGCGCATCAAGGCGCTGCTGGAAAAAAGCGCCTTCGTCCGCCACTGCGGCTTCCTCCTGGAGATCCTTGAGGCGGGCCGCTGCGAGCTCCGCCTCCCCCTGGAGGAGGTCCACACCAACGCCTACGGCACCCTCCACGGGGGGCTGGTGGCGGCCATGGTCGATAC
>JALLOF010000559.1 GCA_027717595.1 Nitrospinae bacterium AH_259_B05_G02_I21 | reverse complement strand
GCCGGTCTCGTCCTTCACCTGCTGGAGGATCTTCAGCCCTTCGTCAAGGCCGGGGCCGCGGAAGCTCGTGATGCTCGTCCGGTTGGCCTTGTCGTAGGAGGACTTGTAGATGACCCCTACCCCGATCTCTTCACTTATGGTCTTGAGCCGGCGGGCGACTTCGAGGGCGAGCTCCGCGCTCTCTATCACGCATGGCCCGGCGATCAAAGCCAGCGGCTCGCCGCCGCCGACGGCGACGTGGCCGACCGTGACGACTCGGGCCACTTATGAGTCCTGCCGGTGGCTTTCCAGGCG
>JALLOF010000055.1 GCA_027717595.1 Nitrospinae bacterium AH_259_B05_G02_I21 | reverse complement strand
TCGTAGCCGCCCTCCAGGACGCCGTGGAGCGCGGCACGAGCTACGGTGCCCCGACGGACCTCGAAGTCACGCTGGCCGAAATGGTCGTCGAGGCGGTGCCTTCGGTCGAGATGGTCCGCATGGTCAACTCCGGCACGGAGGCGACGATGAGCGCTATCCGGCTTGCCAGGGGCGCGACGGGGCGGGACAAGATTATCAAGTTCGCCGGCTGCTACCACGGCCACGCCGACGGCCTCCTGGTCGAAGCGGGCAGCGGCGCCACGACTCTCGGCGTCCCGACGAGCCCCGGCGTCCCCGTCGACTATGCGCGCAACACGATTACCCTCGCCTTCAATGATCTCGACGCCTTGGCCGGGGTCTTTGGGGCCGAGGGTCGCGACATTGCTTGCGTCATCGTGGAGCCCGTGGCGGGCAACATGGGCTGCGTGCCCCCGAAGGCCGGGTTCCTCGAAAGCCTGCGGGAGCTGACGGCCGAGCACGGAGCGCTCCTCATCTTCGACGAGGTGATGACCGGGTTTCGTCTGGCCTACGGAGGCGCCCAGGAGCTCTACGGCGGGACCCCCGACCTCACCTGTCTCGGGAAAGTCATCGGCGGCGGGCTTCCCGTCGGCGCCTACGGGGGCCGGCGGGAGTTGATGGAGCAGATGGCCCCGGAGGGACCCGTCTACCAGGCTGGCACCCTGTCGGGCAATCCCCTGGCCATGACGGCCGGCATCGAGACGCTCAAGCTCTGCCGGGAGCCGGGCTTCTACGAGCGCCTCGAAAAAACCAGCGCAACGCTGACTGCCGGATTGGAGCAAGCCGCTCGCCGGGCGGGCCTTGCGCTCACCTTCCAGCGCGTCGGCTCGATGTTTTGTTGCTACTTCTCGGACCAGGAGGTCTCCGACTACCAGAGCGCGCTGCGAAGCGACACGGAGGCCTTCGCCCGCTACTTCCGCTCGATGATGGCGCGTGGCGTAAACCTGGCGCCGAGTCAGTTTGAAGCGGGGTTCGTCTCTTCCGCCCACACCGAAGCGGATATTGAGGCGACCGTTGAGGCCGCATCAGAGGCCTACCGCGAGGCGGGTGCAATATAGTAGGGTGCCTCTGTAAGCTGCCGGAGCCGAGGAGCGTTCGGCTCAGGTGGGGAGGGTAGGCACTATGGGCGAGATCGTAAATATCACAGCCCGGGAGATTCTCGATTCCCGGGGCAACCCCACCGTCGAGGTTGATGTCCTCATCGAGGGGGGGACCCTCGGCCGGGCGGCTGTTCCCTCGGGGGCCTCCACCGGGGAGAGGGAAGCGGTTGAGCTTCGCGACGGCGACAAAGAGCGCTACCTGGGCAAAGGGGTGCGGCGGGCTGTCTCGAACGTCAACGAGGTTATCGCCAAAGAGGTGGTGGGCCTCGACTGCACCGATCAGGTCTACATCGACCGGCTCCTTATAGAGCTCGACGGGACTGAGAACAAAAACCGCCTGGGGGCCAACGCGATCCTCGGGGTCTCGCTCGCCGTGGCCAAAGCGGCGGCCGAAGAGGTGGGCCTCGACCTCTTCCACTACCTCGGCGGGGTGGATGCCAAAGAGCTGCCCGTACCCCTTATGAACGTCCTCAACGGCGGCGCCCATGCGGACAACAATGTGGACATCCAGGAGTTCATGATTGTGCCGGTCGGGGCGGATACATTCGCCGAGGCGCTTCGCATCGGGGCCGAGACGTTCCATCATTTGCGAGGCGTCCTTAAGGAGAAGGGCTACCACACGGCGGTTGGTGACGAGGGCGGCTTCGCCCCCGACCTGCAAAGCAACACCGAAGCGGTCGAGTTGTTGCTACAGGGGATCGAGCGGGCGGGGTACCGCCCTGGCGAGGACGTACTGCTCGCGATCGACTCGGCGGCCAGCGAGCTCTACCAGGAGGATGGCACCTACCGGCTTCAAGCCGAGAAGGAGCCGGTGATGAGCGCCGAGGCGCTCGTGGAGTTCTACGCCGATTGGGTCTCGCGCTATCCCATCATCTCCATCGAGGACGGCCTGGCTGAGAACGACTGGGAGGCCTGGAAACTCCTCACCCAACGGTTGGGCGATAGGGTTCAGGTAGTGGGGGACGACATCTTCGTCACCAACACCACCATCCTCCAGGAGGGCATTGCCCAAGGGGTCGCCAATTCCATCCTCATAAAGCTAAACCAGATCGGCACCCTGACCGAGACGCTCGAGTGCATAGAGACGGCCAAGCGCGCCCGCTACACGTGCATCATCAGCCATCGCTCGGGAGAGACGGAGGATGCGGCCATCGCAGATGTCGCCGTGGCCACGAATGCAGGCCAGATAAAAACCGGTTCGGTGAGCCGGACGGACCGGGTGGCGAAGTACAATCAGTTGCTGCGTATTGAAGAGAGCCTCGCAGAGGTTGCCCTTTACAAGGGAAGGGGGGTGTTTTACAATATTGTCTGAGCGCACTTGAAAGGCGGATGAGGGAGGACCACCGGGGAGGGTGGTCCTTCGTGTTTTGGCGTGTGATATCCAAGCTCCGCAGCAGACGTCGGCGTGCCGCCCGAGGCGAAGGCGAGGCGAGCGTGAAGGGCCGAGCAAAGGGACGGAAGGCACGCCAGCCGAAAACTTCGCTTCAGCGGCCCAAGCTGGTCTTCGCCCTGGCCGCCGTCGGCACGGCCTTCATCATCTTGCTCACACTGTTTGGCCGACGAAGCCTCATCGAGGTATACGCCCTGAAGCGCAAAATCCAGGACAGATCCGAGGAAATCACCTTTTACGAGAAGAAGAATCAAGAGTTCCGGGAGCAGATTGAGAATCTCAAGCACGACCCCTTCACGGTCGAACAGATTGCCCGGGAGGAGCTCGGCCTCGTTCGGCCAGGCGAGACGGTGTACGAATTCGTTGACGAGCCGCATTCCTCCTCGCGGAAGGAATAGACTCGCCCCCACGAAGCCTTCATCCCTTCATTGGTCCGCCTTGATTGAGGGGGGGCTTTTTGCCAGAAACCTCTTGACATGTATAGGCTCAATGCTATATTTGAGAACTTCGTAAGCTTCGCATCGATTGCGGGGTGGAGCAGTCAGGTAGCTCGTTGGGCTCATAACCCAAAGGTCGCTGGTTCGAATCCAGCCCCCGCTACCAAATAAGCCCCACGATTCAAGGAGTTGTGGGGCGTTTCCTTGCAACAGCGCTCAGCCGCACAGTGATGAGACCTCCCGCCCCGGCGCTTGCGGGTGACGAGGCTCAAGTGGGCAGGAGCTCCTCCCTAGAAAGGCCATCCTGATAGTGCCTTACATTGAAAAATTCATTCTCCCTCCCCCCGCCAATCAGCTGACCCTCTTCGGATACCTGATCATCCTCGTATATCTCCTTCACATTGCCTTTATCAGCGTTTTCTTGGGAAGCTCGCTCTTATCCGTCATTTACAATATCCTCGACAAGAGGAAGCCTAACCGACTCTACGCTCGGTTTTCAGAGGATTTGCTTGGAACCGACATATACAACGTGACCCTTGGGGTCATTTTGGGAATCCTGCCCCTGGTTACGTTGACCATCCTCTATTCGCTGATACTGTATGGTTCCGGTTTGCGGATAGACACCTTCTTCATCCTTGGCATCTTCCACGTGGGGGTAGGGCTCGCCCTTCTGTATCGGTACCAACGCACCTTCGCAGTCAGGGGTACGCAATTTTGGTCGCATATTGGAGCGGGGATTGGTGGCCTGCTATTCCTCTTGGCCGCATATTTTATTTTGATCAGCGCTACCAGCCTGATAATGGATTTTGAGAAAAGGTCGTTCATTCGCTCGCCCGATCCCTACAGTTTGCTGTTCTCCTGGAATGTAATCGCTCGGTATAAAATCTTCCTGCTCGCCTCGGTGGCCCTGACGGGAGGGGTGGTCCTGTTCTATGCTTTTAGGTGGTCTGAAGCAAGAGAGGATATCGATGAAGACTATCGGCATTTCCTCAAGACCGTTGCCGCAGGCGTGCCTCTCCCCTGCATTATGCTGTTGCCGGTCCTGATTGTCTGGAGTTTGATCACATTGCCCAGCGTTGCGCTCTCACCGGCAGTCTTTGTGCTGGCGGCGCTTACCATCGTGGTCCTGATGATGATATTTTACATATTGTATAGCATCCTGGGGCATGACATTCGCCCACGTGTCACGCTCCAAAAGGATGAGACATTGTTTCAATCACGGCTGGTTTTTCACGATAAGTCAAAGTTGGTTGCTCCCGTCCTGATTTTGTTCTTTGTGGTTTTTTCGCTCTTTAGCATAAATGACCAGATTATGATAGGGAATGCGATGCGGGACCACTCTTTGGTGCTTGTTGCGAAAGCGGAGGCGGTTCGAAAAGCTGAGTCGGCGAAGAGGGAGGAAGCGCAAGCGGAGATCGTCCAGGTGAGCGCAAAGGCAGGAGAGGATATTTTTAATCTTCGCTGTACGGCGTGCCATCAGTATGGCGAAAAACTAGTCGGCCCTCCGTTTAACACCGTTCTACCGAAGTACAAGCCAAATCCAGAGCAATTGGCCGCCTTTATCCAAAGCCCTCAAAAGATTAATCCGGAGTATCCTCCGATGCCGAACTACGGGCTAAATAAGCTTGAGTCAACGGCCGTGGCAAGTTATGTTTTAGAACGACTCGATACGGAACGGGCTCAGTGAGGAGCACCGTCGTTAGATGATGATCTGACCATGCTGAAGCGAATCGTCATTCCTGCCTTGGCCTTGGGGCCACCGGCCCTCTTGGCTTTACTCGTATTGGGAGGGGGCTCTATGCCCTGTCCCAATCCTCCCATCCAGGGCGTGTTCGGCAGGTTGGATCCTCGGTGTTGGTTTACGTCTGCACCAGCCCCCACACAGCCGATCGCGTTTAGCCACAAGATTCATGTCTCACGGGTTGGCCTCCCGTGCACGTTTTGTCATATCTATGTTGATAAATCGCGCCGGGCAGGTGTCCCCTCGGTTCAAAAATGCATGTCATGCCACAGCGTCATCGCTGTCGATCGGCCAGAAATCAAGAAACTTCATCGCTATTGGAACGACAAGGAACCGGTTCCGTGGATTAAAGTCCACAACTTACCGGAGCATGTCTATTTCTCGCATAAGAGGCATATCAAGGCGGGGCTTGAATGTTCAGCGTGTCATGGAGAAATTAAGAACGTCAGTGTTGTACGCCAGGTTAGCTCGCTCAAGATGGGATGGTGTGTCACGTGTCATCGAGCGAAAAAGGCATCGATTGATTGCTTGACATGTCATAAATAGACAGTATCTGGGGGTTTTAATGAACAGGCGGGACTTTATTAAGCTTCTCGGAACGGCGACCGGCTCAACGCTCGTTGCTTCGTGCGGGGTCCAGCGCGGAACGGAAAAACTCATCCCCTATTTGGTGCCTCCGGAAGACGGCCTGATTCCAGGCCAACCGCTCTTTTATCCGACGACCTCGACCGAGTGCCCAGAACATTGCGGCATGATGGTCAAAGTGCATGAAAAACCTATTGCTAACAACCGCTATGGGCGCTTTCCCGTCAAGCTCGAAGGGGCCCCGGGTCATCCGATCAATGATGGGACCCTGTGCATTAGAGGGCAAGCCTCAATCACGCGCCTCTACCATCCAGAACGACTGAAAGACCCCCTTGTGCGCGGTGCCGACGGCAAGCTGAGCCCGGTCACATGGGAGGAGGCGTATGCAAAAATCGCTAAGGCGTTAGGGGCGTCGAGGGGCCGGGGGCACCGAAACGTGTATCTCTCGGGACGAACGACGGGGTCTCTATCTGCGTTGATCGACACGTTTTGTAACCGAATGGATATCGAGCGCCTTCCCGAGTTTGAGGTCTTTTCCTACGCGGCACTCCGGGAAGCGCACGGGGTGCTGTTCGGGGAGAGGGCGATTCCAGCGTATAAGATTGAGCAGGCGGACTTTCTCCTGACCATTGGGGCGGACATCTTAGAGACTTACATCAGCCCGACGAACCATGCGGTCCAATTGTCGAGAGCCAAGAAACAGCATCGTTTTGAGTGGTTTCATGTCGAGCCCCACTTGTCCTTGACCGGCATGAATGCCAACGAACGGTTTGTCGTCAATCCTGGAAGCGAAGTCTACCTGCTGCTCTTCTTGCTGAGCCACCTAAAGCGGAATAATCGACTCAACGGAACCGTTTCTGGAGACCTTCTGGCCTCAATCCCCGATCTGCCGATTGAGGAGGTTTCGCGAAGGACGGGCCTCGAAGCTGACAGACTGAGTGAGCTTGCCCGACCGTTTGATCGAGCCAGAAACCCGCTCGTTATCACAGGAGGGGTTTCGGCGAGCCAAGAGTCGGGACTTGACGCGTTGGTTCTAACGGGGATGGTGCAATGGCTTTCTGGCTCCCATCACGCGCTCATTGATTTCGCAAGGGCGGAGAATTATTCGAGAGTTGGAACCGCCCACGATGCGAACAAGCTCTCAGACGAGCTTCAGGGAAATCAGATTGGCGTGATTTTCCTCTCTAAGACGGATCCCGTCTCTCACCTGCCGCCTTCCTTCAAGGAGAGCTTGAGGAACGCACAGTTGCGGGTAGGCTTGTCCGACATGTCCACCCAGACGATGGAAGTGTGTGATATCGTCCTGCCGCTCTCTCATTCCCTCGAGTCCTGGGGCGATGCCGAACCGCGAAAGAACATCTCCTCGATCATCCAACCGGTTCTTAATCCTCTCCATAACACTCGGGCCGAAGGAGACATTCTTCTGCAGTTATTGAAAGCCGGGGGGCAAGACGAGCCCTTCTCCACCTATCAAGAATACGTCCTCAAGCGGTGGAAGACCCGTTATGGGGAGGCGGCGTTAGAGGCGGTGTTGAAGAGCGGCTATCATGAGACGAATGTTGAGAGAGCCGATGTTCAGCTCCAGGAGGGGAGGGTGGCTGAGTATTTGTCGGATCTGAGGTTGCCGGAATCGGTCGATACGCCGGTTCTTATGATAACGCCGTCGATCCGATGGTTCGACGGTCGAAGCAGCGATCTTCCCTTGCTCCACGAAATTCCAGACCCGGTGACGACCATCTCGTATGGGAGGTGGGTGTCGGTATCGGAACAGACCGCTCGAAGGCAGAACCTCAAGGACGGGGATGAAATTCGGCTCACTTCCTCGAACCTCTCGCTCACCTTGCCGGTGAATGTGCTGCCGGGGTTGCAAGGGGAAGTCTATCTCGTCCATTACGGGATGATCGACTCCTTGCCCTTGCCGACGAGCGAAAACACCGGGGAGCGCATTTCATACATCAGCGGACTGACGATTAAAAAGACGGGCAGGAGAACGAAACTCCCCATCCTGTCGGGCGCGGTCTCCCTTCAAGGAAGAGGCATCATCCCATACCCCGTTCATGGGGAGGTCGAACACCATGGGCCCGTGACCCTCTATCCCGAGAAAAAGTATAAAGATTACCGGTGGGCCATGGCGATTGATTTGGATCTTTGCATCGGTTGCTCGGCATGCGTCGCTGCTTGCTACATCGAGAACAATATCCCGATCGTTGGAGAGAAAGAGCATTTGACCGGACGAGAGATGTCGTGGATTCGGATTGAGCAACACAACGATGCCGATGGGCGGGGTAACTTCGTTCCGATGCTCTGCCAGCACTGTGGCAGTGCCCCGTGTGAGCCGGTCTGCCCGGTCTTCGCGGCCTACCATAATGCCGAGGGTCTCAATGCTCAGATATACAATCGGTGTGTGGGGACCCGGTACTGTTCAAACAACTGCCCCTTCAAGGTCCGACGCTTCAACTGGTTCGATCATGACTGGCCGGCGCCCATGGATAAGATGCTGAATCCGGACGTCTCGGTGAGGACCAAAGGGATTATGGAAAAATGCACCTTCTGCGTGCAGCGAATTCGTGTCGCGAAGGATGCAGCGAAAGATGAGTCGAGAAAGGTTCGCGACGGAGAACTCATCCCTGCGTGCGCGCAGACGTGCCCAACCGGGGCGATTGTCTTTGGAAATCTGTTGGACCACGACTCCCGCGTATACGAATTGTCCCATTCGAAACGGGCCTACCGTATCTTTGATGATCTGGGGGTCGAATCGGCGATACACTATTTGGCGAAGGACCATCGAACCGTTGAGTCCTAGACATGGATAAATCTGAGTATCGAAACCGCCTGGACGAAGATATTGTCGCCGCCATGCGAAAACCCGGCCGGCTGTACTGGATCGGCCTAGCCATATCGTCGTCCTTTGTGCTGCTCGGGATGGGGCTGTGGGGGTACCAAATCGTAACCGGCTTAGGGGTGGCCGGCATTAGCCATCCGGTTGGCTGGGGCGTCTACATCACCAACTTTGTCTTTTGGGTCGGCATTGCCCACTCCGGCACATTGATTTCGGCGGTCCTGTTTCTGCTTCGGGCCGGATTCAGGAGCAGTTTTAACCGTGCTGCGGAAGCCATGACCGTCTTTGCGCTGATCGTCGCAGGCATGTTCCCGTTGATTCACCTCGGCCGCACCTGGTTGTTCTACTACCTCATTCCGTATCCCAATCAGCGCCAGCTCTGGGTCAACTTCCGCTCGCCACTCGTGTGGGACGTCTTTGCGGTGAGTACCTATCTTGCGGTGAGCGTGATCTTCTTCTACGTGGGCCTGGTGCCGGACCTTGCGATCGTCAGACGATTCTACAAGGGTATCAGGAGGTGGCTCTACAGCATCTTCTCGCTCGGATGGGAGGGGTCGGTGACCCAGTGGGCCCACTATAATCGGCTCTACTTTTTCCTCGCCGCC
>JALLOF010000558.1 GCA_027717595.1 Nitrospinae bacterium AH_259_B05_G02_I21 | reverse complement strand
CCTCTCGCTGGGTGGGGGTGAGCGGGCGGGCCCGGTATACGGCCGGCTCGGGCTCGCCTTTGCGCGGGAAGAACTGAGCCACGGTGCAGCCGTAGCAGGCGGCCAGGGCCTCGAGCTTGGCGACGTTGACGTTTCTGAGGTCGTTTTCGATCTGCGAGAGGTGGGACACACCGATCCTCGTGGCCCTCTCCACCTGCCGCAGCGTCAGCCCTCGGGCGAGGCGCACTGTGCGGAGGCGGCGGCCGACTCCGGCCTTCGAGCCCTTTTTCCTGGCTTTAGGCCTAGGCATGAAAAT
>JALLOF010000557.1 GCA_027717595.1 Nitrospinae bacterium AH_259_B05_G02_I21 | reverse complement strand
CCTGCATCGAGAGGCTGCTGGAGCGGCTCGATGTTCCCGCCTCCGGCTTTTTCACCCGTGAGGTGCGCCGGGGTGGGAAGCGGGTCGGCTTCGACGTCGAGAGCCTCGACGGCCGCCGTGGCACGCTGTCGCGGGCCGGCGAGCCGAGCCCGTGGCGGGTAGGCCGATACGGGGTTGACCTGGAGAGCTTCGAGGCGGTGGCGCTTCCGGCCCTGGAGGCGGGGCTCGCCTCCGGCGCATTGGTCGTCATCGACGAGATCGGCAAGATGGAGCTCTTCTCAGAGGCGTTCAAGGC
>JALLOF010000556.1 GCA_027717595.1 Nitrospinae bacterium AH_259_B05_G02_I21 | reverse complement strand
CTCGGCAAGGCGAGGAAGACCTGGCTGACGGCCACGGCCGGAGGCGGAATGAACTTCTGGGCGTGCTCGCGGTAGTAATCCCGCACGTCTGCGTCGGAGAGCTGCACGCGGGAGGTGACCTCGAAGTTGAAGATCCGGCGGCGCACAATCTGATCTTTCAGCTTCTGCCGGTACTGATCCATGGTGAGCCCTTCCCGGCCCAGGAGGACATCAAGCTGTTCGGGCGAGATGTTGTTCTTAGCGATCACGTCAGCCACGGCTTCGTCCAGCTCTCGTTCCGAGACCGCGATCCCGAGG
>JALLOF010000555.1 GCA_027717595.1 Nitrospinae bacterium AH_259_B05_G02_I21 | reverse complement strand
GGGTTATACGCATCCGCTCTATCCGAACTGGTTGATGACGAGACCGGTCAGCAGCTTCGGGTAGAAGTAGGTCGTCTTCTGGGGCATCCGCAGGCCCAGGCGCGTGACCTCCTCCACCTGTTCCATCTTTGTGGGGTTCATGAGAAATCCGACCTGGGCCTGGCCGCTCGTTGCGGCCTCGACCACCTCGGCGTCGTCCCGCGTGAAGGTGATGTGCTCGTCGTAGCGCTCCTTGGGGATGCCGAGGCAGTGGTCGATGAGAAAGGTGTGGAGCCGATGGGTATCGAGACACCGGTAG
>JALLOF010000554.1 GCA_027717595.1 Nitrospinae bacterium AH_259_B05_G02_I21 | reverse complement strand
TCATTGACGTTGTAACCGGAACCGGTCCAGGCTTCCAACGCCTGGTGAGGTCAAAACGGCCTCCAACCCTCGGGGTCTATCTCGTCATAATCAGACACATACTCCTTGCTCTCCAGGGGAATTACCACGTGAACGGTGTAGATGTCTTCTTGGTGGACCTCAACGTTAAGCTGCTTCGGGAGTTCCTGTCCGAGCACTTCCTGGATAGCCGCTTTGGGATTGCTCAAAAGTTTCTCTTTGAAGTTCGCATCCGTCCGTGCCAGCCTGATGATTTCGGCTTCGACCTCTCGTCTCGTTGT
>JALLOF010000553.1 GCA_027717595.1 Nitrospinae bacterium AH_259_B05_G02_I21 | reverse complement strand
GGGCCAGCCCGGCAACGCGATGGGTCGAGCTCAGGCCGAAGACGTCGGCCAGTCGGACCACCACGGCAACGGCCTGGGCCGCATCACCGGCCTGGATCGTATAGGAGCCAACGTACCTGCCCGGGGAGGCCTCCACCAGCGGCAGGCCCGTACGCCACCTCCCGAGGTTGAAGGTGCCGATCCTTCCGGGGTCTCCGTCGGCGGCCACACGAATCTGGTCGCCAGCCTTAAGGACCCGCGTCGCCTCGGCCTGGGCCTCCACCCGATGAATCTCCGGCGCAGCAACGGTCTTCTGTCCT
>JALLOF010000552.1 GCA_027717595.1 Nitrospinae bacterium AH_259_B05_G02_I21 | reverse complement strand
ATCAGAGACTGCCTTGTTCAGCTCGTCGGGAGAGATCACGGCACCCTGCTCGAGGCTCAGCGTTACGGTTCCACTGTCCATCTCGATGTCCAACTCCTGGACGCCCTCGAGACGGGAGAGCTTCTTCTCGAGCCCGTAGGCGCAGAAGGGACAGGCAAGTCCGTCCACGCGCAGCACCATTTGCTCGATGTCGGCACGCACCAGCGCCGGCCCGACGAGCTCGAGTACGAGCAGACCCGCCGTGAAGACCGCAATGAAACCTGTATGGCGCGTTGGGCTCTTGCTCCTCGCCGGAGCGAAC
>JALLOF010000551.1 GCA_027717595.1 Nitrospinae bacterium AH_259_B05_G02_I21 | reverse complement strand
CGACGACCACCCAGCACCAGCGAGCCCTCGTCGTACCCGTGCCGGTAGGCTCGTCTCTCTTCCCTTCGTGCGTGACGCGCGCCGCACAGTTGCGCTCTGTCTTCCTCCAGCAGTGCGCCCAGCACCCCGAAGCCCGCGTTCATCACCAGGCCCAGCAGGTCCGATCGTGCCTCCACGATCGCCCCTACCAACTCGTTGCGACGTCTGCTCCCTTTCCTACGGGTCGCGCTTCTGCGACTCTTTCTCATGACGGTGATCCTCCATTCTGAGTGGATGACCCCGATACTTTATCGGGGTCGGAT
>JALLOF010000550.1 GCA_027717595.1 Nitrospinae bacterium AH_259_B05_G02_I21 | reverse complement strand
CAAGACGGCTGATATTCGTGATCGTGATCGGCGCCCTGCTCGCCGGCTGCGCGCCGCAAGCGGCCTTGGTCGATCTGCCCAAGGTGGAGTGTCGGGATATGCCGCTCGGGGAGGTCGTGGTCCTGGGTGATGGAAAGCTCCACGTCTGCCACGAGACCCCGGAACGGATTGATTTATGGAGGAATAGATAATCATGGGACGATTTAAGACCTTTCTAGTGTCCACGATGGTGTCCGTGGGGTTGTCCATAATCCTGGCTCCAGGCCCCGCCTGGGCCGTGTGCGGCTCGTCCACGACGACCTC
>JALLOF010000054.1 GCA_027717595.1 Nitrospinae bacterium AH_259_B05_G02_I21 | reverse complement strand
AACCAGGACCGGCACCTGCAACCTATCGGCAACCAAGCAAAAGAATAAGCCCGAAACCCCTTGGGTTTCGGGCTTATCTGTCATGGTGGGCGATGCAGGATTTGAACCTAGAGATTAGGATTGAAGGCCTATATAATCAAATGGTTATGGAGGCACATCGGCCATTATCACGGTAGAATACCGGCCATATACCGGCCATAGGGACATGAGAATCGATCTAGAAGGCCAATTTGAGCAGGGGTGGGTCTGACGGGACGCGAACCCGCGACCTCCGGCGTGACAGGCCAAATCGAGCGTAAAATGGTGCCCCCGGAAGAAGTTGATTTTCGGGGGCTTCGCTTTTCTTATAAACACATTACAGTTGAGTCAAATCTGCTGCCGGTTCTTCTCGATACTCCTCGGCAGTCCTCGAAACAGCCATAAAAACAGCCACCCCCCCCCCGGGTCCCCCCATAGGCGCGACCGAAGCCGAAAAAGGGCCCGGCGGTGCGCATAACATTTTTTAGAAAATTGGCCCCCTAGTTCCGAGGTAATTTAAAGAGCCATCGAATAGTGGCCCAAGTGTATATTTCACCGAAATATGATACTCGGCTGGCCGGTGGGCTAGTTATTATTACATCGTGAGACTGTCGATAAAGTCCCCCGCTTTTTCCTGCCATTTTTCACTGTTTTGAGGGCTTTTTTCTATTGTAACTTATTGGATTTTTTGTTATTATCTAATGCGATGGAGGGAGCATGGAGGTATGCAGGTAAGGAATGCGTTTTTGTTGGTAAGGACGAGTGAGGTGAACGGGAGTTAGCCTTCGGCCATCTTTCGGAGACCCTCGAGGTCTGTGATGATGATTAGGGGGCCCTCTTCGCGGATGAGGCCCCGGTCTTTTAGCTTTCTTAGCGAGCGAGATAGGGTCTCGCTGATGGTGCCCAGATGGGAGGCAATCATCTTTTTTTCCACATCGAGGGTGAGGATGATGTCCCCCTCGTCGGTATGGTGTCCATCCGCCTGGGCGCGGCCCAAGAGGTACTCGGCCAAGCGGGCCTCCACGTTCTTGAGTGAGAGGGTCTCCACGAGGGCCAGGAGGCGCTTCATCCACTGAGCCAAGTAGGCCAGCAGCTTGACGGCCAACTCCGGCTCAGCCCGCACCAAGTCGAGAAACGGGGCCTTGGCAATAAGCCACAGCTTCGAGGGCTCGACGGCCTCTGCGTTGGCCAGGTATAACCCATCGCCAAAGAGAGAAGCTATGGCGAAGGTCTGGCCTGGCCCTATGAAGTAGAGCACCTGTTCCCTGCCGTCGGGGGCTATCTTGTAGATTTTGATGAGCCCGCTCTCTAACGCGAAGAATCCCACGGAAGGGTCGTCCTCGAAGAAGAGATGCTCGCCCCGCCCGAGCGTCCGTCGAGCCGCAACTGCCTCAAGCAGTTCCAGATCGGAGGACTCCAGGTTGGCAAAGATGGGGATTGTTTTGAGGCCGTGGGATGTCGTCATGGGATGGTCCTAGAGAGAGGAGGGCCCACATGCCGGGTATTTGTATCTCATTCTACTCTCTAGCGCTTCGGAGTTCAACCAAGGAGGCACAGACGAAGATGGGGCCGCGATGATGAAGGGGCCGAAGGGACGAGCCTCGCCTCCGGCCAGAGCGGCCCGCTCACAAGGGGGCGTCGAGGAAATAGGCGTCGGACTTGATGACCGTTTCAAGCAGGTCTGCTAGAAACTGAAAATATCGCTGGGACGTCTCTGCCTTGAGGGTGTGGGCGAAGGCGACGGCCCATGTTCCTAAGTGATTGCGGAGAAACGATTTCTGGCGCTTCTGGAGCGCCTCGGCCTCCTCAGTCGAGCCGGCCGCTAACCGCTCAGCTTCCTTGGTGGCCAAGTGCGCCATGAACTCGAGCTCCACGGCGAGGTGATCGGGGACATGGTGGACCTCGGGATTCAGTTCAAAACCAGCCTCGCGGTAGGCCTCCTGGACTCCGGCAGTCGCCTCCCCCCAGAGCTGGCCCTCCCCCCGCTGGACCGACTCGTATGGATGGAGAGGCGCCCCGGGCAGGAGAAACAGTCGGGCGTACTCGACCGCCAGCTCCTCGCGGGTGACATCTGCCTCGGTTGAGGTCGGTGCGGGCGGTGGGCTCAAGCCGAGAGAGGCGACGGTTTCGCGGAAACCGGTGGCGTTGAGCTCGCGCAGGAACGCCTCATCCGGCTCTTGGGCGACCATGTGGGCCACGAGCCGATATAGCCCCGCCCGGGCGCGGGCCTCCTCGGCCTTCCCGTTCTCCTTTTTCCGCTCGTTCATGCTCCCCCATTCTCCCCAAAAAAAGAAGGGGCAGAGGGGACCCTTTCGATCTCCCCTGCCCCCCAGGTTGCGGAGCATATCACTCTTTTGTGACGCTGACCACCGTATCCATCCAGCGTTGCTGACCGCCAATGGGGTCGGGCGCGTTGGGGATAATCCAGTTGGGATGCACCCCGAAATCGGTCCACCACGGCTCGTCGTCCTTCACCGTTGGGAAGACCTTCTTGCCGCTGCCGTAGCGGCCGTATTCCCAACGGCCGCAGTGCATGCTGATGGCGATGACCTTGGGGTGGACCCTCGGGGTGACGT
Source organism: Nitrospinae bacterium AH_259_B05_G02_I21 (assembly GCA_027717595.1). Lineage (GTDB taxonomy): Bacteria > JADFOP01 > JADFOP01 > JADFOP01 > JADFOP01 > JADFOP01. The sequence goes on along the minus strand of JALLOF010000054.1, from coordinate 6,127 downwards.
AGGCTTTGGTCGTAATCTCCCCTATATGCGACTTGACCTTGATCCGATCTTTGTTCTTGATTCCCAGCCGGGCCGCCGTCTCCGGGTTAATCCAGGCGGGGTTGGTGTGATAGATTTCCGTGAGCCACTTGGAGTTGGACGACCGCGAGTGGATCTGGACGTTTACCTTGAAGGTGGTCAGGATGAGCTCGTCTTCCTTCATCTTCTCGTGTTCGGGAATGGGCATCCAGCTCGGCATGGCTGGGAAGCCCTTCTTGGCGAGGAATTCGCTCTTGATCTCGAACAGACCGTTCTTGTTGAGCTTGTCGGGCTTGAAGCCCTTGTAGGCCACCCCGTCGATCATCTGGCCCACGTACTTCTTGTAGGCCTTCTTCGTAGTCGTGTAGTCCTGGCCGGGCTTGCCTTTCCAGACGACACCCGTTTTCTTATCAACGATGGTCCCTTGAAGGTCTTTCGGCTTGAGCTTCTTGGCGTGGCTCCGGTAGGGATGCTTGGCTTTGTGATCGACGTAGGCGCCGTGCTTGACCATGTAGCGGAAGCCGCCGGCGGCCTTGACCGCCTTGGTGTGTTCGCAGGCGTCCTTGACGAATTCCTTGGCGCTTTTAAACGGCAGCCACTTGGCCACATCGGGCCCGATGCGCTGGGCCAGATCGACGCAGACATCCTTGAAGTCGCGGGCCTCGCCCAGGGGCTTGACCAAGGGTTGTCGGATATAGTACTCGGGCGTCTTGTCGTACGAGACCATATCCTCCCAGTCCCACCGCTCCAGGTAGGTGGCATCGGGAAGGATGATGTCGGCCAGCGCCGAGGACTCGCTCATGGCTACATCGACGGCCATGGTGAAGGGGATGAGCTTCTCGTCCTTGAGGACGTCGATGTTCTCCTGCACCTCACCGTTGACGTAGACGGGCTGGTAGCAGTACCACATGTAGACCTCGGGTCGGCCGTTGGAGCCGTCCTTGATCATCTTAAAGACCTGGTGGCTGACGTGGTGGGTGGGGTATGCGATCTCCTTGCCGTCGAGAATCTTCAGCTTCTTGACCTTGCCCTTCGGCTTCTTGTAGGAGTTCTTCCATTTGGGGCCCACTGCCCGGGTGCGCCCACCGGGCACGTCGATGTTACCCGCGATGGCCTCGAGCATCTGGATGATCCGTTCGTTCTCCACCCCGTTGTAGTGGGCCACCACTCCCCGGTAGGAGATGATGGTCGAGGGCTTCTTCGTGGCGTAGGCCCGGGCCACCGCCCGTATCTCGCTGGCCGGTACGCCGCTGATGCCCTCGGCCCATTCGGGGGTGTAGCGTGCCAGGTGGTCCTTGAGCTCCTGGACCGTCACGTTGGTCCACTTGTTGATGAACTTCTTATCGTAGAGCTCGTTGGCCATAACGACGTGGGCCATCGCCAGGGCCACGGCCCCATCGGTGCCGGGCCTGACGGGGTACCACTTGTCGCTCACGGCGGCGGTGTTGCTCAAACGCACGTCGAACGTCACCATCCCGGCCCCGTTGGCCCGGGCCTCGACGATCCGCTGGGCGATCACTTCATGAGATGTGTGGGCCTCGAGCGGGTTGGAGCCCATGACGACGATGTACTTCGATCGTTCCACATCGTTGACGTCGTAGTGCTTGCCCCAGGTGAGCTCCTGGGCCGTCCACTTGCCTCCCTCGCATATGGCGGTGTGGTTGCCGATGGTCTTGGTGCCGTAGGCCGGCAGGAAGTAGCTCTTGATGATTTTCGAGCTCGATGCCTTCATCCGGCCGTAGTGAAACATGAAGCGCTCCGGATGCCCCTCGTCGCGGAGCTTCTTCAGCCGCCCGGCGATTTCGTCCAGGGCCTCGTCCCAACTGATTCGCTTCCACTTTCCTGAGCCCCTCGGGCCGACCCGCCTCATGGGGTAGAGGATCCGGTCAGGGTCGTAGAGGAAGTTCGGGGCGGCCTGGCCCTTGGCGCAGATGCGGCCCCGGGTGCGCTGGGAGTTGGGGTTGCCGTCGACCTTGACCAGGCGCCCGTTCTCAACGAAGCCGACGATGGAGGAGCGACATACGCACTGCCAGCAGGCGCTTGGGACGGCTTGTAGCTTGCGGCCCGTGTGGGACGAGACACCCGTCACCGGGGCGGGAGAATCGGCCGCCAGCAAGAAGGCGGGATTCACCGGTACTGCGGCCATCCCCGCCGTTGCCATCCCGAGCCGGAGGAAATCACGTCTAGAGAGTCGCATTGTCCTTTACCTCCTTATCCCTAGCTCAATTGCCCGGCTACGACGATGACGTAGCGGAGGATGAACCCACCGACGAGCACGAGCGCCGCCGCCACCGCCGGGATGACAACGCCTATCCGTGGATCCTTGCGCTCATGGGCGATGGCGTAGAAGCCCAGGGCCAGCGGCAGGATTAAACCAAGCCCGATGGCCCCGCCCCAAAGGAGCATGGGGAAGCGGGTCAACAGGAGCTCAGCGGCCACGTGGGCATCCCGGGGGCCCGCGTAGAGGCTCGCGATCCAAAGCAGCACGGTAAAGAGCTGGGCGAGGATCGCAAACCCGAAGACCCAGCGGATGGCAAGGATGGCCTTGAGCGCCTCCTCGCCGCGACGTCGCAAGGCGATCACGAGGGTCACAGCGGCGATGCCCGTTAGGACGAACCCCAGCATGGAAGCCACCGTTGTCGGGCCGGCGTTCCAAAGCGCGCTGGCCTTAAGCACTGTCTGGAGGACGCCGTGGTAGGTTCCAAGTCCGATGGCGAAGACCGAGCCGATCAGGCCGACCACCAGACGATGCTTTGCCTCGCCCGGGCGGTCGCGCCACCAGAGCAACGCATACCAGAAAGCGCAAATGGTGAAGCCAAGCTGAATCCACGCGCCCCACGAGAGGACCGAGGAGGGCTGGAAACGATACAACAGCATGAAGAAACGCTCGGGGCGGCCCAGGTGGCTGATGAGAAAGACGCTGCCGAGGGCCAATCCGACGAGGGCGACGTAAGCTCCGATCCTGCAGATTTTCCGATACTCCTCTGGTAGAACCTTTTTTGGTCCATAGTAGAGCTTAATTCCTGCGGACAGGAGGAAGGCGCCTACCGCGAGCCCGACGAGGAAGAAGTCCGCCGCGATATCCGCCCCCCAGGAGAGGGGATGAAACACCTCGTAGACGATTGTTGGTTTCACGGCTACACCACCTCCTCTTGGGGCGCTGTACGCTTGAAGACGTCCAGCAGCGCGGGGTCCGGGTCAACGTAGAATACCCTAGGATCGGTCCCGAAGTCTGGGCGGATCTGGTGAACCTTTTCCTTCTTTAGAACATTTGAAATCTCGCTGTTGGGGTCATTGATGTCGCCAAAGATCCGTGCGGTACCCAGGCAGGTCTGCACGCAAGCCGGCTCGAGCCCCTGATCGACTCGATGGACACAGAAGTCGCACTTCGAGGCGACCTTCGTCTCTGGGTGGAGATACCTCATCTCGTACGGGCAAGCCTCGACACAGTAACCGCAGCCGATACAGCGCTCCTCCTTGATTACTACCACCCCGTCGTCACGCTGGTAGGTAGCCCCTGTGGGGCAAACGGGTATGCAGGGGGCATTTTCGCAGTGGTTGCAGAGCCGCGGGAGGAAGGAGAGGGACGCGTCGGGGTAGGTCCCCCGCTCCCCGTAGGTGACCCAGCTGCGCCAGACCCCGACCGGGACATCGAACTCAGCCTTGCAGGCTACCGAACAGGCGTGGCAGCCGATGCAACGGTTGAGGTCGATCACCATCGCGTAGCGTTTTTCAGCCATAAGCAGCTACCCTCCCTTCTTTGGGGGCCCGGAACCGCTCTACGGTCGAGCGATTTGTGCAACGATTGTTCCTCGTGCGACATTGGAAAATCAAAGAGGGAAAAGTCATCGTGGAGCCTTTACTTAGTGTGGTCTTGGATGCCTTCATGCATCCTCCACCTTTCAATCTAGGCTCCCCGTCCAACTGGAACCTTGACTTTAGTCAAGGCGTAACCTCTTTTTTAAATGAAGAATTAAGGCAATAGATGGGAGAGTCGGCTTCGGGTCCGCCTCAAGGACTTCTTGCACTTTGGTTCGGCGTCCGGTCCCACAGACATGGGGTATAATAGGCGGCCAAGGGAGGTAGAAGCGCCGATGGTCAACGCCTAGGAGCGCTAGTCACTGTCTCCACCCGTAGGCCGAGACGAGGCTGATTTTTCGAAAAGAAGGAGGCGACCTATGTCATCAAGCAAAGCAAGCGGTATCCCACCTGCGCTTCAGGAGTTCAGTGAGAAGTACCCGGAAATTTGGAGCCAATACGAAGGCCTTGGCGATGCATGTCATCAGGCCGGGCCTCTGGACGACAAGACCCGGCGCTTGGTCAAGCTGGCCATTGCCGTTGGGGCCCAGCTGGAAGGAGGCGTTCGCGGCCAGGTCAGGAAGGCCCGGTTCGATGGCCTCGACCCGGCAGGCCTGGAGCACGTTGTTGCCCTCGCTTTGCCCACCCTTGGCCTGCCCGGGACCATAGCGGCTTACACCTGGATCACGAAGGAGTGGGCCTCTGGAGCAACGGCATAAGCGGGAGCCTTTACCCTCGGTGATGCCGGAAGGGGGATTACTCAGTGACCGGGGCGATTTTGGCGGGAGGCGAGTCAAAAAGGATGGGCCTTAACAAGGCCTTTGTAGAGGTGGGCGGAATCCCCATCATCGAGCGGGCGCTGAAGGTTCTTCAGGGCCTCTTCGATGAGGTTTTCATCGTAGCCACCCGGCCCGAGCCCTACGCTCACCTCGGCTGCCCCGTCCACACAGACCTTCTGCCGGGCAACGACTCTCTGGGAGGCCTCCACGCCGCGCTGTCATACTCCTTAAGCGAGGCCTGCTTCCTCTGCGCCTGCGATATGCCCTTCTTAAACCCTCGGCTCATCCGCTACCTGGCAGAGTTGGCCTCCGGTGCCGATGCGGTAGTCCCCAAGAGTCCCGACAGCCTTCAACCCCTTCACTCCGTCTACACGAAGAATTGCCTGCCGGCCATCGAGGCGAGCATCGCCGCCGGGCAGCTGAAGCTTGCCGACCTCATATCGCGGATAAATGTGCGAATGGTGAAGGGCACCGAGCTCGCCGAGCTCGACCCGGAGGGGCGAAGCTTCTTCAACATCAACCGAATGGACGATCTGGAAGAGGCCAATCTCATCGCTCGCACCCTTGAAAGCAGAGGGGATGTACCCCACGCAAGGGGCCGGAACTCCTGATGGGGAGAGCCGGTAGCCTGATAGACCGCTTCGGCATCACCCCCGGAAGCGTCGTTGCCATCTGCGGCAGCGGGGGCAAGACGACCTTGCTTTACCGTCTGGCCGGCGAGGCGGCGGAGCGGGGATGGAAGACCCTCTGCTCAAGCACCGTCACCGCCCAGATGGTCTCCCCCGCCCCCGACCGAGCCGTGGTGGTCGCAGAAGAGATTTCCGACCTCGAGTCCCACCTGAGGGAAACCTTCGCCGGATCGGGTCAGATGGTTCTCTATGGGTCCGAGGAGCGGCAGGATAAGATGCTCGGGGTGCCTGTGGAAACCCTGGAGGGTCTCCACGAGGCGGGGCTGGCCGACCTATTCGTGCTTGAGTGCTGCGGCGCCCGCCGCAGGCCCTTCAAGGCGCCAGCCGACAACGAGCCTGTGATTCCTCCCTTCGCCACCCACGTTGTGGTGGTGGTGGGGATGGAGGCGGTGGGCAAGGCCATGGACGAGCTGAGCGTCCACCGCCCAGAGAGGGTCACGGCCCTTACGGGCCTGGCCATGGGTGGGATAATCTCGCCTGAGGTCATCGCCCAGGTGGTGAGCGCGCCCGAGTCATACCTCGGCAAGGGCCCTCCTGGAGCCCGATGGTTCCTCTACTGCACCAAGGCCTCATCACCCGAGAGAAAGGACGCCGTCGACCGCATGGGCGAACTCCTCGGCGAGACGCCGTTCCAGGTCGTCTGTGCAGACTGACCCTCTACCAAGTAAGCCCCGTCAGCCACCCGCTGACGCCTTTGGAACGCCGAAAAAAGTGAGAAATGCGGAATTTCGCGGAAAATCCCGGAAAAGGCCATAAAAGCTAATAAGAGTTGATTATACACAAATGGAAAATGCAGGCGCCATTCTCCCGGCGCATGTGTTTATGCTCCAGTGCAACAGTCTA
>JALLOF010000549.1 GCA_027717595.1 Nitrospinae bacterium AH_259_B05_G02_I21 | reverse complement strand
ATACTGAAGGATTGAACGGAGGCGGAGCTACTACCAACCTAGCTGGCGCGATCCGATCCTCAAGCTCCTCGATCTTCAGCGCGATCTTCTTCTTGCCCATTTTACCAAGCTCCTCTTAGTTACGCAGAGCCCCGAATTTCAAAAAAAAACGGCGAGCTAACGCTCCCCGAATTTTGCTCTCAACTTTAGTCTTATATTAATATAAACTGCATCGATAACTTTGTCAACATAAAAAAATAAAAAATGCCGGGGGGGCAGGAAATTCGGGGTAAACCTACCCCCCAGCGTGTCCCGCCGGCGGGA
>JALLOF010000548.1 GCA_027717595.1 Nitrospinae bacterium AH_259_B05_G02_I21 | reverse complement strand
GCCCCTGAGGGTGGGGCCTGACGATGATGGCGAGGCGGCCGTTACCTCACCCACGCTGACGGCGTGCACCCACAGGGGTCGGCGACCGGCGAGCCCCTCTACGAGCTGCGGCGGCAGGCGGCCCATCCGCTGAGCCAGGCCGTGGCGGTACTTTTCCGTCGTGCAGGCCTTGTAGACGAAATATGGGCTCGCCAGAAGAGTGCCCGCCCCCAGAAGCGTAGTGTAAAGCCAGTACATGGTCCTAATCAGCGGCTCCAGGTGGCCTCCGCCTGGCGGGTGATGGCATTGAGCCGCTCTTCGAGGG
>JALLOF010000547.1 GCA_027717595.1 Nitrospinae bacterium AH_259_B05_G02_I21 | reverse complement strand
CGATTGCACCATCGTCCCGTCACTTGGGGAGAGATTCATCCTGGACATGCTTATTGGATACGACTTGGAGGATGGTATCGAACCCATCGTTCGAGAAATACGAAGTCGTTACTTCAATGTCGCTCAAAAGGCGATTATATCCGCCATCGAAGAGGCTTACAAAAAATACCTTGAATTCAAGAGAGCGGAGGTTGACGAGGAGCTAAAGAAACTAAGCGGTCTAGGCTGACCGAAAGATAAATTCGATATTGAAAGGCTGCTTTATTAGCTGGACAGGATAGCCTCCTGGTAATCAGTAGGGGAG
>JALLOF010000546.1 GCA_027717595.1 Nitrospinae bacterium AH_259_B05_G02_I21 | reverse complement strand
GCCCACGCCCACCGCTCCGGTTGCCACCGCTGGCATAGCTGCCCTTCAGATCGGGGCACCTACATTTGCGGTGATACCGGCCATTGCTCTCAATGCCCTGACAACCAATACTGCGAAGGTGGACAGCCTAGGAGGGCTCGGGCTCCCAAGCCTCGTATAACCCCGCCCCCCTCACCAAAGCCTTCATCCCCCAGGGTTGGCGTTCCAGCTGGTCCACAGGTAGCTCAAGTCATTGATGGTGACACAATTCGGCTGGCATCGGGGGAGCGGGTTCGGCTCATCGGTGTCAACGCACCAGAAACCCA
>JALLOF010000545.1 GCA_027717595.1 Nitrospinae bacterium AH_259_B05_G02_I21 | reverse complement strand
ACTACACGGGATTTCCATTTAAGCATGTATGATATATAATATCAATCACTTGCGAGAGTTAGACACTCCATTCGCGTCAGGCCAGTTTCCGGAAGCGAGCCAACATAGATAATCGCTATATAATCAATTGGTTAACGCAATTTAGGGCTGTTGGACACATTTAGACACATCACACTTTTGTTCAAGGCCCGGTTTTACGGTAATCCCTGCAATATCAACCTGTAACGCAAGGTCAGACGATTCGGGAAAAACGCGAAAAGTGTCTAAAAGTGTCTAATGTGTCTAAGAGGTGTGAAGGGAAAGAT
>JALLOF010000544.1 GCA_027717595.1 Nitrospinae bacterium AH_259_B05_G02_I21 | reverse complement strand
GGTCGGGGTGCTATCGCCCCTGACGGTCATCCGGCGGAATGAAAAACGGGTCCTCGACGTTGTTCCTGAGGAATCGCCAGCACGCCGAGGGGGGCAGCCGTCGCCATAACACCCGTCATCCGCTCGCCGACGCCCCGGTCGTCGGGCGGTGATGATGACGGCTTCGCAGACAGCCCGCGCCATTCTTACAGGGAAGGATGAAGTCTGTGGCAAAGACGAACGGACAGACCCAAACCACCAGCGCCGATCCCATGACGCAGTACCTCAGGGACATCGCCGCACTGCCGATGCTGACCCGAGAGGAGG
>JALLOF010000543.1 GCA_027717595.1 Nitrospinae bacterium AH_259_B05_G02_I21 | reverse complement strand
CGCCCGACGGCTTCCTGGTGGAGGTCGTTGTTGAGCTCGAGCCGGTGGCGGTGGCGCTCCCATACCACCTCCTCGCCGTAGGCCGCCATGGCATTCGAGCCGGGCTTAAGGTGGCAGGGGTCGGCCCCAAGCCGCATCGAGCCGCCCTTCTCAAGCTCGTCGGACTGGCCCGGCAGGTAGTCGATGACGGGGTACGGGGTCTTGGGGTCGAACTCGCTCGAGTTGGCGTCCTTGAGGCGGGCGACGTTTCTGGCGAACTCGATGACCGCGCACTGCATCCCCAGACAGATGCCCAGATACGGTATCT
>JALLOF010000542.1 GCA_027717595.1 Nitrospinae bacterium AH_259_B05_G02_I21 | reverse complement strand
GGATTTTCTTCACGCTCTCCGGGTCGTAGCGCCGCCGAGGCTCCCACGGACGACGGTGCACCACCAGCCCGAAGAGCACCGACAGCCACGTGTTGGTCGATTGCGTCTCCACGCTCGCTCCCTCAGCCATGATTGTGCAGCACCTGGAGGCGCTCTTTGATGGTGTCCATCACCCGCTCCGGGGTCAGGGCAACCATGCAGGTGTGAGGCACGCGCACCGCTCGCCCGGCGCACTCGGGGCACTCCACAGAGGTAGTCAAGACGGTGTGGCGTTCGCGGTCCTGATAGGGACCCGTCACTCGTGGCT
>JALLOF010000541.1 GCA_027717595.1 Nitrospinae bacterium AH_259_B05_G02_I21 | reverse complement strand
CAAGGAATAACCTTACCTTTCACTTTGCTGACATAAAGACATAATCGCCCTTTCAAAAGACCCCGGAATCACAGGACAAAAAATCCCCGCCCCTTGGCCTGGAAGCCGAAAGCGGGGATTAATCTATAAGGTTATTAAACTATTTATAATTTAAGCACGTTGTGGCCGCCGGCGCAGGCCACCTCTAGGGCCCGCTTGGCCGAGGGCTGGCCTTTGACGTCGGCGAAGTCCATCGCCGGCCATGCCTCGTGGCCATCGGCGGACTCGATACCGGCCTGGGCCCGCTCGATGGCCCGGTTGCCGAGCAG
>JALLOF010000540.1 GCA_027717595.1 Nitrospinae bacterium AH_259_B05_G02_I21 | reverse complement strand
ATTATACACCGAAGCAGGAAAAATTGTGGTAGATTTGCCACCAACTATTTGATATGAAGAGACACACTTGCCAACATAGGGGACTGAGGAATGCTTAATAATGGTGAAAACCTAACTCTTGGTGGAGAGTCCGTATGACGCGTGACTCTGGATCACATGCTGCTGCACTCACCCTCTCCTGTCGGTCCCTGAAAGCAGGGAAGTGGATGGAAAAAGTCCTGCTTAAACCCCTTCGGTATATCCGCAGGCGTTTTATTAGGCCTCCTTTAGAATCTTTGCCAAATGCCCCGGACTGGTTCAACGTCTATCG
>JALLOF010000053.1 GCA_027717595.1 Nitrospinae bacterium AH_259_B05_G02_I21 | reverse complement strand
TTCTCCACCCGGAAGTGGGCGGCCAGGTCCACCCGCGTGTAGCCGGGGCCGTTGAAAATGTCGAGGCTCTGGAAGTCCGAGTCGAACCGGTCCGCGACGATTACGACATCGCTCCGGACCGTGAGCGGACCCCAGCGGCCGATAATGGAACCTGCCCCGCTGTGCTTGGGCCGCCTAAGGAGCTCTTTTCCAAGGCCGGCGGTATCGCTGTTGGGGCTGGCCGAATCCTTGATGACCGTCTCGAGGCCTGTGTACTGGCCTTCGAGCCGAAGCCACTCGAACGGCTCCACTGCGCCGAAAACCTCGATCCCCTCGGCGCGGGCCTTGCCGATGTTTATGAACGTGTCGTCGAGAAAGTCGATCTTATTCCTCTGGGCTACGTGGAAGTAGACCGCCTCGAAATAACAGCGGCCCTTACAAAGGGTGAGCTCGAGCCCGGAGTCCCAGTGGACCGTCTGCTCAGGGGCGAGACCGGGATTTCCGGAGTCCGGATCGAAGCTCTCGAAGAAGCTCGGCTCCTTTATGCCCTCGCCCCAGCTTCCCCTCAACTTGAGCGGGCCGACCCAGGACTCTGCAGGCGGGTTTCCGAGAACAACAGCCCCCGCCACTCGCGGCACCGTCTCACCACCGTAGACCTGATTCTGCTCGAAGCGCACGCCGGGCACGACGATTATCCTGTCGCGCCAGTTGAGCTGGCCCTGGAAGTAGGTGCCAACGCTGCGCCGCTCATCGTTGAACGTCACCCCCGAGGCGCCCCCTTCCAGGCCGTCCTCGACCTCCCATTCCACTCCGCCGGTAAGAACGGTCTGAACCGTGAAGGGCGTGAAGGAGATGTTCAAATGGTAGTCGGCGAGTCTCCGCTGGAGGTCCTCGGTAGTCTGCGAGGTCGAATCTGTGACGGTGGTCCCGGTGACCGACGCCTCGGGCCGCCGGGCGGTGGACGGGGGATCTTTGATAGGGTCTTCGTCGAAGCGGTTGCGGTCCATCACCGATACGGAGAGGCTGTGGTCGAGCCAAGCGAAGAGGTGCTGGGTTAGGGTGAGGCCGATGGCCAACTGGTCGAGTTCCGAAAACTCGTTGGGGTCGAAGATGAAGAGGCCCGTCTGGTTCGGAGCTCCAGCGCGCGTATCGAAGTAGTGGCCCGTGAAGGTCGCCTTCGCGTAGTCGGTCAGGGCGAAGGAGACCTTCCCCGTGACGGTCGTGTTGTCGTAGAAGTCGTTGGACTCGACGAACCCGTCGGTATCGTAGCGGCTCGCCGCGAAGCTGTAGCGCACCCCCGGCCGGCTGCCTTTGAGGGTCGCCGCCTGGCGGATCTGGCTCTGGTCGCCGTAGGCCGTCGAGAGGGTGAGGGTCGGGGGCCCGTCGCCCTCGTCGGTGATGATCTGGATTACGCTTGTGAGCGCCTCCGATCCGTAGAGGGCGCTGCCCGCGCCCCGGATCACCTCGATCCGCTCGATGTTGTCGGTCGTCAGATGGGACCAATTGTACGCCCCGCCGTCGTCGTTCAGGGGAATGCCGTCGAGGAGGATGAGGTTGTGGTCGCTCTCTCCACCGCGGACGAAGATAGAGGACACCTCACCGCCGCGGCCGGTCTGGACAACGTGTAGCCCGCGGGCGGTCCTGAGAACCTCCTTCACCGAGGTGACTTGTTTCTCCTCGATGTCCTGGCCCGTAATCACCTCCGTGGAGAAGGGAGAGAGGGACAGAGGCACGGCCGTCTTCGTGGCCGTCACGACGACGGGGCCGAGCTCTTCGGCCTCCTCCCCGGTCGGCCCTGACGACTCGGGGGCCTCAGAGGACTCCTGAGCCCCGGCCTGCGACTCGACGGTCTCCGAGCCTTGTAGCGGCCCGGCCGTGGATTGGGCGGCGGCGGGCAATGGCACGAAGGCCACCACCGCTGCCAAGTAGAGAGTGAAAACAAACGCGAACATGGTACACCTCCCGTTGTGGGAGGTGCGCACCGATAGCGCACACCTCGCCTGAAGGTCCTGGCGAGGAGTGAGGTGTGGAGAGCTCGAAAATAGGCACGGGTGGCCCCTGGCAGGACCGACGAGCGGTCGGGGCCAACAAAAAACCCGGTCCTTCCCAGAACCGGGGCCGTGGAGTGGTGCGAGCAGATTCCACGTCCTCTACCCCCGAAGGACTGTTGGAAACGCTCTACGGATAGGTCTACTGACTTAGGGATCGTCCTACTCGCCCAACCTTCCCATCCCGGCTACGGGACAGTGGCTTTCTCGGGCTTTCGTCCCCCATCACAGTGGCGGAGAGACCGTGAGGGATTCTCACCCTCTTCCCTGTTTGCAGCCCATATGGGCATCCGCAGAGAAACAAAAAGAAACAAAATGTCCTACTTTCTATACCACGTCCCGAGAATCGTGTCAATATGTTTTTTCATCAACTCTCGATCCGGTTGGAAAGCCTACTGCGGGGTCAATAAGCACATCCTCTGGGCGAGCCCAGCCTGCGTCGTTCATGACCCCAAATGACCTTTTTGCCCCACTCTCATGGAACTTTTTTCCCACAAGAGATGGGCGCGAACGCCTCTTCACGCGCTCTTCGTCCCGCGAGGCATTGGTACAAAACTTGCTTAAACATTCACAGCGTTTCTCGAATCGGTGAACGTCCGGGAGGCGACGACGATCACGTTAGGCGGCAATTCCTTCACGCTCGATGCGGGTGACAACCTCTTTCGTGACGATCAGGACACCGCCGTGGCCCTGAGGCCTCCCGCAAGTTCCGCGCCCCGCATGTCGCCCCACGGCCGCCTTTACCGATAGGGTTCCTCTGGGCCAATTCTGTCTACCTTCCAGCTGTTATCTTCTCTGATCAGGTAATACCAGCGGGTGACGAGCTCCCGGCGGCCGACCAACCGGTGTTGGACAACCTTGACCCGGACGGCCAAGCCCGATATGGGCTCGTGGCGGAGGGTTTGGTAGAAGGAAAGAAGCTTGACATCGCGTTTCAATTGGGCGGGGTTGCTCGTTTTTTCCTCAATAAAGGATGTCTCGCGGAGGAATCGGCGGGTGAGCAGCGCTTGAACGGTGTCGAGGTCGCCCCTGACGGCTGCGCGGTTGAAGGTCTCCAGGCTAGAGACTGGGTCATTCTGCTGGGCAAAGGCCAACGGGGGCACCAGCCCCAGGGCGGCCAGCGCAAGGGCGAGAACGACGGCCGGGACGATTTTCCCTCTCAACGATTCACGCGCCTGGTGCATCATCAGTCCAAGTGCTCCGGCAAAATCCGGATATAGCCCTTCTCCACCGATTCTTTCCCATCCAGGACCTTGGTCTGGCCCTTGACGGTCGTTCGAATCCCCTCGGCTCCCTTCGAGGCGCAAATCTGCTTGGGGTTGATCTCCAGATCGAGCTCTGCATTCTCGGCCCACTTCGCAAAGAGGGTGACGCGTCGGCGCTGGCTGCCGTGCACGAAGCGATACTTCAAGGTTACCTTGACGACCTCGGATACGGTGGTTTCCTTACCCGATGAGTCGACGGGGCCCAGGGTGAGAATCGATTGCCAATCGTCCTTGCTATCGACGCAGGAGATTTCTACGTCCTTTTCGCCCTTATCGGAGGAGGACTTTTGTTCCACCCCTAAGCCCGAGGCGGGCACAAACAGAAAGGCCACAAACAGCCCCGCGGTAAAAAGCCTTGCGAAGCGACGGCAGTCACGCATCTCTTGCAACCTCACGACTCATCCCATTGTGGGCTCGATTGGACCCAAATCTGCCACAGTATGGGCGATATTTCAACGAGCAAGCAAGCAACCAGCGACAGGTTCCCTCAAAACGCCTGGATCCACTCGTGGAGCTCGTAGCCGGTCCAGATGCCTCCCGTCCAGTACGGGTCCTCTTCGATGAGGCGGCGGGCCTCGGCCTCATCCTCTACCTCTAATACCCCGAAGAGCATCTTCACGTCCTTAGTAGGCCCGATGGTCACCACCTTGCCTTCGTCCTTGAGCGCCTGGAGGCGCGAGAGGTGCTCGGCCCGGTATGGCTCGCGCTTCTCTACGGCATCCTCCGTGTAGGTCCCGATGACTACGTACTTGGCCATAAGTCGCTCCCCTCCGTCGCTCCCGAGATTCCGCACATCCTCAAGGCGTGGGCCGGCCCCTGGACAACCCCCCTTCAGTCGACTATCTTTGATGGTCGTGTAAGGACGGCCGAAAGCGGCATCTTTCTTTCAGGATTTGGGCGGGCGCACGCGGCCCGCCCGTGAGAGATTACCACGGATTAGCCCATGACACACGACACGCAGGCCCGGTCCCCCCGGCTCGGCCACATAAGCCGGACGAACCTCCAGGCCATCGTCGGCTACTATCGGCGCTACCGCCTCGCCGTGGCAGGGGGCCTGGCGGCGCTCATCGCCACCAACGCCTGCGTGATGGCCGTCCCGTGGCTGCTGAAGTGGGCCATCGAGGCCATAGGGTCCGGCGCTGGGTGGACGAGCGTTGGTCGCCTGGCGGCGGTCATCGCGGCCGTGGCTTTGCTCGGCGGGGCCTTCCGCACCGCCAGCCGTGTGGTCATCTACTGGGCCGGCCGCGGGGTGGAGTACGACATCCGAAACGACCTGTTCCGCCACCTGCTGCGGCTGACGCCGTCCTTCTACGACCGCACCCGGGTGGGCGACATCCTCTCGCGGGCCATCAACGACACCTCCGACATCCGGATGCTCATCGGGCCCGGCATCCTCCAGGTAATGAACACGGCTATCGCCTACGCCGCGGCCATCACCATGATGGTGCTCCTGAGCCCCTTTCTCACGCTCTGCGCCCTGGCCCCCTACCCCCTAATGGTCCTCTTCACCAAACGCTACACCCGCCGCCTCTACGACCTCTCGACCCGGATTCAAGAGACGCTCGCAGGCATCTCGACCCGGGTCCAAGAGACGGTCTCAGGCATCACCGTGGTGCAGGCCTACGTTCAGGAGGACTCCACCCAGTCGGCCTTCGAGGCCGAGTGCGATGCCTACTACCGACAGAGCATGGAGATGGTCCGGGTCCGGGGGGTCATCTACCCGCTCCTTGGGACCATCGCCTCTATCGCCACCCTCATCGTCCTGGGCGTGGGCGGCCGCGAGGTCATCCTGGGTCGGCTCACCCTGGGCGACTTCGTCGCCTTCAACGCGTATCTGGGGCTGCTGCTTTGGCCAACGATTGCGATGGGATGGATTCTCACCGTCATCCAGCGAGGCCTGGCGGCGCTCACCCGCATACAGGCCATCCTGGCGACTCCGAGCGAGGCCACGGACGGGCCAGATGCCGTCTCCTTACCGACCAGGGCGGGCCGAATAGAGATTCGCGGCCTCACCTTCGGCTACGACGGCGCCCCAGCCGACGACGGACGGCCAGCCGCCTCCGGGTCCGTCCTCAACGAGGTCTCCATCACCGTCGAGCCCGGCACGACCTGCGCCATCGTGGGGCGGACGGGAAGCGGAAAGTCCACGCTGGTGCGGATGTTGGCCCGCCTCTACCGGCCCCCCGACGGGTGCGTCTTCATCGACGGGGTGGACGTAAATCGCCTCCGGCTCGCCGACCTCAGGGCTTGTATCGGTTTCGTCCCCCAGGAGAGCTTCCTCTTTTCAACGACAATAGCTGAGAACATCGCCTTCGGCCGACCGGACACTCCTCCTCACGAGATCGAGCGGTGGTGCGAGGTGGTGCGCCTCACCGAGGAGGTCGCCGCCTTCCCGGGCGGGCTGGAGAGCGTGGTGGGCGAGCGGGGCATCACCTTGAGCGGCGGGCAGCGCCAGCGGGTGGCCCTGGCGCGGGCGCTTTGCGTGGGGCCAGCCATCCTCATCCTCGACGACTCCTTGAGCGCCGTGGACACCGAGACGGAGGAGGCCATCCTGGGCGCCCTCGAGGAGGCCACGCGGGGGATGACGAAGATCCTCATAAGCCACCGGGTCTCGACCGTCCGGGATGCCGACCAGATCGTCGTCCTCGACGACGGCCGTGTCGCCGAGCGCGGCACGCACACCGAACTCATTCGGGCGGGGGGCCTCTATGCTGACCTCGTCGAGCGCCAGCGGCTGGAAGAGGAGCTCGAGGCGGTGGAAGGATGACCAAGCAGACTGATCCGTTCCGCGAGGAGACCATCCTGGGCAGAGCCTACGACGCCCGCCTTATGCGCCGGCTGTGGCCCTTCGTGCGTCCTCACGCCCGCTGGCTCGGCTTCTCACTCGCCTTCATGCCCGTGGCGACCTTGGCCGGCCTGGCCCAGCCCTACCTCATCAAGGTCGCCATAGACAGCCACATCGTGCCGGGCACCTTCTCAGGAATAGGGCTCGTCCTGGGGGCGTACCTCGCGGCCATCCTAGTGGAGTTTGCCGCCCGCTTCGGGGAGCTCTACGGGACGAACCTCGCCGGCCAACGGGTGGTCTTCGACCTGCGGCGGACACTGTTCGCCCATCTGCAGCGCCAGGACGGCCGCTTCTTCGACCGCAACCCGGTCGGGCGGCTGGTGACGCGGCTCACCAGCGACACCGAGGCGGTGAGTGATATGTTCGCCTCCGGGGTGGTGGCCATCGTGGCCGATGTAGCGATGCTGGTGGGAATCGTCGTGGTCCTGTGGCTCATCGCGCCCAAGCTCGCGCTCGTCACCTACACGGTCCTGCCCCCCCTCGCCCTCATCGCCGTTTTCTTCCGGGCCCGCCTCCGGGACGCCTTCCGTGCCATCCGCGTTCTGGTGGCCCGCCTCAACACCTACCTCCAGGAGAATATCCTCGGCATGACGGTGGTCCAGCTCTTCGGCCGCGAGGGGCGTAATTTCGAGGCCTTCCGGGCCATCAACGACGAGCACTTCCGGGTCAACCATCGCTCCAACATCTACGACGCTTCCTTCTACGCTGTCGTCGATACCCTCTCCTCCATCACCCTGGCCCTGCTGGTGTGGTTCGGCGGCGGCCAGATTCTGCAAGGGGCCCTGACCTTCGGGGTGCTCGTGGCATTCTTCGAATACGTCCAGCGCTTCTTCCTGCCCATACGGGACCTGTCGGCCAAGTTCACCATCATGCAGCAGGCGATGGCCTCCCTCGAGCGGACCTTCACGCTGCTGGACACCACCCCCGCCGTGGCTTCACCCGCCGCGCCTGCTCCGCTACCGGCTCGCTCGGGCGCCCAGGGCGGCGCTGTCGCCTTCGAGGGGGTCTGGTTCAGCTACAACGGCGAGGCCGAGTGGGTGCTGCGCGATCTTTCGTTCCGGGTTGCCCCGGGCGAGACGGTCGCCATCGTGGGCGCCACTGGGGCGGGCAAGACCACCATTATCAAGCTCTTGCAGCGTTTCTACGAGGTCCGCCGAGGCCGCATCCTCATCGATGGGCTGGACGTCCGCTCGGTCTCGCTCGAGGCGCTACGCCGGCGCATCGCTCTGGTCCTCCAGGACGTCTTCCTCTTCGCAGGCACCGTCGAGCACAACGTCCGGCTCGGCGAGGCCATCGGCCCCGAGGCCGTCGCCCGGGCCGTCGAGGCGGCCCGGGTCAGCTCCTTCGTCCACGCCCACCCGGCCGGGCTTCAGATGCCCGTGGCCGAGCGGGGCCGCAACCTCTCGTCGGGCCAGCGGCAACTGATCGCCTTCTCCCGGGCGCTCGCCTTCGACCGGCCCATCCTCGTCCTTGATGAGGCCACCTCGAGCGTCGATCCCGAGACCGAGGGCCTCATCCAGGAAGCCCTCCACGTGCTGCTCGAAGGCCGGACAGCCATCGTCATCGCCCACCGCCTCTCGACCATCCAGGGTGCTGACCGCATCCTGGTGCTCCACAAGGGTCAGCTACGCGAAGAAGGAACCCACCAGGAGCTCCTCGCCCGCAAGGGCCTCTACCACACGCTCTACAAGCTCCAGTACAGGGGGCAGGAGGCGGCGGCGAGGAAGACCCGGCCGTGAACAAGAGGCGCGTTGATGAGGGTACGAAAAAGACGGCTCTCCGCCCGTCCAGACGATTCAACGTGAGCGGGCGCCCGGGGGTCTGTAGGAGAGAGCTCACGGGGCGGGGAGCCCCCCGGCTGATATAATCGGATGAAACGATACCCACCACCCACAGGGAGAGCAATGAAAATGAAGCGAAAACGGTTGACGCAAGCCGTCCTCGCCGCAGCAATCGCGGTTGCCCTATCGGCTGGCCCAGCCTGGTCCATGGGGAAGAAGCCGAAGGCGGTGGGCAAGGAAAAGACGCTCGGTAAGGCCGGGACGATGACGAAGAGCTACGACCCGGAGACGGGTGTCAAGCGGATGGAGAAGACCATCGGCCACGGCGAGAAGACCATGACCATCGAGAAGGAACCCCACAAGGGCGCCACCATCCTGGAGCGCTTCTTTGGCTCGAGCCCCGAGGGCTCAAGCACCTCGCCGGGACAGGCCCCGAGCGCCTTCCCCGGCAAGGGCAAGGGAAAAGGCAAGTGGAAGTAACCAGGCACTAACCCCCTCCTCACCATCTTCATCCCCGGCGGGGCTGGCAACCCAAAGCCCCGCCGGGCCTCCTATCCACCCCTATACTACATATTGAGTTTTTCGCTTGACAAACCACAACATATAGGGCATCCTCCGTGGAATGTTCTGGCGGGGACCGGCCCCGCCGCGACAGGTCCTCTCTTCGGAGGCCCAACCCATGGGGTTGCTCGCAGACAGGATATCCTCTCCCACAGGAGCCTCACAGGCCCAAATCTTCACCCTTTGGGCCATATCCTCCCTTTGACACATAAGCAAAGAGCCGCGGATGCCGTGATTGCATATACAACAATAGGTTATGGCAAAACGGTGCTCGGCCAGGATCAGCCCTATAGCCCGCTGAGGGACGACGTGACGACGAGACCAATCATCTACGACGACGGCGCGGGGGTGACCCGCTGCTCGACCTGCCAGGAGCCCATTCTGCGCGAATGGGCCTCCATCCAGGAGGATTCCTTCGCCTCCGTCCGCCGCCTCACCGTCTGGTGCTCGTTATGCGACGTCATGAGGGTCGAGGAGCGGCACCTGGAGTGCGAGGAATGTCCACAGTACCACGTCGGAGGAACCGCC
>JALLOF010000539.1 GCA_027717595.1 Nitrospinae bacterium AH_259_B05_G02_I21 | reverse complement strand
TCAACTTGGCGTGGTTGAAGCGGCGGGTGCCGGGGGGACGGTAGCTCGCGTGACGGATCCCACCGGCCCCGGAAAGCCTCACGGGATCGTGCCTGATGTCCTCAGGGTTGAAGCAGACGGTCGGGGATCAGGCAACCCAGTACTACTACCAGCTCCGATGGTGAACATTATGCATCGGGGGAAGTCGGCGATAGCTGACTGGGGTCGGGTGGAAGATGCGCTCGGGCAACTTCTGAACATTTTTGAACACGTCCAGGCGTTGACCATCGGCAGCAGGAGACATCGCAACGATCACTGCGCTACTTCCGTT
>JALLOF010000538.1 GCA_027717595.1 Nitrospinae bacterium AH_259_B05_G02_I21 | reverse complement strand
GATGTAGACGGCATAGATTCGGCGCACAAGCTGGCGATTCTGGCCACGCTGGCCTTCGGGACCCACGTGCCCGAAGAGAAGGTCTTCACCGAGGGCATCCGGCGCATCGAGCCCGTTGATATCGAATTTGCCCGGGAGTTCGGTTACCGGATCAAGCTTCTGGCCATAGCCAAGGAGGCCGACGGGAAGGTGGAGGTTCGGGTCCACCCGACAATGGTTCCGACCACCAACATCCTCTCGACCGTCGACGGCGTCTTGAACGCGGTCCTCGTCAAGGGCGACGCCGTCGGGACCACGATCTTCATCGGCC
>JALLOF010000537.1 GCA_027717595.1 Nitrospinae bacterium AH_259_B05_G02_I21 | reverse complement strand
CTCCGACGGCTTGAAGCCCTTCTGGCTCTGGGACCTGGACCCAAGCGCGACCCGCTACTGGATGGAGTTCACACGCCCCATGCAGGCGGTCCTTACCGGCAACGACAGCTGGAGCATGCGGCTCGGGCTGATGGAGGCTAACTAAGGTGGGCCAAGGCCCTGTTGTTTGAGATCGTGGGATTGAAACCATGAAGGTTTTGTCAGCTCCATCGCAAGCACAATCCCTGATGCGCGGGGTGGATGTCCGGTGCCTCGTCACGATTGCCTTCGCCGACGGGCTCACGCTCCGGGTCTCGGACCAGTCCATAGC
>JALLOF010000536.1 GCA_027717595.1 Nitrospinae bacterium AH_259_B05_G02_I21 | reverse complement strand
ATTTTCGACAGGTCATACCGCTTTGGGTTCATGAAGAGGTTGTCAAAGAGGTTCTTGGCCGTATCCTTCGTGGGAGGATCGCCCGGCCTCAGGCGCTTGTAGATCTCCAACAAGGCCTCATCTTGTTCCGTGACCCGGTCGCTTGCCAACGTGTCGCGGAGGGAGCGGTCATGCACCTCCGGATCGAGGCTGAGAATATGAAAGGAGCGGATCTTGCGGTCTCGGACGACTTCGAGGGCCTCGGCCGTAATCTCCGTGTTGACCTCCAATAGAATCTCGCCCGTCTTCTCATCTACAACGTCGCAGGTCGG
>JALLOF010000535.1 GCA_027717595.1 Nitrospinae bacterium AH_259_B05_G02_I21 | reverse complement strand
AAGAGTTCCAGAAAGAATTCGTCGAGAGATTCAAGCAAGAGATGGAGAAGAAGGAACAGCCACCTATTCAATCTGAAGATCATTGAGGCTTCTAGGGGCAGCCTTATTTCATTCGCAACAGGTAAGACTAATAGGGGGTAGTCTCACCAGCCGCCAGGTTCGCCACCGAGATACAACGTTGTGTGGTTGTTGGGAAAAGCGGCGAAATTTCCTTACCCCCCAAAAGGAGGACTGCGATGGCCAAGATTCGTGAGGACTGCTTGCCGCCCTCGGACCTGCTGCCCGAATACATCATCCCGCCTGATTACGCTG
>JALLOF010000534.1 GCA_027717595.1 Nitrospinae bacterium AH_259_B05_G02_I21 | reverse complement strand
CCACCGCCTGGCCCGCCCGTTGTAGAGCCGCCAGACGCGCTCGGCGGGATGGGCTAGGTCGGTCACCAGAAGCTGGTAGGTGTAGCCCGACTCATCGAAGAGCTTTCCCTGTGGGCTGGCCCCCTCGGCGACGGGGGTGCGTACGGCACAGAGGCGGCGGGTGCGGCTCCAGCCGTCGAGGGCCAGATGAAAAGAGCCCACCTGAATCTCGCCTTTCGTCTTCCGTCGCGACAAAATATCAAAGAGTTACGCTCTTACCGAGTGAAGGCCACCGGTCACCCGGTGGCCTCCCCGATCAGACAAGAGGTGGTGT
>JALLOF010000533.1 GCA_027717595.1 Nitrospinae bacterium AH_259_B05_G02_I21 | reverse complement strand
CCTCATGGTGGGCCCGGCAGGATTCGAACCTGCAACCAACTGATTATGAGTCAGCTGCTCTGCCGTTGAGCTACGGGCCCCACCGCGTGCATGGTCCCGCTCACGAGGAGGCCTGACAGTCCAGACCCCTTGGAATTAATTGTACTATTCAACCGGCGGTTTGTCACGCACCCAACGAGGCGCTCCCTGGTGGCCCGCCCCGATGCTCCAAGGCGGGAATATCCCACCCAACGCGGGCGTTATTCCCCCCGAGACGATTGCCGCCATGAGCCCGAGCGCCAGCCCCGTCCAGAAGGCGAGGTGGAACGAGACC
>JALLOF010000532.1 GCA_027717595.1 Nitrospinae bacterium AH_259_B05_G02_I21 | reverse complement strand
GCCTACCTCCGGGAGGCCCCGGAGGCCGATGGCGGACGACTCGCCGTCATCGGCGCAAGCATCGGGGCGAACGTGGCGCTCCGCTACGGCGCACGGGAGCCATCGGTCAAGACCCTCGTGCTGCTCTCGCCCGGCCTCGAATATCGCGGCGTGGCCACCGCCGACGCCCTTGAGGCCTACGGGGGGCGGCCCGTCCTCATCGCAGCCAGCCGCGAGGACGGCTACAGCTCTCAAAGCAGCACGCGCCTTGATGCGCTCGCCCGGGGCCGCCACCGCCTCATCCTATACGACGGCGCCGGCCACGGAACCCGCATGT
>JALLOF010000531.1 GCA_027717595.1 Nitrospinae bacterium AH_259_B05_G02_I21 | reverse complement strand
CCGCAAAATCACAGAGCTCATCCACATGTGGACCGCCGAGCGCGAACCCACCCTCGCCCGGAAAATCTCCTCCTACCGAGCGGGCTTTTTGCCCGAGGAGCGCCGGGAAATCGAAGGCAAGCTCTTCAGCGGTGAGCTCTGGGGTGTGGTCTCCACCAGCGCCCTCGAGATGGGCATCGACGTCGGGGGGCTCGATGCCTGCGTGCTCGTGGGCTATCCCGGTACCATCATGAGCACCTGGCAGCGGAGCGGTCGCGTCGACAGGGCCGAGCGCGAAAGCCTCGTCGTGCTGGTCGCCCAGGCCGATGCCTTGGAC
>JALLOF010000530.1 GCA_027717595.1 Nitrospinae bacterium AH_259_B05_G02_I21 | reverse complement strand
GAGCCTCTAGAGGCTCTCCGGGGGGTCAATATTAGAGCAATTGAGCTGTTCGTCACTTGAGTTTACCGGCGACGGTGGTGAACTTGCCGCTCATGTTCGTTCCTATAGCGGTCACCGCCACGATAATCACAGCCGCAATCAGGGCCACGAGCAGGCCGTACTCCACGGCCGAGGCCCCTTCCTCGTCACGAATGAGTGTCTTGAGATGCTCTAGCATGTCCTTACTCCTTCTCAGTTATTGGTGGTCGGATTATCCCCGACTGGATGATGGCACCCAGCCGGTGTTTTATCCGGTTCACTGCTCTATAGAGCAAATT
>JALLOF010000052.1 GCA_027717595.1 Nitrospinae bacterium AH_259_B05_G02_I21 | reverse complement strand
GCCACAGTATGTTGTATTCTCCAGATAAGATACCCACTATATCTTGGGTTGTCAAGCTCTTTTTTCCTTTTTTTCTCCTTTTCCTTGATTCCTCTTAAATCAATAGGTTAGACTCCGCAGGGCACCTAAGCGTTCACATTACAGCCTCTTAGGTCGGCCCCGGCGGGGCTCCTGGGGGATTCTCTGGCTCGACCCTTCTTCGGCCCCTCTTTCGGCCTCGGCCCCAAGGGCCTCTCGCTCTGCCTTGCTGCTGGGCGAGTAGCTCTTTGGCCTCCGGGTCGCGGGGCCTGATCTTGACGCTTCCAGACCTGGGATACTAGGCAGGGGAGCCGATGGGCCGCTGCTCCATGCTAGTTTGAGGTTCCGTCCTTGTCCTTGACTTGTAGGTCGAGCTCGAGCCGTTCGCGCCGCCGCCGCTCCTCCTCGGTCCACTGTTGCTCTTCCAGCCGCTCCGCCTCCTTGATCGACCGGAGTGCCGCCTCGTGTTGGCGGGCGAGCTTCGCCTCTTCGGCCAGCCGCTGGCGTTCCTCCTCCAGCCGCGCGGTCTCCTTCTCCAGACGGGCTCGTTCCTCTTCCAGGCGCTTGGCTTTCTCCAACTCCAACCCCAGGTTCTCTTTCTTGAGTTTATCGAGCTCGAGCTGGAGCTTCTCGGTGTGGGCCCGCTCGAGGTCCAGGTCGAGGTTGCCCTGGCGGGTGAGCTCCAGGGTCGTTCGATCCTTGCTAGGGAGCTTGGTGAAGTTGATGGTGATGGCCGCCTGATTCCTAGCGCCGTCGGTGGCGTAGGCCACGGCGGAGATCTTATTTTGGCCGTTTTGGACGGGCACGAGCGCGCGGAAGCTACCGTCGGCCCCGAGCTTGACGCGCAGGGCCCTCTGGCCTGTGGTTAGGTTGGTCACCCGGACGCGGTCGAGGTTGATGAGCTTGATGCTCGGCAGGACCGTGATGATGTCGGCCGGGTCGGCCACCGGCGTGAACCGCCCGCTGGTCACCCGAGCCACCTCTTTGACCGTGTAGGGCTCGCTGAGCGCCTCCTTGCCCAGGGCAAAGGTATGGACCTTGATGCCGAAGCGGCCGGCCACCGCGGCCGCGCTCACGGCTGCCCGTATGTCCTCGGGGTCGGAGATGGTGGCGCTGCCGACGGGGAAAGTGGGAATGCCGTCGGTCAGCAGCAGGATGACCTTCTGGGCCCGGCGGCGGGGCGTGGAGCCGCTTCCGGACAGGCCCGACAGCTCTTTGACGGCCAGCCGGATGCCCGCGGCGATGTTGGTGCCGCCGTGGGGCCCGTCACGCCGGATCTGGTCGAGGGCGACGCGGGCCACCCGAAAATTGTTCGTGAGTGGTTGCTCAAGGTAGGCATCAGGTGTGGCCGGGTTGGCCAGGAACGTCTGGTTACCGGAGTGGCCTGTGCCGGGCAGGTAATCACCGCTGAAGGAGATCAGCGCGATCCGGGTGGAGCGGGGGTCGAGCTGAGCGATGAGCTTTCTGGCCGCCAGCACCTCTGCCGCCAGGACGTTGTCGCCGGGGTCGCTAAGGGTGTCTTGGACGACTCCGAAGATGCTGATGACCAGCCTCGTGCTCGACTTGCGCCCGACGATGCCGTTGCCGTTGATGTCGATACCCGTCGGGGCCCGGGTGCTGCCGGAGGTATCGATGAGGATCGCGATGTCGAAGGCGGGGGCGTCCCGCCCCTGGGCGTGGGCGCGGCCCTCCAAGAAGACCACGTCGCGTGGCTCGGAGATGGTGGACCCGTCTCTAGGGTCGTGGATGTTGACGTTGACGGTGGTGTCCGCCCGAGCGGTGGGCACGGCGGGGGGCGCGAGCCACCCTCCGAGCGCCAACGCACATGTCAGGGCCAATGTCAGGCGGTGGGTCATATCTCTTCCATCGCCATGGACGGCTTCTCGCATGAGCCCATCAGCCCCGGAGGGGCTTGAGACGGAGGGCGTTTTTCAGCTCCTCCATCTCGGTGGTAAGAAGCCTGATTCGCTGGTCCAGCTTCTGGAGGCCCTCGTGCTTCTGCGCAAGCTCCTTATCGGAGAAGCAGCCCGTGCTCTCTAGCTCGAGACGCTCCTTGCGAAGCTCGGCGATGGACTCCTCAAGCTCGGCAATCTTTTTACGCGTTTCTTTCATCCCTCCACCCCAACCGTTGGAGGACGGGGCCTCGTGCTGCATATTGTATCAAGTTTCCCATGGGCGGGCTACGGCTTTTTCAACTGGCTCGGTGGGTGCCACCGGGATATTGCCCGTGCTTTGACCCCCTGTGGGATATATCCTACAATGCCCGTGCGATGCGGTCCTCGACCCCTTAGACCCGCATCTTGGGCAAATCGTTGAGGGCCGGGAAGGGGCCTATGCACGTCATTACTACCAAAAAGAACGTGAAGGGGCTGGTGGTGGAGCGGGTCCCGACCGAGGTTCTCCGGCTGCTGGAGGCGGCGGGTCGTGCCGCCGATGCCGAGGGGATGGCCGCCTACGCTGTGGGCGGCTTCGTGCGCGACCTGTTGCTTCGCATAGAGAACACCGATGTGGACGTCGCGGTCGAGGGCGACGGCCTCAAGGTCGCCCGCCGCCTTGCGGAGATGGTGGGCGCCCGGCTTCGGCCCCACGACCAGTTTGGGACGGCCGTCCTGGTGCTGCCCGACGGGTTGCGCCTCGACGTCGCCACGGCACGGGTGGAATACTACGAGTATCCGGCCGCCCCGCCCGTGGTGGAGCCGTCCTCTCTGAAGGACGACCTCTTTCGGCGGGACTTCACCATCAACACGCTCGCCATCACGCTCAACGGGCCGGAGCCCTTCCACCTGGTGGACTTTTTCGAGGGCCAGCGGGACCTCAAGGAGCGCACCGTCCGGGTGCTCCATGACATGAGCTTCGTCGAGGACCCGGCTCGGGTCTTTCGGGCCATCCGGTTTGAGCAGCGCTTCGACTTCACCATCGGCCGCGAGACCCTGGCGCTGTTGAAAAGCGCCGTGGCCCAGGGCTGCATAGGCCAGATCGCCCCGCTCCGGCTGGGTGCGGAGCTTCGCTACATGCTGGCCGAGCGAGAGCCGCTCAAGATGGTCCGGCGGATGGCCGAGCTCGACGTGCTGCGCTTCGTCCATCCCGCCCTCGCCGGGGATGGCGACGGGTGGCGCCTTCTTCAGCACCTCAAGGATGTGGTGGCCTGGTACGAGCCGCTCTACCTCGACGTGCCCGTGGAGCGGTGGTTCTGTTACCTCCTGGCCCTGGTGGACCCGCTGCCGGCCGAGGAGGCCCGCGCCGTGGGCATGCGGATCGCCTTGCCTGGGCGCCTCCAGCAGGTGCTGGAGGCGTTCGGCCAGCAGCGCCGAGGTCTGCCGGCCGTCCTGGACCGCCGGCCGCCGCCGAGGCCGAGCGAGGTCTACCGGGCCCTGGAAGGTATGGCGCCCGAAGCGCTTTTGGTCCTCATGGCGCGCTCGTCCGAAGACGTCCGGCACCTCATCTCCCATTATCTCACCGTCACCCGAGGGGTGGAGCCCGCCCTCGGCGGCGAGGACCTCATAGCCCTCGGCCTGGAGCCGGGCCCCAGGTTCACCGAGATTCTCGAGGCCGTCCGGGACCGTAGGGTCGACGGGGAGCTCACGACCAAAGACCAGGAGATCGCCTTTGTCCGCGAGACCTACTTGGCCCGGTCGCGTTGACAATGCGCCTGGAGCCTTTCTATAATCCAATGTTTACGTTTTCTGGCCCGGGTGAGGCACCTCTTTAGATGAACTTTCACTCCATTATTACGAACTTCATCATCCAGGCGCCGCCTTTCTTGCTGGCCATCTCGTGCCACGAGGCGGCGCACGGCTGGATGGCCGATCGTCTGGGCGACGACACGGCCCGCATGCTGGGCCGCGTTACCCTCAATCCGATCAAGCACTTGGACCCTATGGGGACGCTCGTCTTCTTCCTGACCATGGCGACGATGTCTATCGGTTTCGGGTGGGCGAGGCCGGTCCCCGTGACCAGCCGGAAGTTCCTAAACCCCCGGCGCGACTGGCTCTGGGTGGCCCTGGCGGGCCCTGCGGCCAACCTTATCCTCGCGGTCTTCAGCGCGGTGGCGCTCCATACGATGACCCGCTTTGTGACGCCCTCGGCCCTGGCCTCGCGGGGGAATATCATCGTGCCGGTCGCCCTTATGCTCAAGATGAGCGTCTACATCAACGTCCTTCTGGCCATCTTCAACCTCTTGCCCGTCTATCCGCTTGATGGCTCTCATGTGGTCGAAGGGCTCCTGCCCGTCCGCCAGGCGATGCACTTCAGCCGGCTCAAGCCCTACGGCTTCTTCATCCTCCTGGCGCTCATCTTTACCGGATTCATCAACAAGATTCTCTTTCCCGTGGTCTTCCTGGTCACCCGCGTGCTGGCGGTCTGACCTGGTCCGAGGCAGCGGACGCCAATGAGTACGAAACGAGTCTTGAGCGGAATGCAGGCCTCCGGCCGGCTGCATCTGGGCAATCTCCTTGGGGCGCTGGCCAACTGGACGCGGCTCCAGCAGGAGTACGACTGTTACTACTTCATCGCCGACTGGCACGCCCTGTCTTCCTCCTACCAGGACACCCACGAGATTCAAACCTTTGTGCAGGAGATTGCCATCGACTGGCTGTGTGCGGGCATCGACCCGGATAAAGCGACCCTATTCATTCAATCCCGCGTGCCCGAGCACGCAGAGCTCCATCTGTTGCTCTCGATGATCACCCCCGTGCCGTGGCTCGAGCGGAATCCGACCTATAAGGAGAAGCAGCAGGAGCTCGCCGGCCGCGACCTGTCCACCTACGGCTTCCTCGGCTACCCGGTGCTCCAGGCGGCCGACATCGTCATCTACAAGGCCCACTTCGTGCCGGTGGGCATCGACCAGCTTCCGCATCTGGAGCTGGCCCGCGAGATTGTCCGCCGATTCAACCACCTCTACGGGCGCGAGGTCTTCGTCGAGCCCGAGGCGCTCTTGAGCGAGGCCCCGAAGGTCCCGGGCACCGACGGGCGCAAGATGTCCAAGAGCTACGACAACTGCATCTACCTGTCCGACGACCGCGAGACCGTGCGCCAGAAGGTCCGCACCATGGTGACCGACCCTGCCCGGGTCCGCCGGGAGGACCCGGGCGACCCCGAAGTCTGCCCCGTCTTCGACATCCACAAGATTCTCACCCCCGAAGCCGAGCGGGAAGAGTGCGCCGAGGGCTGCCGGACGGCGGCCATCGGGTGTCTTGATTGCAAGGGGGTGCTCCTGCCCCACCTCGAACAAACGATGGAGCCCTTTTTTGAGAAACGCTCCGAGCTGGCCTCCCGGCCGAAGGATGCCCTGGAGGTCATCGAGGAGGGAAGCAAGCGAGCCCGCCTCGTCGCCAAGGCCACGATGGAAGAGGTCCGCGAGGCGATGGGCATGTAGCCCAGGCCGTCTCCACCCCCCCCCCGAGGAGCACCGCCGTTAGATGGACTACAAAGCGACCCTGAACCTGCCCACGACCACCTTTCCCATGCGGGCGAACCTCCCCGTGCGGGAGCGAGAGATGCTCGAGCGCTGGGAGGAGATGGACATCTACCGGCGGCTTCGGGAGGTCTCCGCCGATAGGCCCACCTACATCCTGCACGACGGCCCACCCTACGCCAACGGGCACATCCACATCGGGCACGCCCTCAACAAGATTCTCAAAGACATCATCGTCAAGGTGAAGCAGATGGAGGGCTTCGACGCCGTCTACGTCCCGGGGTGGGATTGCCACGGGCTGCCCATCGAGCACCAGGTGGAGCAAGAGCTAGGGCCCGGGGTCAGGGAGCTCCCCAAGGCGCAGGTCCGCAAGCGCTGTCGGGCCTTCGCCGAGAAGTACGTCGCCATCCAGCGTGAAGAGTTCAAGCGCCTGGGGGTCTTCGGCGATTGGGACGCCCCGTACCTCACCATGGATACGAGCTACGAGGCCACCATCATCCGGGAATTCGGCCGCTTCGTCGAGCGCGGCAGCGTCTACCGCGGGCTGAAGCCGGTCCACTGGTGCGCAAGATGTGTCACGGCACTGGCCGAGGCCGAGGTGGAGTATGAGGACCACACCTCCCCGTCCATCTACGTCAAGTTCCCCGTCGACGGCGATCTCGCCCGGTGGTTTCCCGAGGCGGGTGATCTACCGGCGTTCGTCCTCATCTGGACGACGACGCCATGGACCCTGCCGGCCAACCTTGCCGTGTCCTGCCATCCGGACTTCGAGTACACGGCCGTGGAGGTCGATGGAGAGGTGTGGGTCATGGCCGAGGGGCTCAAGGCAGAGGTGCTGAAGCGTGTTCCCGGGGTGACCCCGACCGACCGAGGGACCGTCAAGGGCTCGGCCCTGGAAAGCCTGGTGTGCCGACATCCCTTCTACGATCGAGCAAGCCCCATCCTCCTTGGCGACCACGTGACCCTGGAGCAAGGCACCGGGTGCGTACACACCGCCCCGGGCCACGGCCACGACGACTACGAGA
Source organism: Nitrospinae bacterium AH_259_B05_G02_I21 (assembly GCA_027717595.1). Lineage (GTDB taxonomy): Bacteria > JADFOP01 > JADFOP01 > JADFOP01 > JADFOP01 > JADFOP01. The sequence goes on along the minus strand of JALLOF010000052.1, from coordinate 2,671 downwards.
TCGGGCTTCGCTGTGGCCTTGAGGTCTACAACCCCGTTGACGACAACGGCAGCTTCGTCCCGGACATGGAGCTCTTCGGGGGCCTCAACGTCTGGGAGGCCAATCCCCGCATCATCGAGCGGCTTCGGGCCGACGGCAACCTCGTCGCCTCCGAGGAGGTCGTCCACGCCTACCCCCACTGCTGGCGTTGTAAGGAGCCAATCATCTTTCGGGCCACGGCCCAGTGGTTCATTGCCATGGACCACGGGGAGCTTCGCCGAAAGTCCCTCGAGGAGATCCGCCGAGTCGAGTGGATTCCAGCCTGGGGTGAGGAGCGGATATACCAGATGGTCGAGGGCAGGCCCGACTGGTGTATCTCGCGCCAGAGGGCCTGGGGCGTGCCAATCACGGCGCTCTACTGCGAGGCCTGCGACGAGACGATTCTCTCTAAGGACATCGCCGAGCACGCTGCGGACATTGTCGCTGAAGAGGGTACCAATGCGTGGTTCGAGCGTCCCGTCGCGGACCTCGTCCCGGCGGGGTTCGTCTGCCCGGCCTGCGGGGGGGGCGGACTTCCGCAGGGAGGAGGACATCCTCGACGTCTGGTTTGAATCCGGAGTCAGCCATGCCGCTGTTCTGACCGGTGAAAGGCGCCTCGTATGGCCGGCCGATATGTATCTGGAGGGGAGCGACCAGCACCGCGGCTGGTTCCACTCTTCCCTGCTCGCCGCCGTGGGCACCCGGGGCGAGGCGCCGTACCGGTCGGTCCTCACCCACGGCTACGTGGTAGACGGCGAGGGCAAGAAGATGTCCAAGAGCGCCGGTAACGTCATCGCCCCTCAGGAAGTCATCGAGCGCTCGGGGGCCGAGGTTCTACGGCTCTGGGTTTCCTCGGAGAACTACCGCGACGACGTGCGGATATCCGAAGAGATTCTCACGCGCTTGAGCGAGGCGTACAGGCGTATCCGCAACACGTGCCGGTTCCTCTTGGCGAACCTCGCTGACTTCGACTCCGAGCGCGACGCCGTACCCTACGAGGCGCTTCCGCCTATGGAGCGCTACGTCCTCCACCGGCTCCAGGGCCTCGTCGAGAGGGTCCGAAGCGCCTACGCCCGCCACGAGTACCACCTCTTCTACCACGCCTTCCACAACTGGTGCGTGCTCGATCTGTCCGCCTTCTACCTCGACGTGCTGAAGGACCGGCTCTACTGCGACTCCCCCGCCTCATCGGCCCGCCGGGCGGCCCAGACGGTCTTGTGCGAGGCCCTCTCGACCATGGTTCGCCTCATGGCCCCGGTGCTCGCCTATACGGCCGAAGAGGTCTGGGAGCACCTTCCCGCGGCCGTCCGGACGGCTGAGAGCGTTCACCTGGCGGCCCTGCCCCAGGTCGAGCCGGCCCACCACGATGAGGCGTTGGCGGCCACGTGGGATACGCTGCTTGCCGTCCGCGGCGAAGTGACCAAGTGCCTGGAGGAGGCCCGCCGCGAGAAGGCAATCGGCAGCGCGCTCGAGGCGAAGGTCATGCTCGCGGCCGAGGGTGAACTGATGATGCTCTTGGAGGCCCACCGAGACCAATTGCCGGAGATCTTCATCGTCTCGGCAGTCGATCTCGTCTCGCCCGAAGCCGTCCCGGGCGGGGCGATGAGGAGCGACGAGTTGACCGGTCTCGCGGTGGCCTGGGAGCCGGCGCCCGGAAAGAAGTGCGAGCGCTGCTGGGTGTTCCGCGAGGACGTCGGCTCCTCTTCGGACCATCCGACTATCTGCAGCCGCTGCGTGGACCGCCTGCGGGCCCGCTGATGGGTCGCCTGTGGCGATGCGTCACGCCTCCCTGACCCGCCTGCTTTCCATCGCCGCCCTCGTTGCGGGGATAGACCAGGTCGTCAAGGCTGCCGTCACGTCACGTCTCGACCTGTTCCAGGTCATCGTCATCGTCCCGGGCCTGGTGAACCTCACCTACATCCGAAACGCCGGCGCCGCCTTCGGGATGTTGAGCGGTGTCAACCCGTCGGTTACGTACCCCATCTTCGTTGGGGCCACGGCCCTGGCCATCGCAGCGCTGGGCTACCTGTATATGACCACGCCTCCCTGGCGGACCTGGACCCGGTGGGGCACCGCCTGTGTGTTGGGTGGTGCCGTCGGAAACCTCATCGACCGGCTTCGGTTCCGCGAAGTGATCGACTTCATAGACCTCTACTGGGGCCCGTACCATTGGCCCGCCTTCAACGTGGCCGACAGCGCCATCACAATCGGGGTGGCCCTCATCGTGCTGGAGACCCTCGTGCGCCGAGAGCGTGTGGCGGGAGGATAGCGGCTGTGGGCGAGGGCAGGACCGTCGTGGTGGAAGCACGGGCCGAGGCCGAGGGCCAGCGGATAGACGCCTACCTGGCCGGCCACCCCTCTGTGGGGCTCTCACGGGCCCGCCTACAGCGGCTCATCCACGACGGGGCGGTGACCGTCGGCGGCCGGACCGTCAAGCCGAGCCGCCTGCTTCGAGCCGGCGAAGGCATCTCCATAGCCCTGCCGGCGCTCAAGCCGGCGAGCGCGGAGCCGGAGCCCATTGCGCTCCATATCCTCTACGAGGACGATCACTTCCTGGTCCTCGACAAGCCGGCCGGGATGGTGGTCCACCCCGCCGGCCGGGTGCGCTCCGGGACCGTCGTCAACGCCCTGCTCCACCACTGCGCCGGGGCGC
>JALLOF010000529.1 GCA_027717595.1 Nitrospinae bacterium AH_259_B05_G02_I21 | reverse complement strand
GCTTTGGCCAGGGCCGCCTCCGTCCCTCGGGCCTCGGCGTTCAACAGCCCCCCGAGGCTCTTTCCACCCAAATAGGCCAGGGCGGCCAAGGGCCCTCCGGGCCTGGGAATCGCCAGCCGCCGGCCGTCCTCCTTCACCGTGACGAAGCAGACCAGCTTGTCGCGGGGGCCCTCGGCGTAGAGCTGCAGCTGGGAGTGCTGGTCCGTGGCCCCAAGGGCGCGAATCGGGGTGAGGCCCACCCCCACCGCCTTGCCCCGCCTATCGACCGCCTTGCCGAGGCTCTCGGCCCAAAGCTGGCGGAACCAGTCGGCCAGGTC
>JALLOF010000528.1 GCA_027717595.1 Nitrospinae bacterium AH_259_B05_G02_I21 | reverse complement strand
CCGATATGTCATTTTCCCGGGAACTCCCTCGGGGATATTTGTGCCCGAAGAGGCTGTCCAATATCCAATATGCAACCCTTTGGGTGACACGAATTTCATGAATGCATTGCATATTATAGTCTCTTGAATGACCTTACCCTGGGGATGCCTCTCGCCTTGCTCGGGGGTTCACGCCTGGGGTGCCGCGAGAGCTAGAGCCCGTGGTTTCGGGGTTTATCCCTCCCTCACGGGTTCTCGCCCGGGGGGAGGGAAAGGGGAGGGGTTGCTGCGTGATGCTGGATGTCCCTCCCCTTTCCTTCATTCGGATCGTGGGGGCGA
>JALLOF010000527.1 GCA_027717595.1 Nitrospinae bacterium AH_259_B05_G02_I21 | reverse complement strand
ATTTCTCACCCTCGCCGGGCTGACAGGTAAAGAGTACCTGGACATCGTAGCGCTCCACGAGGCGGTCGGCAAGCTCGGCGAACCGTTCCGGCGGCCACCGGTTCGCCACGATGCGCGAGAACGTGTTGATGCTCACAAGCGGCTTGTCGGCCTCGGCCTGCTCGTCCAAGAAGGCGGCCACTGTCTCACGGTCGGCCTCCGGAACGACGAAGGTGAGGTTCTTTTGCTGATTGTCGAGCCCGATGGCCCGGACCACGTCCAGGGTCCGCTCGACCTCGTGGCGCATGGTCCAGTCGGTCTCCAGCGCCAAATTGTAAT
>JALLOF010000526.1 GCA_027717595.1 Nitrospinae bacterium AH_259_B05_G02_I21 | reverse complement strand
TTTGGATTCCTCGCGGTTATCTTGCACACCGAATCCGGGTTCGAATATCCGTTGGCGTTTCTCGATGAGATCAAAGACCAGTCGCAGTTGATCGTCTGAGAAGAACGGTTCATACAGTTCCTTGAAGAGCATGCCTCGTCGTGTTGCTGTGTTTCGCCGCGTTTCGAGTGCCGTGAATCCGAGCGCGACAGCGGCTGCTGTAAAGCCCAAGCCTGCGATCACGTTGCCCAGAGACTGTGCGTCCATGTCCATTGCACCTCACCTCGCGTGTCCCTCGCCTCAAACTCCCCATCGGTCCCCAGTCGCTTTGAACGTGTCG
>JALLOF010000525.1 GCA_027717595.1 Nitrospinae bacterium AH_259_B05_G02_I21 | reverse complement strand
CGCCTCGAGCGCGATGGTGCGGGAGAGCTCCTCGTGACGGGCCTTTATGCCCTCGGCGATGGCCTGGAGAATCTCGGCCCTCTTCCAGCTCGGCATCGCCCGGGTCGCCTCAAATGCCCGATCGGCCCGCTCCACGGCCTCGAGGGCCTCCTCAGGGCCCGGCCTTGAGACGACGGCGATGAGTTCTTGGTTGTAGGGATTTTTGAGCTCGTAGCGCTCATTAGTGGAGCGCCATTCGCCCCCGATGAGGCTTTGATACTCGTCCACGATGGGCACTCCCTCTGGCCGCCAGGCCCCGGACCAAACCACTGGACGGACC
>JALLOF010000524.1 GCA_027717595.1 Nitrospinae bacterium AH_259_B05_G02_I21 | reverse complement strand
CTCCAGGACAGTCATGATCTCCTTGGCCTCCAGGTCCGCACAGCCTAGCAGGTCCTTTCGCTTCCACAGCCTCTGCATCTGCCCGCCTCCCTAGTCTTCGATCTCATGGACGACGACCTGGTCGGCGCCGTCTTCCTCGACGAGCAACACCCGGACCACCTCTGAGCGGCTCGTCGGGACGTTGCGCCCGACGTAGTCCGCCCGGATGGGAAGCTCCCGGTGGCCTCGGTCCACCAGGACGGCCAGCTGAATCTCTTCCGGCCGGCCGAAGTCCATGAGGTGATCCAGGCCCGCCCGGATAGAGCGGCCCGTGTAGAGG
>JALLOF010000523.1 GCA_027717595.1 Nitrospinae bacterium AH_259_B05_G02_I21 | reverse complement strand
ATCTTGGCCATGTCGGCCCCGAACTGCGCCGGGTGGACAAAACCGATCACGATGTCGCGAATACCCTCGAAGAAGTCGGTGGAGACCTTGGCCTTGTTCTCAGCCTTGAACTGTTCGGCCTTCCTCGTCTCGGTCGAGAGCTTGAAGGGATTCACGGCCTTCTCGACGAGCGTGGTATCGATGCCCTTTGACGACGAGACAGGCTTGGCCTCCAAGGTGGCCATCTCCTTTCCGAACTGCGCCGGGTGGAGCAGGCCGACCACGATGTCGCGAATGCCGTCGAACATGTCGGTGGAGATATTGGCCTTGTTCTCCGCCTT
>JALLOF010000522.1 GCA_027717595.1 Nitrospinae bacterium AH_259_B05_G02_I21 | reverse complement strand
CCTTCAGCATGCTTCGCCACATCGTCGCCGCCAGCCTCAACATCCTCTACCAGCCGCTGGAGGCCCCGGGCGCCTTGAGGCCCGTGACCATGGAGGAGGTGGAGGCCACAGGAAGGTTCGGCGCCGGGGAGTTGAGCGATCTATCCTGGACCCAGCTCGTCAGCCTGGATGCGTGCACCGAGTGCGGCCGCTGCCAGGACGCCTGCCCCGCCTACGCCGCGGACCTCCCGCTCTCGCCAAAGTCCGTCGTCCTCGACCTCCAGCGCCACATGACGGCCACCCTCGTGGGGGGCGGCGGGGACGACACGGGTCTGCACGGAGA
>JALLOF010000521.1 GCA_027717595.1 Nitrospinae bacterium AH_259_B05_G02_I21 | reverse complement strand
CGTCCGTTCCGACCACGGGCGATTCCTCCTCGACCTATCGGCTCCGGCAGTCTACCAGAGCCGCCCCCGGGCGGGCAACGCGCGGGGCCACAGGCCATTGACATCCACTCGCACGCTCCAGTAGACTTGCGTCCGCACCCAAGGAGCCGTCCCCATGGCGCGTAAACCGTCGGCCTTTCGCTGGACCCTTGCCTCCCTGGTTCTCCTTCTCGGCGCCGTGAGCCTTGCCGCGGCCGGCCCCGCCTCCAAGGACCTGGTCCTGCACACCGCCGACGGGGTAGAGATCAAAGCCACCTACTATCCTCCACAGCGCCCAGGCTCC
>JALLOF010000520.1 GCA_027717595.1 Nitrospinae bacterium AH_259_B05_G02_I21 | reverse complement strand
CCAGAGGACCTCCAAGCCCTGGCCGAGCGCGACGAGCGGCTGGTGCGCCTCATCGGCCTGCCCGTCTCAGCCGGATACTTCTACGACCGCTACCGCATACCCCCGCCGGCCTCCGGCGAGGCCCCGGTGCGCCCGACCGACGAGGCGCCCCGCCGGATGCGGGAGCGCCAGCGCCAGAGCGATGGCGACAGGGAGGATAAGCGATGAGCCATACGGTGGAGATGGAAATCGTCCGGGCGGGCGCCTACCCGCAGGGAGCCCTCACGGTCGAGGACCTGGAAGAGATCGTCGAGACCTACGAGCCGGTCGTCCACGAGGCGCCT
>JALLOF010000051.1 GCA_027717595.1 Nitrospinae bacterium AH_259_B05_G02_I21 | reverse complement strand
CTTGCGCCAGGGGATGAGGATGTCGTCTCGGACGGCCCGCTCCAGCTGCATGTTGCTTATACAGGTGCCGGTTGAGGTGCGGGCGGTTCGCTGGACAGGAATCTTCGAGACCCTGGCAAGCTCCATGAGCCCTTCCAGCCCCGTCTCTCCGAGGATGAACGAGTTATACCGGTCGATGTGCCACCTGCCGAACAGGGTCCGGGCCCCGGCTTGGTAGACGGTCTTGCCGTAGGTGAAATAAGAACGAGCCCTTCGAGAAGCGACCTTTTGCTTCCTTGGGTCCCGATTAAGGGACAGGGGGACGCCCACTGCCGCTGAAAGGCTCATCAGGCGGGGAATGATGAAAGAATCGCCCCATTCAGTGATAATCAGGTCGGGATCGTGGCTCGTGAGCAGACTGTTGAAGCTGTAGATGAGTTCGTCGGGGTCGTCGGCCTCCATAGTGTAGATGGTGCTATCCATCTCCACTTCGAGCCTACCCTGCTGGCTGTGGTTGGGATTGATCCCCGCACCCTCGATCCGGAGCGCCATGACCCGAAGGGGCGGTAGTGCGTAGTGCGTGTCCCAGGGCGAATCGTGGGCCTCCATCGCCTTGATCCTGCCCTCTGCGTCGTGCTCCACACGGCACTGCGCCAGGGGGAAGATATCTCGCTCAAAAAAGTAGACTTGGGGCAGGGGAATATCGCAGTTGAAGAGCTCGATGTCCTCCAAATTGCCAGCAGCACTGACCAGTTGCCTGTAGGCCAGAAGGCTGGGGGTTGATATCTTAAGGACCTCCAGAGGCCTTCCACTCCAGAACTCCGTCCTGTCGACCCTCTCCATTCGGATTGGCACCTTGATTCTGGAGAGGCGCTGCTTGAGCAGCCTGAAACTCTCTCTGCTCCCGGAGGCGTAGAAGTAGGATTCGTAATGGTCGACGAACTTGGTGGGCTTCCCATCGTCGTCCAGCAGCCACACCACCATCCCTTCGCTGGAGGGATAAACGTCAAAGAGCCAGCCGCTCAGCTCAGCCATCGTCTTGTTGTCCCTCCAATGCCTTTACCCTTTCTTCGAGGGCTCGGATGGCCTTGTGCTGCTCAATGAGCATGGAGATGAGGATTGGTTCTAGGGGGGTGGGCTTCGAGGCGTAGGAAAGGGCTGCGACGTGGTATCGGGCTGCCTGGAAGAGTTCGTCGAACGCTTCCTGATCTTCTTTCCGCAGAGCCCGCCTGAACTTCCTCCAGCTCTTCTGCTCCCTCAGCACCACTTGGGTAGCGGACAGCACCGTCCGTCCCATTTATCGCCACCTCCTTCCAGGAGCGATGTCGTCCGTTATCAGGTGCCGTGGGTCCTCAAGGCCTTCGGGCTTCTCGGTCGTGAGCAGTATCCTTCCATCCTCCGTCTCAGCCCGGATCACCCTGTCGGCTTCGCTCTGAAGCTCGGAGAGAAAGATTCGTCTCTGCCGGAGTGGAGCCGACGTTTCGGGGCAGAGGGCCACCATGCTTACACCCTGGCTCCTCAAGACCCTGAGCGTGGCCACGATCCGCCGGAACAGCCCCAACGCCTCCCCGTGCGAGACGTCCTCGTCGTATAGGGTGTCCAGGAGGCCGGAAAGCATGAGGCTCCGTGAGCGGAAGCGGCGTAGTGCGTTCTCAAGCCGTCCCGTTATGAGCGCCTCAAGCTGATGGCAGGTGAAGGCGCGGGAGATGTGGACGCGGCTCAGAAGCTCCTCTGGGCTTTGGTCGAGCCTCCGGGCCGCATCAGAGATGACGTAGGGATCGAAGGCGTTGCCGCCGTCCACAACCACTAGAGGGTCACCTTGGGCTAAGAGCACGCTTACGGCATAGAGGGATAGTGGGTAGGCTACCTTGCTTCCGTAGAAGAGGAACAAGTAGCCTCTTGAACCTGTTCCACGAGGAGGGAGAAGCTCTCGCCGTAAATGCGTGGGTTCAAGGCGCAAATCCGTCCTCCAAGCTGTGGGGGAATCAATATGTATAAGCGAAAATAAGACGAAAATCAAGGGCAATCGGCAAATAAGCATGAAAGCAGATAACCCATTGAAAAAGAGCGATTTTCTAGGAATTATAGGGGGTACTTATAGGCAGGGGCTCTGAAGGTTGGTGGCAGCCGGAGCGGACAACTTGAGGGTCGCCAGATATGGCGGGGGTGGTAAGCAGGAGGGTTAAGAGGGTCGCTAAAGGAATCCCGCTGATTATAATATTAGGGACAATTTTACGCACGTACTTGGCTTCAACGCTTCATAGGGAACAGGATTGCCGTCATCGTCGGGGACTAAGACTTCGATGGTGTCCGTGTCGGCTGGCAATAGAATATCTTCGAAATTGAACTTTCTGGACGCAAGGGCTGCTTCCTGACGAACACCAGGAGAATGTTCGTCGTCCAGACTCATCTCTTCGAAAGAACTTGCCCACCACCTACCGGGGATGATAATTTGTCCGTCCGACGTTCGGTCAAAACGTATGGGCAGTGATTTTAGTTCAAGGTTCTCGGTTCGCAAGGTTGCGAGTATTGGCGTGATGATTCTAATGTTCACTTCCCTCCCTTCCGAACCTTCTACAATACCTTCTATAATGGAACGACCCACTTCCCAATTGCCTTGGTCATCGACAAGGCCATGCTGACGGGCTCGCTCCATCCATTGGTCAACCTCTTGCTGTGTCTGCCTCCTCACAGCAAGCCCTCCCCCCTGGGTTCGGCAGTTGCATCTTGACCCTATCCAAGTTAAGGAGATTATACCTCGACCCTACCGAGACGGACAGGGCTGGTGATTTCTTGCGTCCACCTATTCATCGCAGAGAGCAACGACCTCAGCCAGCGCATCCATAGCCTGAGCCGCCCGTTCGCGTACCTTATTGCGCCTGCCCTTCTTCATATCGTCAGGCAGAAACCAAAAGGACAGGTCCACCCTGAGAGCCATTGAAATGCGAGCCAAGGTGACGAGGGGTGGCGTGACCAGCCCGGTCTCAATTTGGGACAGAAGGGGTGTAGACAGGTCGGTACGCTCCGATAGGTCTTTTAGCCTCCACCTTCTCTCCCGGCGCATGGTCCTGATGCGAGAGCCAAGGGCAAGGGCCTCAACTCTCTTGGTTGCCAACTTAAGTGGTCGGTCCTTCTTTTTTTTGCTCATTGTTCTCCTCCCTTCTCTTCCTAATGCCTCACAGCCAGCTACCTTTACGATGTTTACTTACACATACTCTTTTCAGTAAAATAACTTATCGGACGGATGCCGGGCACCCGGTTTTCGTCCACAGCCCCGCCCTGTGAGGTTTCTGGCTCCAGACAGGGTACCATCTCTTGTCTGTTGGCTATACCTTTTGTTGCGAACCAGTAGATAGCTCGTTAGTTCTTTGTATTCCTAGCGGCGATGGCCACCCCTCTTTTGTTTTGAATTCGGGCGATTGCTTCAGATACGAGACGGGAATCCTCCGGGCAAAGTGGTGTATCACCGAAACTTTCTAAATACTTTACAACCCCACTAACTCCCGGAAACATCTCCTCGCCTAGCCTTTCCGAGGAAATGTCTAGGGCCTCCCTTTTCTTTTGGAGTTCTGTTCCCGTTTCAACCAGTTCCATAGCGTTGCCCCCCCTCGAAGGGCACCGCTGGCATCCGCCCGATATTCTGTTTTCAAAGAGCGCGGCCCATTTAGGGCCGAGAAGCTAACGTTCAATGCCCCAAAGCTCTTGAGCGGTATCAGTATGATGGGCACTTGCACGTTGCCCACCTAAACCGATTTGGGGCAAACTTCGTCAACTAAGTCCTGCTAGGGTGTAGAATCGAACCACCGGGGCGATGAGAGCGAAATCATCCAGCCGATGAACCTCATCCTCGACCTGCGGGTCAAAGCACCGAAGCACGATCTGACCCTGCCCTCGGAGAAAAACCGTCCTGACCTTCGCCTCTCCTCCTTTAAGGCGTACAACACAGTCAGCTTCTTGGTCTAGATGGAGGGAAGGGTCAAATACCAACTTCTCTCCCGGCCTGAAACGAGGACTCATGCTGTCGTCCGTAACTGTGAAGAGGTGGGGATGCTGTTCGTTGGTCATGGCCAAACTCTCCTCTATGCTATCGCTCGAAAGTGAGCGAGTGGACCGCCGACATCTTTTTCTCGTCGGACGTATGGAGGTACCGCTGTGTGACGGCCACGCTGCCATGCCCCATCAGGTCTTGGAGCGTGCGAAGGTCCACGCCCTGGTCCAGAAGGGAGACGGCGAAGGTGTGACGGAGCGTGTGGGGCGTCACTCGTCGCCGTATAAGGGCCACCTTGCGAGTTTTGGAGACAAGGTGTCTGATTGCCTTGTAGCTCAACCTAGAGGCTTCATACGGCCCATGCTTGCCCAAGGTCTGAAAGACCGGCTCCCTCGGATCGTCGGCATTCCGACCCTCGGCCCGCCAGTAGCTTTTTATGGCCGCAAGGGCTTCTGGATGGAGCGGCACCTTTCGGACCTTCCCACCCTTGCCGTTGACCACGAGGACGGGCTGGTTTCTGTACGCCTGGATGTCCTCGACGCTCAAGCTGCACAGTTCAGCCGAACGGAGCCCGGCCGCGAACATGACCTTTAAGATGGCGTGGTCGCGCTTGCCCTGGAGGGTGCGTCGGTCGGGAACCCGGAGCATCGAGGCAACCTCCTCCGGTGTGAGGAACCCGCTCTCACGCTTTCGGTTCTTCATCGTCTCTTTCCTCCTCCGCTTCCGTCCTGTTGTTACGGTCGAAGGGAATCAACTTACCGGGGCCTTGGTTTCGTTTTCTGGCCTTTGGGGTGTTCCTGGTGCAGTCCACCATTTTCAGCACTTGGCCAGCCATGGACTTCGCCGTCTCCGAGTGAAGTAAGAGGGTGTAGGGGTGAATACTCAACTCATAGCTCGTATCGTCCAGGGCCGGATCAGCGAGATTTCCAAGGCTGTAGGAAAGCATCCTAAGCCCTTGGGCCAGACGCTCCAGGTTGTCCGTCAAGTTGTGCTCTCTCTGAAATTCCCAAAAAGCTCCCTCGTAATCCTTCATGGGCTTGTTCCTCATGCCGCCTGGACAGCAACGGCCTCATGGGTAAGTATCAGGTCAAGGCACTTGCCCACGTCGCTCAGAACGGCCAGACAAGCACGCCTAACGTCCTTCCCGGCACCCTCGGCATAAGACTTGATATATTCGTAGTGGGTGCCCCTGGTGTCTTTCTTGCCAAAGAAGCGCATGAGAACGGCGGCGGTAAGTTCGGCCACGACCTCTTGTCGCCAATCCTGCCCGCCCTTGAGCTTCTTAAACCGTCCGTGGGCAGCGTGTGCCAGTTCGTGAAAGAAAGTGGACTCCTCATGGGTGGCGAGGATGATTTCATTAGAGCCTGGGTTGTACCGTCCATAGTAGCCGCCATAGCAAGGGACGTAGGCCACGCCGATGCCCCACGCCTCGGCGATCTCAACCAAGGGCGGCGGCTCCGGTGGCTCCAAGGGTGGGTGGTTGAGCGGTTCGCCGTCGGTGTCCTCACACCGAAAGACCGGGACCGCCAGAAACCCGATAAGGCGGCTTTCTTCTTCGTCCGTCCCCTCGTCCTTCATCTTCTTGAACCGTGGGGCCAGTATGTAGAAGGCCCGCATACCCTTCTTGACGTGCCGCCCTGCCTCCTCCCATTGGCGGTAGCCTCGGGCGTCGGCGGTGCCGGCCAGCATGGTCAAGAGCTTGTTAGAAAGGCTCCAGCGGGCGCATGGTACGTCCAGGGGTGGGATTACAACCCGCGCCACGGCGTCCGGTATCTCCCCGGACTCAAACAGGGCCAAAAGGCGGTCAATCTCCTGGTCGGCCCTTTCTCGTCTGCTCAGCTTTTCCATCGTCTATCCCTCCTCCGTGGTGGGGCTCAAGCGCCCCGGCCTAGCCCCGAACCGTGACGCTCGGGACCAGGGGCGGGATGCTCAAGCAATCACCAGCCGGGGGTAGATGGTCGGCTCAGTCTCATCAATGACCGTCTGGCAGAACTCAGCGCCAAGGTACTGCTCGGCCACTTCCCGCCATTTGACATTGCGGCGCGTCTCGTGGTTGATTGAGGCCGTAAGGACGCCCAGCGCGACCGTGGCCCCCTTTTCTAGGGCCTGAATGACGGCCCACTCACGGTCGGCTAGGGCGTCCTTTTGCGCCTTGAGGCTCTTTTCAGCCTCTTTCACCTCACGGCGGCGCTTGAGGATTTCAGCGAGGGTGGCCTGGGAGACGGCGGGCCTCGGTGGAACAATGACCCTGGGTGATACTACGGTGGGTTGAAGATTGGTGGGGACTGTGCTAGTCTGTCTCATAGTAAATGCCCTCCCTTCGGGGTTGGGTGTTTGCCTTGGGCGGCGCGATTATCTTCGCGGGTAGACGCGCCGTCCGCTTTTTACCCTTCTGCCATCTTGTTTCGCTTCTTCCGGGCAGCAGGGTATTCCTTCTTGCTCCCTTCATCTAATAACCTGATAATTACAGACAGGATTGATGTTCCCTGGACTTCAGCAATAGCCTTGAGCCTAATATTAATTGGCTCAGGTATATCAAAGGTTCTCTTGGCCATTTTATCTCCTATCGTACCCCCTCCTAGTAATTATAATAGTCACAACTATCGTAATTGTCAAGAGAAAAATGCCCCCGGACGGGAAAAATCACCAGACCTATGAGTTCGGAGCAACCGCTAGCTCCCTGCACCATAAGGTCGTCTTGCGCTGGGCGTCGGAGATGAGGGTGGAAGTACTCGTCATATTAAGCGCCCTCGAAAATCATTGACGCAGTATGGGAATTTAGTATCATTTCAAATATGCGACTTCGACGACGAGCCCCCTGGCGCAGATGGCCTCGGCGGCGGAAAAATCCTAAGAGCCTCCCAACCCAGCCAGTTGAGATAAAAAAACCCATTGAAGTGCGATTGCGGCTAAGAGACACATTAATACCTGGCGTTATAGTGATACTAGTTGCTGGGGGTATCGTGGCTTTCACAAAATGGCAGATACTTCCATTCATCAAGTCCCTTCAGGTTAGGCAAGTGCCAAAACCACCAAAACCACAAGAGGTGTTTCCAGTTGAAACTCAAGTTGTAGAGCCGCCAAAACCTGAACCACCAATTCCTCTGGAAAAACAATTTGCTTCCCTGGACCTCCAGTTGACCAACGTACTCAGACTCTTCGGGAGCAATCCAGCTACCGCTCAAGTATGTATAAGGGTGGTCAACCCCAGCAACTATGAGGCATCCAAGGCGCGAATATTTTTCCAGCACCACGACGGTGGAAATTGGTTGGGCGCTCTCACCTCCTGGATAGCGTGCGACTGGAGTCAAACATTGGGAATAATGCCCTTTCCGCCGGGCTCTAGATTCCTCGCACTTCTTACCTCCGAAAGCCGGGAAGGCGTTGGGCCATACCTGAAAGGCGGCGGCAAGCTTTATTTTGCTTCCCGGATTGAATGGGAGAACCCTAACGGAAAGGTAGGTTGTTTGGTCCGCTATGTAGAAATATCCAGCCTTCCATCGGGGGCTGGACCAAAAGCTAGAGTCCATCGCTTGAAGCTTCTTAGTAAGCTTCCCAATGGGCTGAAACTCCCTGATATAGGTACTCCCTGCACTGGCTAGTTGCCGCATCATTCTTCCGCCTTCCTAAGCTTGACCGTCTCGCCTGCTTCGAGGGCGTGGCCCACGACCATATCTTGCCAGCCCACAGCGCTGAATCTCCCGACGCCGGGAAAGTCTCCCGCCCCAAGAATAAGGGCTGGCCGGTGGGCGGGTTGACGGTTCTCTAGGGGTCTGCTATCTTTTGGATAGTTAAGGGGGTAAGAAGGGGTCGGCTCTTTTTATGATCACATCCACCAAGACGGTACCCGAGCCCAAGCCGGACACTCAACCCACCCAGCGCAATTGCCTAAAGTGTGACAGTAGCTTCCCCAGCGAAGGGCCACACAACCGCCTCTGTCTGCCTTGTAGGGGCAAGATGGGGATTTCTGAAAACCCCTGGACCTAAAATCATGCCCGCACCTAAAAAAACCAACAAGCACACCCCAGCTTCGAAGGCCCACGTCAAGGCCCTCATTCTTGAAGGATACACACACCGGGAGATAGTCGAACTCACGGGCGTTGGCAAGGGAACGGTGTCGAGGTGGGGCAAAGAGGACATTACATTAGAAGAGCTTAAACAGGGAAAGAAGACCGTCGAAATATTAGAACATGACATCAGAACAAACGCAGCCGTAAACTCCCTATTGACGCAAGAGCTAATGACCGAACTGCTCGAAAGGCTCCACGACCCTAAAGACAACTTTACCGATAAAGACCTGGACCTATTCAAAATACTATCCAGGGCGGGGGTGGACCGCCTAAAAGAATACGGTATTGTGACCGACAAGGTGTTGATCCGTGACGGCATAGTCGATATTGGGCACCAAACTGTTTCACCAGCCACCATGTTGGCTCTTCTATTATCCAAAGCGAATGCAGATCGGGAAGCCGCCAACCGACTAGAGCAAGAGCGCAAGACGTTCGAGGCGTCGAAGGACAAGGGCAAGGCTCCCGATATCATTGACGTGAAACCCTCCTCTTAACCTCTCTCCTTTCCGTCCTACCAGGGCTTTTGACCATCTCGACTATATGTCTTTATTCTTCTACCTTATTAGGGTTTTGTAATTCCTTGAATTTAAAGACCGCCATTCATCTGCTCTTACCTCGCTCTTACCTCGCTGTTAGTCTTGAGACTAAGAGCAAGCCCCCTGCTGTTAGCACTACGACTAAGAGCAAACCCGCAACAGTATCAATATCAACGAACTACAAAAATCGGTGCTCTTAGCGTATAGACTAAGAGCAGAATCGGAGTAGTGGAGATCAGCTCGGTCTAGGGCTCGGTATTCTGCCCCAAATCCGTGGGGGTGATGGTCGTCAAAGCCTAGTAATGACGTGGCCCCTGTCGGTGATTGGGGCAAAGAATGGTGGGAACTCTGCCCCAACCGCTCATCTCGTGGTGGCCGGGCTGGTGGTGACGGTGGTGGTTCTCTTGGGCGTGGTGGTGGGCCGGAGTCGGACGGTGCCGGGGGTCGGCGGGGCGGTCATGGTGTGGGCGGTCATTGATGCTGGCAAGAATTATCAGCGCTTCGAAGGGGGGGAGGCCCCCCACACGCGGTCGAATGTGAAATATACTGTCCCCCAAGCGTCTTTTTTTTTCAAATGGCCTCGGCTCTCTAGGTATGATGGTGGTGATTCTCAGTTGATAATCTTATAGTCAGCAGAAATTGTAGATGGCCCATTTCAATGTTTCATTCATTTGGCATCATCATTCCATGCTCTTCCTTGGGCCCTACCTCCCTGAAGCATGGGACGTGGTATTGTTCTATCTCGCCGCCTTCCAGGCTGCCCCTCTGGACGTAGCTCTCGTTCTCCCAGATGGG
>JALLOF010000519.1 GCA_027717595.1 Nitrospinae bacterium AH_259_B05_G02_I21 | reverse complement strand
CGGCATCGTCGACATCGACGAGGAGCGGGTCCGAGGGCTGGCCGCGCAGTACAATACCACCCCTTACACCGAATACCAGGAACTGTTCGGCCAGGTGGATGTCGTCTCCATCGCCGTACCCACCAGCCTCCATTATCCCGTCGCCAAGGAGTTTCTCTGTCGCGGCACGCACGTGCTGTTGGAAAAACCCATCACCAAAGACCTGGACCAGGCTC
>JALLOF010000518.1 GCA_027717595.1 Nitrospinae bacterium AH_259_B05_G02_I21 | reverse complement strand
GCAGAAGAGCGCCGAGCCGGCGAGCGTCGACGTCGTCGAAGAGTCTCCGGAACCCGCCTCGGCAGAGCCCGAGGCTGCTGACGCGTCCGCCGCCGATCCCGGAGCCGAACCCCCCGAGGCGGAGCCTGCTGCTCCGGAGCTCGTCGACGCGCAACCCCCCGACGCCGACGGGACGCCCGGTGCCGCGACTCCGCGAGGCCTCTACGTCGATGCGCTCCGCGTGGTGGGTCGCTTCTTCTCAGCCGCCGCAAAAATGGACACTGACGGGGCCGACGCGCTGCCGATCGTCGAGGTCGAGGACGTTGGGCGCGCTTTGGTCGCGGCG
>JALLOF010000517.1 GCA_027717595.1 Nitrospinae bacterium AH_259_B05_G02_I21 | reverse complement strand
CCACCTGGTAGAGCGTCCGCCCGTGGTATCGCCGCTCGATCCACCCTGTGAGGTCGCCCTGCTCGAACGTATCGACCACAAGGCGCGAGACGCTCGGCGCACCAGCGGGTGGTGCCACCAGAGTGGCCGCCGCAACCGCCAGGGCCACCACTGCGGCCCGCTTCCGAAGACTCCTGGGACGCCGTACCTCGACCATGTCAACCACCTCACCTAGGCCGCCAGCTTCTCGCAGGCCCGAAACCGGGCGCTTCGAGCCCGGGGATTCGCCTGTACTTCGGCGGCCGACGGGCGCCGGGGCCGCTTGGTCAACCGCACAACCTTCGGAG
>JALLOF010000516.1 GCA_027717595.1 Nitrospinae bacterium AH_259_B05_G02_I21 | reverse complement strand
GGCTACAAAGGATACCAGGACTTCAAGATTTCGCTCGCCCGGGACCTGGTCTCACCGATTGCAAGCCTCCACGAGGAGCTTGAGGAGGGCGATGAGCCCCAGGCCGTGGCGGCCAAGGTCTTCCGCTCCCACATCCAGGCCCTCGAAGAGACCCTCGCCGCGCTCGATGCGGAAGTCTTTACCCGCGCCGTGGAGCTTCTCGTCAGAGCCCGGCGTATCTTCTTCATCGGGGTCGGCACCTCGGCGCCGAACGTCCTCGATGCGCAAAACAAGTTCTTTCGGCTGGGCTTATCGTGCACGGCGCAGACCGACAGCCACCTCGAGGTG
>JALLOF010000515.1 GCA_027717595.1 Nitrospinae bacterium AH_259_B05_G02_I21 | reverse complement strand
ACCGATGAGTTCGCCGGCCGCGACGGGTCATCCCAGAGCCTCGTCGATGCCAGCAAGCAGGCCGATGCGGTGGTCTCGTCCGGCAACGCCAACGCCACGATTACGCTTCCGCCCATGAAACGGATTATCGGGCACCTCGACAGTGCCGATGTGCTGGCCGGCGGCTTTGCGGGCTGCCTGGCCGACGACGGCTCCATCACCGTGGAGCTGCAGGCCATCGTCGGGGCGACCAACATCCTGGGGTATGAGCTACTCTCGGCGACCGAGATCTGATGGAGGGGGCCGAGCGGAGAAAGGAGGGTCAATGTTCAACGACAGAAAGGTCAT
>JALLOF010000514.1 GCA_027717595.1 Nitrospinae bacterium AH_259_B05_G02_I21 | reverse complement strand
AAGAGGAGCTCGAGGAGATCCGGGAGAAGATGATGGGGGCCGAGCAACTCGACGCCGAGAGCTTCCCGACGGTCTCCTTCCGCACGGAGCGGGTGCGGCAGCGCGGGGAGGACGAGCTCCGACTCGAAGGACCGCTCACGCTCCACGGAGTCACCCGGCCGGTCGAGGTAACGGCGAAGCTGTCCCGCGAGGCAGACGGGATCCGCGTCACCGGCGAGCTCGAGATAAAGCAGCGCGACTACGACATCGAGCCCGTGTCGATCGGCGGCGTCGTCAAGGTAGCCAACGAGCTCGACATCCGCTTCGCCATCTTCCTGCGCCCGGCGG
>JALLOF010000513.1 GCA_027717595.1 Nitrospinae bacterium AH_259_B05_G02_I21 | reverse complement strand
CCAATACTTCATGCGCCACCCCGAGGATTTCTTTCGGCGGGGGTTTGAGCGGGCCGTGGTCGACCCGACGAACGTCCCGATTCTTCGGGCCCACCTGCCGTGCGCCGCCGCCGAGGTGCCTTTGTCCGACGACGACCCGGCCTTCCCTCCTCCCGGTGAGTTGGCCGAGCACGCCGAGGCGCTCGGCCAGGCGGGGGAGCTTCTTCGGGCCGTCGCCGATGGGTGCTGGCACGCCGTCCGACGACGCCCCCACCGCTTCGTCGACATCCGCGCGGCGGGGGAGAGCTTCACCATTTTGGAGGAGCCGGGCCGCGAGGTCATCGGGAC
>JALLOF010000512.1 GCA_027717595.1 Nitrospinae bacterium AH_259_B05_G02_I21 | reverse complement strand
CCTCTGCACAGTGGAACTGACCTCGACAGTAGGAAACTCGACTGATGTGGTCGTGACCATAATCATCTCCTTCAGGTTAGGGGTTGATCAGGTTCATAATAGGAAGAAGGTGTCCACCTTCCTAAGAAGGGCTCACGAGCCGAACCCAATATAAAAATAGCCGAGCTAACCCCTTGCAAGGCAACCCGGCTTGGCTTTCCACACAGCTGACACATCCCCCCCCCCATCAGTCAGCTTAGCGGTTCTTCACAAAATATCGAGCTTGAACAGAAGGCGTGTATTTATCTTAACTATGAATCCTTCAAGCTTATTCCGCAACCAAAAAAC
>JALLOF010000511.1 GCA_027717595.1 Nitrospinae bacterium AH_259_B05_G02_I21 | reverse complement strand
CGCCGAGGCACTGGTCGGTGAGCTCGCGGCTGAAGACGGCCCGGATATTGCGCAGGTGAATCTCCTGGCGAGACAAGTCAATAAAGCCGGGGTTGGGCCCTGTCACCACGTCGATGTCTTGGGAGTCGAGCACGAGCGTGGAGGGGGCCACCGCGGCCATCCCGCGGTTGATGGAGACCGGCAGCGTCAGGGCCTTAAACGGAGTCGTCTCCTGGCGGGTGTACCGGGTCGTGCAGGTGTTCAGCTTCTGGAAGCCCGGCACCAGGCCCACGAGCTTGAGCACCGGCATGTTGTTGAGAAGGTCGCGGGCGAGCGCCATGTTGATGT
>JALLOF010000510.1 GCA_027717595.1 Nitrospinae bacterium AH_259_B05_G02_I21 | reverse complement strand
CTAAACAGACTAATGCTTTATTTACCCCTCCCCCGCTGTTCTCCGGTCTTATGCAAATGTCCAGACAGACGGACCACTGCCCAACATTATTGTCTTGACCTATGACGGGCTGAGCGCCAATCACATGTCCTTGTATGGATACTTCCGGGAGACAACGCCATTCTTGGACGAGTTCGCAAAGACTTGTACCATGTTCGATAACATCCAGACGGTTAGCCGCTTTACCAACCCCTCTGTGATTAGCTTTCTGACGGGAAAAGCTCCTAAAACGTGGCAGCTCCGACAACAAGCTGGCTTCTTGCACGAGCAAGACAACTCTGAGAATCTC
>JALLOF010000050.1 GCA_027717595.1 Nitrospinae bacterium AH_259_B05_G02_I21 | reverse complement strand
CTGCCACACGGGCGAGCCGACCTGCTTCTTCCAGCCCATCGAGGGCGACTTAGGCGAACCCGCCTGACGCGTGGCCGATTGGAGGTTCTGCAGGGCAACGAGGGCGAGGACCTGCCACCGAAGAATCGTGCCCAAAAGCGAGAGGTGGCGAGAGTTGGCGAGAGTTGACAAAAACGGGCTTCGCTCCTATATTGAGTGGTCTATTTGTTTGCTATTTTTCCCGAAAAATCTTATATTTTTAAAAGGGGTGATATAATATCACATAAAATAGTCACTTTAGAGCCAAACCCATCTTCGCATTTCGCATTAAATGTTGTTTTCCAATAGGTTGTGTTCCTCCCCGCCGGAGGATTAATGTGTGGGCCTCCTTCGGAGGGAGGATGAAGCATTTAGGAGCACAATTAAAGGGGGTGAGCGTTGCATGCCTGGTGTCCGCGTCAGGCAGGGTGAGTCCTTCGAGCAGGCACTGAAGCGATTTAAGAAGCAGTGCGAGAAAGCGGGCATCTATTCCGAAATTCGCCGGCGGGCCCACTATGAGAAGCCGAGTGTTCGCCGGAAGCGGAAGATGCAGGCGGCGCGTAAGAAGCTGGTCAAGGCCCTCAGGAAGTCTGAACGATGGTAGACCGGTCGGATGGCAATGGCTCCCTGATAGAGCGGCTTGAAGAGGATTACAAGGCGGCGTTGCGCGCAGGCCAGAAGGAGCGCGTCGCAACCCTCCGGTTGCTCAAGGCGGCGATTATCAACAAGGTCAAGGAGAAGGGTGAGGAGCTGGAAGATGACGGCGTCCTCGATGTGTTGACCGCCGCCGCCAAACAGCGCAAGGAATCCGTCCAGGCCTTCCAGGAGGGGGGTCGGGACGACCTGTCGGCGAAAGAGCAGCGTGAGCTGGAGATTATTCAAGAGTATCTCCCTGAAGCCCTGTCGGAAGAGGCGATTGCCTCTCGGGTGGAGGACGTCATCGCGGAGCTCGGGGCGATATCCCCGAAGGACACGGGCAAGGTGATGAAGGTTTTGATGGTTGAGATGAAGGGACGTGCTGACGGCGGGCTGGTCAGCCGGCTGGTCAAGGAGCGGCTTTCGGCCGACTCGTGAGCCTCTCTTCAATCGGAGGAGCCCCATTGGGGAGCCACATGGGGACCGTATTTTTCCACGACAATCCATTGGCATGAAGGGCACAGACCAGGCGAGCGTGGATGGAGTGGTCTTACCCTAGCCTGATTGACCGTCTGCGGGCCTCGGTGGAACGGTCAGCCGTGCTGAACCTCGGTACGTGATGGCTCGACGCATCCCAGACATAGTGCTTGACGATATTCGCGACCGGACCGATCTGGTCGGCTTCATCGGCGAGTATGTCCCCCTGAAGAAGACCGGTCGCAATTACAAGGGTTTATGCCCGTTTCACCCCGAGAAGACGCCCTCGTTCAACGTCTCTCCGGACCGGAACATATTCCGATGTTTTGGGTGTGGGGCCGGCGGCAACGTCTTCACCTTCCTGATGCACGCTGAGGGGATGAGCTTCGTTGAAGCCGTCAGGCATCTGGCCCGGCGGGCAGGCGTGGAGGTCCCCGCCCCATCGGCTGAGGAGGCTGCCGACGCCCGTCGGCGCGAGAGGCTCCTTCAGGTGACGCGGCGGGCGGCGTCCCTCTACCATCGGTATTTGCTTGAAGCGGCCGAGGCCGAGGGCGCCCGGAGCTACGTGGCCGACCGGGGCCTCGGCGACGACATCGTTGAAGCCTTCGAGCTTGGCTTCGCCCCTGCCGGGTGGGATTTCCTGGTCACGAAGGCCCAGGCCTCGGGGGTGTCGACGCAGGACCTTGAGGCCGTGGGCCTGGTTGTACGGTCCGAGCGGTCGGGGGGCCATTACGACCGCTTCCGCGCCCGGCTCATCTTTCCCATCAAGGACCACCGGGGCGAGGTCGTCGGCTTCGGAGGGCGCGTGCTCGACCCGCAGGCCACGGAGGCGAAGTATATCAATACACCCGAGACGGTCCTCTACCAGAAGGGCCGACTGCTCTACGGGATGGAGAAGGCCCGGCAGGCGGCCCAGGATGTGGACGAGCTGTTGGTCACGGAGGGCTACTTCGACGTCATCACCGCCCACCAAGCTGGGCTCGCCAACATCGTGGCGACGCTCGGAACAGCCCTCACCGAGCAGCACGCCCGGCTCATCGGCCGTTACGCCCAACGAGTGACCCTCGTATTTGACGCAGACCAGGCGGGCGTTGCCGCGGCCCGCCGCGGGGCCGACCACCTGGTGGCCGAAGGCCTCCAGGTCAAGGTAATGACCCTGCCGGCCGGGGAGGACCCGGACAGCTATCTGCGCTCAGCCGGCCTGGAGGCTTTTACGGTCGCCCGTAAGGAGGCCAAGCCCCTGATCGACTTTCTCCTGGAAGAGCTTCTCAGGGCCGAGGAGGCCGCCTCGCCCGCCGGCAAAGGGCGGGTGGCCCGTGAGCTGATGCCCCTGGTGGGCCGCATCCCTAACCTCGTGGAGCGGGACGAGGCCGTCCGTCGGGTGGCCGTGGTCCTGGGGGTGCGAGAGGAGGCGTTGCGGGATGAATTTCGTCGGCTTCGGACCGAGACCCGGCGCCCTCCGGCGCAGGCGGCGCCTGCCGTGGCGCCGGTCGGCCGCGAAGCCACGTGGCCCGAAGAGGAGCTCCTGCTACGCATCCTGCTGCAGGAGCCGGCCGCCCTGGAGGCCGCCGCCGACCTCTCCCCGGACGTGCTGAACGATGGATCGCTCCAAGCGATCTGCCGGGCCCTCTTAGAGGTCGCCGAAGAGGGCGAGTTGGCTCTTGCCCGCTTGATCGACAAGCTGCCCGATGCGGAGCTAGCGGCCCTGGCGGTCCAGCTCGCTGAGACGCCCCACGGGCTGGATGACTTCCGGGTCGGTTTGCGCGATTCCCTATCAGCGATTGAGGAACGCGCCCTCCGGGAGCGGGTCCGGGAGCTGGAACAAGCGTTGAAGGAGGCCGAGGAGGCGGGCGATGACGCCGTGGTGCGCGACCTGACGCTTCGGCGCATGGAGCTTCAGCGTGCGCTGCCGGCCTGAGGCTGCGGGCAAAAAAATTTGCTTAAATTGTCAAAGAACATATATTAAGTTGAGATTTGTAGGAAGGCTAAGGAGGCTGCGGTATCCATGACAAAGAAGGATAAACTCAAAGGCGTGGAAGAACTGATCTCACTAGGCAAGGAGAAGGGCTATCTGACTTACGACCAGGTCAACGATATGCTCCCTCGCGACGTGTTCTCTCCCCAGCAGATTGATGACGTCATGGTCCTCTTCGGTGAGAATGACATCGAGGTCATTGACACCGATGCGGAGGATGCCCAGCACAAGCTGCGGATCAAAGAGCACGACAAGCCGCTGGAGAAAGAGAGCTACGACTTTGAAGACCAGCCCGGCAAGACCGATGACCCGGTCCGGATGTACCTGCGGGAGATGGGGACCATTCCCCTGCTGACGCGCGAAGGCGAGGTGGAGATCGCCAAGCGCATCGAAGAGGGGTACAACGAGGTCGTCAGCGCCGTCTTGCAGGCGCCCGTCGCGGTCAAGGAAGTCGTCGCCCTCGGGGACGCAGTACGGGCCAAGAGGCTCCCGATTGTCGATATGGTTGAAACCCTCAGCGGAGATGAGCGCAAGCTCGATGGGAAAGAGACCACCCGTGTGCTCAAACTCATCACCCGGCTCAAGTCGCTGAATACCCGCATGGAGAAGCTCAAAGCCGTTCGGGTGGGGAAGCGCCTCAGGGGACGGGTTCTTGAGCGTCAGGAGGCTGAGGAGCAGCGTCTCCAGGAAAAGATGACGGAGCTCCTTTGGGAGATACGCCTCAACGAGACCCAAATCGAGAAGGTGGTCGCCCGAATCGAGGGGTTTCACCGGAGCCTCCTCCAAGCCGAGAGAGAGATCCAAGGGGTCTTGGAGGAGGTGGACCTCTCCCACGAAGAGCTGCGCAGCGCGATACGCTCGATGAACGGCACGCACCGGCGCAAGCGCCTCGAGAAGGAGCTTGGGATCAAATACGAAACGCTTCAGGAAGCGGACCGACGCATCCGCAACTGCCGCCGGAAGATTCGGCGCGTGGAGGTCGAGGCCCTCGCCTCGAACGACGAGCTAAAACGGACGATTCGCTATATCGAGGCGGGCAAATGGAAAGATAGTGAGGCGAAGCGCGAGCTGGCGGAGGCCAACCTGCGGCTGGTCGTCTCGATTGCCAAGAAGTACACCAACCGGGGACTCCAGTTTCTCGATCTCATCCAGGAAGGCAACATCGGCCTCATGAAGGCCGTTGATAAGTTCGAGTACCGGCGCGGCTACAAGTTCTCCACCTACGCCACGTGGTGGATTCGTCAGGCCATAACGCGGGCCATCGCCGACCAGGCCCGCACGATCCGGATCCCGGTCCACATGATCGAGACCATCAACAAGCTCATCCGCACGAGCCGCCAGCTGGTCCAGGAGATCGGGCGGGAGCCCACGCCCGAGGAGATCGCCGAGCGGATGGAGCTGTCCGTGGATAAGGTCCGCAAGGTGTTGAAGATCGCCAAGGAGCCCATTAGCCTCGAGACCCCCATAGGGGAGGAAGAGGACAGCCTGCTGGGTGACTTTATCGAGGACAAAAAGATCATGGCGCCTGCCGAGGCCGTCACCAGGGCGAACCTGAAGGAGCAGACCATCCGGGTGCTCCAGACCCTCACCCCCCGCGAGGAGCGGGTGCTGCGCAAGCGCTTTGGCATCGGCGATGATACGGAGCATACCCTCGAAGAGGTGGGACAGGACTTCGACGTCACGCGCGAGCGGATCCGGCAGATCGAGGCCAAAGCGCTCAGGAAGCTCATGCATCCCAGCCGTTCGAAGAAGCTCAAGTCCTTCAACGACGGCTATTAGGCTCCACGTACCGCAGGCCACATCGGGGCGGGCCGCCTGGCGGCGGCCCGCCCCCTTTTTTTGCCTTCCGAACGTGATTTAGGCGTAAGGCCGGATGGTGGAAGCCGACACCCCCCGTCCGGCTATCGGGTCCATTCGAGCCAGCGACTGAAAAGATTTTTCACGCGGGGAGTCAGGCGGCCTCTTTGATAGGCGTCGGCCGCCTTGCGTATGGCCTCGGCCTGGGTGGGGTAGGGGTGGATGACGGTCGCGAGGGTCTTCAGGCCCACTTTTCCCACCATCGCTGTCGTGACCTCGCTGATCATCTCGCCCGCATGGCGGGCGACGATCGTGGCCCCGACGATGGTGTCACTCCCCCGCTTGACGAGCACCTTGACGAACCCCTCGTCATCGCCGTCGGCGATGGCCCTGTCCACCTGAGCCAGCGGTGTTGTGAAGGTGTCGATCGGAATCCCCTTCTCGGCGGCCTGTCGCTCGCCCAGGCCCACGTGGGCGATCTCCGGGTCGGTGTAGGTGCACCAGGGGATGGTGAGGGCGGAGAGCTTCTTGCGCCCCAAAAAGAGCGCGTTTTGGATGACGATGCGCGCGGCCGCATCGGCGGTGTGGGTGAACTTGTAGGCCATGCAGATGTCGCCCGCGGCGTAGATGCGCTTGTTGGTGGTCTCGAGATAGTCGTTGACCACCACTCCCTTTCTCGTATCGTACTGGACCCCGACGGCCTCGAGGTTGAGCCCCTCGACGTTGGGGGCGCGCCCGGCGCCCAGCAGAATCTCGTCGGCGGCGACGACCTCTTCGCCTCCGGCGACCTCCAGGTGGAGCAGCTTCTCCCCATCCGAGACGGACACCTTCTTCGCGCGCGCATTGAGCTTGACCCGCACCCCGTCGCGCTGTAGCGCGTCGGTCAGGATTCTGGCGGCGTCCGGGTCCTCGCGTATGAGCAGTTGCGGGGACTGCTGCACGAGGGTCACCTCGGAGCCCAGCCGGCAGAAGGCCTGGGCCAGCTCGCAGCCCAAGGGGCCTCCGCCGACAACCACCAGGCGGCCCAGGCGTTCGGTCAGCGAAAAGACGGTCTCGTTCGTCAGGTAGCCGGCCTCGGCGAGCCCCTCGATGGGCAGTGCCACGGGCCTCGCCCCTGTGGTGATGACGGCCCGTTTGAACCGCAGCGTCGTATCCCCCACCTCCACCGTGTCGGGACCTGAAAACGACGCCTCGCCCAGGAAGATGTCCACCCCCAGGTCGCGGAAGCGGGCGGCGGAGTCGTGGGCGCTGATTCGGCTTCGGATGCGGCGCATCCGCTCCATGACGGCGCCGAAATCGACCTCAGGGGCCTTGGGGACGTTCACACCGAAGCGCTCGGCGTCGCGGACGTCGGCAAAGGCGCGCGCCGAGCGAAGCAGGCTTTTGGAGGGCACGCAGCCGACGTTCAGGCAGTCGCCCCCCAGGAGGTGGCGCTCCACGAGGGCGACCTTGGCGCCCAGGCCCGCCGCGCCGGCGGCGGTCACTAGCCCTGCGGTCCCCGCTCCGAGCACGACCAGGTTGTAGCGCGGGGCGGGCTCGGGGTTCGTCCAGTCGGGCGGATGGACGTTGGCGATGAGCGCGGCGTTGTGCTCGTCGTGGGGCAAGACCTCCGGGACCTTACGCATTGGGCGAGGGCTCCACCGTGGCCGCCGGAGCGGTCTTGTCTTCGGTGCTCGCCTCCTTGGCCTGGATCGTTCGGCGGGCGTAGCGCACCAGGAGGGTCAACACCACGGCGGCCACCGCCAGGGCGCCCACCAGGGCCCACGGAACCCGGCCCTGGGCGAGTCCCTTGACCAGAGCGTCGGCCCCGACGACGTAGAGCACCGTGCCCGGCAGCATACAGAGCCAGGACCAAAAGACGTAGGTCCGAAACGGAACGCTGGTCAGGCCGAAGCCGTAGTTGAGAAGGTTGAAGGGGAAGATGGGGGTGAGCCGCGTGAGCGCCACGATGATCGCCCCGTGCTCTTCGGTGAGCCGGTCGAGCCGGCGGAACTTCTCGTTGCGCCCGAGCCAGCGGCCGGCGGCGTCGCGGGCGAAGTAGCGGGCAATGACGAAGGCGAGACTGGCCCCGAGGGTCGAGGCGACGCTCACGATGACGACGCCCCAGAGAGAGCCGAAGAGCGCCCCGGCCGCCACGGTGATGGCCAAGCCCGGCACGGCCGCGACGGTCGCGGCTACGTAGAGCACGACGTAGACCGCCGGGCCCCAGGGCCCCAGGGTCACAATCCAGTCGCGCAGCGCGCCCAGCCTCTCGCCGAGCCCGAAGACCCTCGAGAGGACGAGGATGGCGATGATGGCGCCGAGCAGCGCCACCGGCCGCCACCAGCCGGCAGTCTTGCGCTCGTCGCCCGAGGCGTCGGGCGAAGCCGGGGCGGGCTCCTCCGTCTCGCTGACTGGAGAGGTCTCAGGACGTTTCATGGCCTAATCCATCCCGCTGCTCGTTCAAGGACCAGTCGTAATCAGTATAGTGGATGCTGTATTGCTGCGTGTCAAGGTAGCGGCGGTCTTCGGCGCCGAGGTGGCGGCTGGCGAAGGAGAGCACAGCCCGGACCACTGGCCGATGGCCGTTGAACGTATTGTCGGTGCCGTAGGTGGCGACGAAGTCCTCCCCGAACCACTTGAAGATGGACGAGAGCTCGACGCGGCGGGCGGCCCGGTCGATCTGGAAGTTATGTGGGTTGGCTACAAAGCGGCGGGCCTGGTCCTCAAGCTGGGCCTCGAGCCGCTTGCCCGTAAAGGGTTCGTCTCGCAGTGGCGGACAGCTTATTGCGGCGCAGACGATTGAGACGTGCAGGCGCGGCTCGTTGAAGTCCTTGCGCAACGTTTCGTGCTCGATGGCGTTGAGCGACATCGGCCGGCCCATGATGGGATGCTTGATGTCGTCCCAGACCCCGGAGATGTGCCAGATGCTGTGGCGGGGGAACACGGCCAGCTTGAAGAACGAGGGCGTAATCGGGTAATTGTCGATGATGGTCTTCAGGACGATGGCGTTGTAGGCGTTTATCCAAAAGGCGATCTGCTCCGACTTGCTCCAGCGCTCAAAGACGGCCCGGTCGAGCCGCTCCATGGCTCGAACGTATGAATCGAGCTTCTCCCGGTCTGCCTTGAGCCCCTTATAGTTGACCATGCCGCGGTCGTTGACGTAGGTCTTGAGCACGTAGGCGTAGCCGTCGGTGCTGAACGCGTCGCCGTTTGGGCCTGCGGCGTATGCCGGTATCCAAGCACCTCCTATGCTGATGAGGAAGACCGTCGTGATGAGGGCCTGTCCGCACGCTCTTGCCATGTGTCTTTTCATTTCCACGCCTCCGTGTGGTGGACGGGTGTCCGGGTCATTACCGGGTGCGGGAGGTCGGGGGCTGGGCCACGTGGGGGTTGGCCTTGCCCCTTGCGGCATGGCGGGTGGGGGGCTCGAAAATCTCGACGTCGGGCATGATCGCGTTGACGGCGAACCAGAAGGAGTAGGCCACGGGAACCGGCTCGTGGTCGCCGGAGAGCGTCTCGACCCGCACGGTGTCGCCCGGCTTCATGTAGATGAGGCGAAGCCTTGTGTCACCCACGCGGTCTTCGATGAAGCCCTCCTCG
This sequence comes from Nitrospinae bacterium AH_259_B05_G02_I21, assembly GCA_027717595.1. Classification (GTDB taxonomy): domain Bacteria; phylum JADFOP01; class JADFOP01; order JADFOP01; family JADFOP01; genus JADFOP01. The sequence goes on along the minus strand of JALLOF010000050.1, from coordinate 1,125 downwards.
CCGGCCGCGGCAGCGACGTCGCGCACGGCGTAAGCCTTGAGCTTGTCGGCCACCTGGACGAGCACCATCGGCTCCTTGTTGCGAAACCGCTCCGGGCTTTTGCGGCCCCCGCGGGCGGGGAACATGAGCCGGTCGGTGGCGAAGTAAGAGCCGTAGGGCGAGCGGCCGTAGTTTCGGGCGTAGCCTGTCCGGTCGGAGAGGACCGTGGTGGTCGGGTGGCGCTCGGTCCACTCGCGCCAGGTTGTGAGCTCCGAGGGAAGAAACTTCATCCGAAGCCCCGCTCGGGCGGCGGGTCCCGTGACGGCCGCCATCTTGATCTGGCTCCAGAGGCTCTCTTTCGAGGGCTCGGGCTGGCGGTCGTAAAGCAGGACGTTGGAATTCCAAAGCAGCCCGCTCACGCCGAACTCCCTGACCTGGCCGCCGATCCGCCGGTCGAAGACGAAGGCCGAGTTGCAAAGCGGACAGTACGTCACAGAGATGGGCACGCCCCCCACCTCGTCGTTGGCGTTCTCGTGCCAGACCAGGATGCGGAGCGGATAGGCCCTGGCCTCGCCACCGAACTCCACCCCGAGCACCAGGTCCTTCGGGTAGAGGTAGCCGGCCTCCTTGGCCGCAAGGAGCCGGGGGTTGGTGAGCGCCGGGATGCCGTCCTTCGGCGGGCCGCCCGATAATATCTCCTCGCGCGGGACGATTGTGTAAGAGAGGTCGAAGCCGTTATCCATGCTGAACGTCCGAAGGCTCTGGCCCCAGGCGGTGGACACCACCGCCAAGGCCACCCCCAGGGCGGCGCAGAGGGCGAGAACGATCAACGAGCGTTTCGTGGTGGTCATCCACTTCGCTCCTTCTTCTCCGGGCGAGAGGACGCGTCTCGAATGATGCGCTGGGGGCCCCACAGGCCGAGGGGATACTCGGGGTCCAAGGGGGCGAAGAAGAACGACTCTTCCCAAGCCAGGCGCCTCAAGCCCGATAGGCCGTTGGCACCGCGGCGGGGCCGTCGTATGATACCGTTAATAACGTCCTTGAATCGCTTCATGGTTATAATTTTCACTCCTTAAAAAGAAGAGACGCTCATCTGGGCTCTTTTCGCTCCTTGTCTTGGGCCGCCCTTATAGCAAAACATGTGGG
>JALLOF010000509.1 GCA_027717595.1 Nitrospinae bacterium AH_259_B05_G02_I21 | reverse complement strand
ACGGTCTCCGGTAGGTTGGCCAGCTCTTCGCTCCACCGCCGGCACTCTTCGTCGCACACTGGGGTGTCGAGCGAGAGGACAGCGGCGATAAGCAGGGTCTTGCCCTCCTGGAGGTCGGCCAGGGAGGCCTCCGAGAGGTCGGTGCCCACGACGGTGAAGTCGGGCGCCGGGCCGCCGACCTGCAGGTCGGGCCCGACGAGCTTCAGGGGGTTGCCTTTCAGGGTCACGGTGCGTTCGGTCATCTCCTTCACCTCCTGCGCATTCAGCGCTCACCTTAGAGCCGCACATGCTCCCGGCGAGCGAGGGTTGACATGGTAGATGGATGAAT
>JALLOF010000508.1 GCA_027717595.1 Nitrospinae bacterium AH_259_B05_G02_I21 | reverse complement strand
GAAGCTTTAGGGTCGTGGGCCCGCCGCCCTACCCCACCCTGACGACGACGGGCTCGCCCCGGCGCACCCCAAGCAGCGACGAGGCGCTCTCACGCTTGGCGAAAACCTCCAGGTTGCCCCAGGAGTTGATTATGGCGCCCGGATCGGTGGCGGAGCCCGTATCGTAGGAGCGGTGGATGCGCCCGATGGTCCGCCCGGCGATGTGTATGGACACCTTCTCGCGGCCGGAGCGGGCCTGGAGCGTCTCGATCATCCGGTGGGTGATGTTGGAGATGAGGTTGCCGAACCGGTCGATGTAGATGATGCGGCCCTCGATGGCCTCCTCGCCC
>JALLOF010000507.1 GCA_027717595.1 Nitrospinae bacterium AH_259_B05_G02_I21 | reverse complement strand
ACCATATCTGGGCTCGCTTTCCTATTCTCTGGATGGGCCGACCGCCTCGGGCGCGGTCAGCGCCCCCCAGCGCGCTCAAATCACGACGTCGGGGTCGAGCTCGGCGATGACGGGTTCCCCCGCCCGGGGGGGCCCATGCCTTATCCAAGTCAGGATAAATCTCGCGAATCGCGCTCTCCTCGCTGGCCATAATCGTCACGTCACCTTTGACCCCGCAGACCAGGGGCCGAAGCTTAATCCGGTCGTTGAGGCCAATCAGCCCCCGGTTGTAGCCAAAGAGAAAGGCGAAGGGGCCGTTGAGGAGACCGCTGCCGTACACCATCCTCAGGT
>JALLOF010000506.1 GCA_027717595.1 Nitrospinae bacterium AH_259_B05_G02_I21 | reverse complement strand
GGCCAGCCCGCTCACAACGGTCACCCCCAGGGCCGCGAGCTCTCCGGCGAGGCGCTCGGCCATCGAAAGGCCATGGGCGGTGGGACGCCGGGTGCCAACGACGGCGATGGCTATCTCATCGCTCGCCATGAGGGTGCCCCGCACGTAGAGCACCGGCGGCGGGTCGTAGAGGGTCGTGAGCGTCTCGGGGTAGTCCTCGTCGCCCCACGTGCAGACGGTGGCGCCGGCCTTCTCGACCGCCTCGACCTCACGCTCCAGGGCCTCCTCCACAGGGTACGTCGCTATCCGCCGGGCAAGCTCAGACCCGATTCCCGCTACGGCCCGAAGCCT
>JALLOF010000505.1 GCA_027717595.1 Nitrospinae bacterium AH_259_B05_G02_I21 | reverse complement strand
GGCCCAGTCGGGCCTCGTGGTCATGGTCCCCCCGGCTCTGTGGAGTGTGGCCGAGAAGACCCTGAAGCAGGATACCTTGAGCGGCGGGGAGACGAACGTCCTGCGCGATGCCGCAGAGCTCATCGTCAACCCGCATCTTTCGGACGCCACCAAGTGGTACATCTTCAAGACCGACACCTTCATCAGGCCGTTCATCTTCCAGGTGCGCGATCCGGTGAAGCTCCTCCAGGTCGGGGTCAAGGAGGGCGAGGACACAGACTACGCCCGCTTCATGCGCAAGTCCATGTTCTTCGGTGTCGAGGCCCGCTACAACGTCGGCTACGGCCTGTG
>JALLOF010000504.1 GCA_027717595.1 Nitrospinae bacterium AH_259_B05_G02_I21 | reverse complement strand
TTTGGATACGCACCCCCCCCACGCAGCGGGCGCCATCGCGATCATCACCCCAACGACCACGAGGGATGCAATGACTCCCACGCGACCAAGACAGGCCCCCATCGAGACCCGGCCGGGACTCTGAGCGGCGCTCATCGTCGTCTTCCCTCCTGTGCAGCTTTAGTGTGGCGTTGTTGGGTGTCCGGGGGCCGAGCCGCACCACACGCGCCGGCGCCCGTCACATCCCCGGCTGAGGCTTAGCCCGAGCCGCCTGCAATGGCAGGGATAATCGAGACGTCGTCGCCTTCGTTGACCGTCGTCGAGTCTCCATCGAGGAACCGGATGTCCTCAT
>JALLOF010000503.1 GCA_027717595.1 Nitrospinae bacterium AH_259_B05_G02_I21 | reverse complement strand
CTGCAAAACACCCTCCTTGCGGCCGCAGGACTCACCTCGAGGCTCGGAAGCCTTACCGCGCCCCTTTCCAACTGGGCCAACCGGCTCGCACCCCTTCGGGTGTTTATGGAGAAGGTCGCCGGTATCCACCGCCGGCGCAACCTTCCCCACTTCCACAGAATGACCTTCTCCGCCTGGTTCCGCCGCCACCGGTCCGTGGGCTCCCAAGCCGTGGTCTACTTCCCCGGCTGCTTCGGAGACTACAACGACCCGGAGGGGGAAGCCCGAGCGGCCGTGGAAGTGCTCGAGGCCAACGGCTTCCAGGTGCTAGTGCCCGAGGTCAAATGCTGCG
>JALLOF010000502.1 GCA_027717595.1 Nitrospinae bacterium AH_259_B05_G02_I21 | reverse complement strand
CGCAGGGATGAGACTCCCGTCTTTCGCTCTTAAGAGCGTTTCAAACCCGGCCACTGTACCTCCGGACTCTCGCATCTGGCGCATCACCTCTTTCGCCCGCTCCTCACTCTCGTAAAGCAGCGTCACGGGCTGACCGAGAATCTCCTCCTGCTGGTAGCCCAACAACGTCTCAGCGCCTGAGCTGAAGAAGGTGACCAACCCCTCTCGATTGTTGGAGACGATAGCATCCGGGGAGCTTTCGATGAGGCGTTCAAGATATTGCTTCGTCTGTTGCAGCTCTTTGTATGCCTCTTGCAAAGCCTCCTCTGCCCGCTTGCGCTCGGTTTCAGAT
>JALLOF010000501.1 GCA_027717595.1 Nitrospinae bacterium AH_259_B05_G02_I21 | reverse complement strand
AATGACCGTGGTGCCCAAGGTCGCCCGATCCACTGTCACGTTGGCGCCGATCTCCACGTCGTCCTCTACGACGACGCGGCCGACCTGGGGGATCTTGCGTCGGGTGCCGTCCTCAAGCTGGGCGTACCCGAACCCATCGCTGCCCAGCACCGTCCCCCCATGGACGATGACCCGCTGGCCCAGAGTCACTCCCTGGTAGAGGGTCACGTTGGGGTGGAGGACGCAGTCGGCCCCGATGGCGCACCCGTCGCCCACCACCGCGTGGGAGTGGATGACCGCCCGGTCGCCGACGACCACACCGGCCTCGACGACGGCATAGGGATAGAGAGTCA
>JALLOF010000500.1 GCA_027717595.1 Nitrospinae bacterium AH_259_B05_G02_I21 | reverse complement strand
GAAGTACGTCGAGCTCACCAGCCCCGCGATGGAATTCCTCGGGGCCTTCGCGCTGGCCTCGATCGTCTGGATCGGCGGGATGCGGGTCATCACCGGGGTCCTCACAGCCGGGGAGTTCTTCTCCTTCGTGGCGGCCCTATTTATGCTCTACGGGCCCATCCGCAAGCTCTCGCGGTGCCACAACAAGATCCAGCAGGCCCTGGCCGCCGCCCAGCGGGCATACGAGATTCTCGACACCGAGCCCGAGCCCGTCGAGGAGAGGGGCGCGGTGGCCATCCCCCCCCATCCAGCGCGAAGTTTCCTTCGAGCGCGTCTGGTTCCGCTACCCTAGGG
>JALLOF010000004.1 GCA_027717595.1 Nitrospinae bacterium AH_259_B05_G02_I21 | reverse complement strand
TGCTGCGTGATGCTGGATGTCCCTCCCCTTTCCTTCATTCGGATCGTGGGGGCGAGAGGTAGCGCCAAAGCCCATCATGACGGGCCTGAGCTCTCTCGTTAGCCCTTCCGGGAGCAGGCGTGAGAGGCGAGGGAGTAGTAGTGGTTGTGGCCTTCCTGGTTCTTATGTTTCCGTGACCCGTATGGTATCGCCGACCTTCTTGGCCTTCCGCTTTTGGAGCACCTCCATCTTCTTCCAGAACGCCGCCTCCAGGTCGATATTGGCCTAGATGCAGTTGCCCAGCAGGAGCACAAGGAGGTCGGCATGTTCCTCGGCCAACTTCTCCTTGCCCAGCCCTTTGGTGAGGCACTGACAAATCTCGCCCACCTCCTCCACGATAAGGTTCATCCGATAGAGCATGTCCTCCCCACCCGTTTCTCTAAATTAATGCTTTAGGTGGAAGGCCCTCACCGCCTTGATCATTTTCTCCATGCTGCCCTCCTCACGCTAATAGGTGACGCCAGAGTTTGATCGTCAAGTTATGTTTGCCAGGATTTCTCTGTCAAGGCCTACCACGCTCTGGCACTATGATAGCTCCCTCGGCCGGATCCCCTATCTCGGTGAAATTCCCTACCTTGTAATAATGGGCAGTCAGGGCGGCGCAGACCGCGTCCAGCTGATCGGCTTTTTGCTTGGGATCAAAGCGGCCTAGGTCCAGCATCAGCTTCTCGGACTTATTAATCCTAGCTAACCATTTGTAGCTCTCGACCGGGAAGACCTCGATGATGTCCTCGGCAGGCAGGTGACGATCGAACTCCTCAAAGAAGGTGAAGCCTATCTCCATCCAGCGATGCTGTCCGCCCTTGATCCGGTCTATGGGGCAGCGCAACCCCTTCTCAAAGTACTCGGCACATGGTGTGTAGAAGATCGCTCCGATTATCAGCTCCGCCTTCCGTCCACAGCGACCCGTCTCCCTCGTCAGGGGCATTTCAGGACGGGTATTTCTGCACTCTCTCATGGCCCGCCTTGGGGCGTCAATGGCGACCACTATTTGTTCTCCGGGCTGACCTGCGACCTCCAGTAGCCGCTCCACCAAGGCCGGAACCTCTTCGGGCGTGGTACACTCCTCCAGCCGCAGCTCTTTAAGCTCGAGAGATTCCGTCAGTAAGGCGATGGCCTGTCGCTTCTTCTTCGAAGCTGAGACGTCGATGCCAAGGAAGACCATGATTTACCAAGTTGGGGGGATAGGTGCGTGGGTAAGGATTATAGGTAACCCTGACTAATAATCAACTTTTAATTCAATAGTTACTTTTGGGTCGGTTCTCCCTGTCTAGCGGATGCGTTAACCTCACGGGAGGAGGCACCGACCGATGAGCGAGGCAACCACAAGTCCAAACTTGAAGTGAACGAGGTGGAGGCGAGGCTGGTCCGGCGGATGTTCGAGATGGCGGCTCAGGGTCATGGGGGCAAGGCCGTCGCAATGGCCCTCAACCAGGACGGTGCTCGGACCCGTTCCGGGGCAAGGTGGGGCAGCAGCCAGGTCTCGGCCATCCTTAATCGGGAGGCCTACCTGGGCTGGACGGTATTCAACAAGCGGGATCGCAATCGTGGGGGCAAGGCGAACCGCCCTCGGAGCGATTGGGTCGTCGTGAAGGGCACCCACGAGCCCATCGTCGATGAGGAGCTCTTCAACGCCGTCCAGGAGGGGCTAGCCAGCCGCCGAACCGGAAATTCACCCCCCGCCCGTAGCGGAAGCAGTTGGCTCCTATCAGGCCTGGTGTCCTGTGGTCAGTGCGGGGCCGCCTACGGCATCAGCGACTACGGCCGTAAGAAGGCCTACCGCTACGTCCAGTGCATTACTTATATCAAGAATGGCAAGGAGGCCTGCCCGGGCCGTCGGCTACGGGTTGATCAACTGGAGGCGGCTATCATCGAACGGCTCAAGGGCCACCTCCTGACAGACGAGAACCTGGAACGGATGGTTCGAGACCTCAACCGTGTCATAGAGCAGATGGCCAAGCGGGGAGCCGACAGGCTCTCCCGGCTCCGGCGGGCCAGCCAGGAGGTCGCCAAGCGCCTCCAGCACCAGTATGAGGCCTTAGAGGCAGGAGCCGTCAACATGGACGAGGTGGGGGAGCGAATCCGTACCCTTCAGGCCGAGCGGGAGGCCCTAGCAAAGGAGATGGAGGAGGTGGGCCGACAGAAGGACGCCAAGGAGCTAGAGGTTACCGTGGGGGGCCTAAAGCGGTTCCGGGAAGAGCTCTTCGAGGTGCTTCAGGGCGACAGCCTCGATGAACAGAGGGCCTTCCTAGGACACTTCATCCAAAGGGTGGTAGTGGGGAAGGCTAAGGTGAAGGTCATATATAATGGCATCATCAGAGCATAAATAGTACAAATATATTGAGAGGGGTGTCGGACATGAAAGAAAATTCGGAAGAGAAACTCGTCTGGGTACGCCGACAATGGAATAGTTGGAGAATGGCTAAGTATCGACTTTCCGATGTCCAAAATGTTCGCTGGGACACATTTAGCGGTGGTGTTTACGCGCCCACTCCGCAGCCGTTCCTGCATGGTTACGTTTGGTGCGATGGAAATTTAGAAGGGGACCTGGATTATTCCTGCGGTCATGGGGATTACCCTCATAGTATCAAAGTCTGCATTGTCAAGAAAGATAATGCCCCCGCAGTCTTCAAACTACTTGTGGAACAGGCCGGTCCAAAACCAAAAAGGAATTAAATAAGAGAACTATCCTTGTATCTATCTTAAGATTTACAAGCCTTATCATTAGGGCACTTGGATATGTTCCTCATTCCCGTGCCAACCTCACCCGTGACAACCTTTTTATGTCCTGGAGACGGAGGGGCCAATGCCCGGAAAATGCGGAGGACGGGCGTCAGCGGAAAACTAAAGGGGTATCTATAAAAATAGGAACCCGTAACAACCTCGGGTTCCTATTTTAGGGGTGGATGGATCCCCGGGGAGGATTCGAACCTCCACCACCAGATCCAAAGTCTGGGGTCCTGCCATTAGACGACCGGGGAGCTCTCTGTCGTTGCTGGGCGCTTCGTGTCCTTCAGCTTCTCGCGGGCCTGCCTCCACGCCACCTCAAGCGGCGGTAGCGCGGCCGGGAGCGGGAAGATCTCTTCCACCAGGTGGTGGCCGCGAAACCCCATGGCCTCGCGGTGGATGATGAGATGGTGGCGGACGGTGGTCGCCTCGGTCATGAGGCCCCCGTGGCGCTCGGCGTAGCGCTCTACGGCCCTCAACCCATCCACCGTCACCGCCCCCCGCTCGGGCGGTACCTCGTCGATGTGGTCAACGACCTCGTGCCACGACCGGCTGGCCGCTTGGGGGCCAAGCCCCCTCCGTGCGTTCTCGACGAGCGCCTCGAGGCCGGCTTCGAAGGCCTGCCGGGCCTCCTCGATGGCCTTGAAGAGCTCGGCGAGCCTGCGCCCGTACGCACCGGCCCGGCGGGCCATCTCGCGGTGGAGCTCCTCCTGGACGGCCCGTAGGGCCTCACCGCGGCTCTTCGGGACGCGCTGGAGCCCGTAGGCCTCGTGCGGCTCAAGCCGCTCGACGTTGGCGTCGTTGTCTCCCATCGTCACGCTCAACATTCCATCATAAACCACCTATGGGCGCACTGACAAGGGCTCCAGAAAAACCTTTTGCGAAGAGTGTGGCGCTATGCTATTATCCCGTTGAGGGTTATCGGAAGTCCCCTCATTAAGGAAACGACCTTCCGGGAAGGCGCACCTGGTTTCCTTCGAGTCGGTCGGCACAGAATTCGGCAATCGCCCTACGGGACCGGGACGACGTATCGCCCGACAGAGCCTGGGAACTGGTTGGACGATGAACGTTGAGCAGATCAAAAAGGTCTACTCCCTCTGGTCTAACTGTTACGATTACGTCTTCAAGCGGTTTTTCGCCCCCCGCCAGCAGCACGTCATCGAGACCATGAAGATTCAGCCCGGCCACCGGGTGCTCGATTTGGGCGTGGGCACGGGACTCACCTTGCCCCTCTATCCGGTCGCCTGCGAGGTCGTCGGCATCGATCTCTCTCGCAGGATGCTCGACAAGGCCCGGGACAAGGTCGGGGAGCTGGATCTGGAGCACGTTCTGCTCCTGGAGATGGACGCCCAGCAGCTGGCCTTCGCCGATGACAGCTTCGACCACGTCCTTGCGACCTTCGTCATCTCGGTCGTACCCGACCCGGTGCGGACCATCGCCGAGATGAAGCGGGTGCTCAAGCCCGAAGGCAGCCTCGTGCTGGTCAACCACTTCCAGAACGAGCGAAACAAGGTCGTGGGAAGGCTCGAGCAGTGGGTTGCTCCTCTTTGCCGTCTGCTCGGCTGGAATTCGGACCTCAAGCTCTCAGACCTGGCCGAGTCCGCGAACCTGGCCATAGCCAATAGCTACCAGATGAAGAAGATCGACCTCTGGCAGATCGTCTTCGCCACGAACAACAAGTAAGCGACCGTCGCCTTCTAGTCCGTCCCCGCCTTTGGCAAGGCCAGAGGTACCTCTTGCCGGAAAGTATTATAAATACCTTGCCTTTCAACAATCACCCTCTTCCCCATTAATCGTATCCGGCTACCTCGACCGGAGTAAGACCCTCCCCGTGTAATCGTCCTCAGCCCACCTCGTTGGGATTGCGCACCCGCAACGGGACTCCGAGCTCCTCCTCGGCCAGCCGGCGGCAGGCGGCCACATTTTTTTTTTATGTTACGTCGACCACCGTGTTCTACACCTCCATCCCGGCGGCCTTGGCCAGCACGATAAAGCCTTTGGCCGCCTCGTAGGCCAGCTTTCCGTAGGTTGGCCGGCAGAGGGCTTCGTAGGTCTCGGCGTCCTGGGCGACGAGGCTGACGGAGCACGCATCTACAAGACCGACGAGCTCCCTGGTGATGTCGCGCCCGTGGATGAGCGAGCCGTGGCCGTTGGTGGTGAGGCGGACCCGGCACCGGCGCTCCTTCAGCCGTCTGGCGATGTCCTTGAGCTCGACGAGCCTGAGGGTCGGCTCGCCGTAGCCGCCCAGGACCACCTCCCGAGCGGAGGCGAGCCCGGGCTCCAAGGCCTGGAGCACTTCGGCCGCCGTCGGGTCACGCGGCGCCTCGAACGGGTGTCCCCTGGAACCGGGATGGAAGGTCCGGCTGGTGAAGGTGGTCTCGTTGGTGGAGCGGGAGGTGAGGTTGACGCACAGGCGGTCCTGCAGGGGCGAGACGATCCGGAGCTTCGCCTCCAAGGGGCCGATGCCGAAGAGGCGCCGGACGTTGTTCGTTGTGATGTTGGTCACTTCCTCGACCGAGACCCCTGCGGCCTCGGCCAGCGCCTCGGCGACGAAGGTCACGTATGCGGGCTCGTTGCGTCGGCCCCGGTGGGCCTGGGGGGCCAGGAAGGGAGCGTCGGTCTCCACCAGGAGACGGTCTGGAGAGAGCTCCCCGACAAGCCGGCGGTACTGGTCGTTGTTCGGGTAGGTGAGAGGACCCCCGACCGATAGGCAGAAGCCGAACTCCAGGCATCTGTGGGCGAAGGCCTTATCCCCGCTGAAGCAGTGGAAGACCCCGGTCGCCTCGCCGGGGCCTTCCTCGGCGAGAATCGCGAGGGTGTCGTCGTGGGCGTCGCGGTTGTGGATGACCACGGGAAGCCCTAGGCGCGCGGCGCAGCGCAGCTGCTCGCGGAAGGCCTCCCGTTGGGCCTCTCGGGGCGAGCGGTCGCGGAAGTAGTCGAGCCCGATCTCTCCCCAGGCCACCACCCGCCCGCCCAGGGCCCGTCGGCAGAGCTCTTTGAGCCGCTCGGGGGTCAGGTGCTTGGCGTCGTGGGGGTGGACGCCCACGGTGTGATAAACGCCGTGATAGGTCTGCGCGAGGGCTTCGGCCTGCTCGTTGCTCTCAAAGGTCGAGGCGATAGTGATGATGGCCGAGACCCCGGCCTTGCGGGCCCGCACGAGGACCTCGTCGCGGTCCGCGTCGAACTGCTCCATCTCAAGGTGGACGTGGGTGTCGATGAGCACGGGTTGCCTCGGCAGGGCCTTGGGGGGGGGTGGGATTACTTGACCACGCAGCCCGGCTCAAGGGGCTCGTCGAAGGTGGCCAGCACGACCTTGCCCTCCGGCGTCTCCCCGGCGAGCACCATGCCCTGGCTCTCTACGCCCATGAGGCGGGCGGGCTTGAGGTTCGTTACCACGACGACCGATTTGCCCACCAGGGCCTCGGGGGTGTAGTCCTGGGCTATGCCGGCGACGAGCTGGCGCTGCTCGCCCCCGCCGACCTCTACGGTAAGCTTGAGGAGCTTTTTGGATTTGGGGACCGGCTCGGCCGCGACGATTCGGGCCGTCCGGAGCGAAACCCGCTGGAACTCCTCGATACCAATCTCCTCCACGGCATCCTCCTCTGGCGGGGCCTCTTCGGCATCGGCCAGGCGGGCCACCTCCTCGTGGATGGCCACCGCCCGGTCCTCTTCGATGCGGGGGAAGAGCTTCGGGCCCTCGTGTATGGTCTGGCCCCCCTCGGTGCCGCCCCAGCGCGAGACCTCGTTGAAGGGTCGGCCTGGCTCTAGCGCCGGGATGCCGAGCTGGCAGCCGATCTTGGCGGCTGTCGTCGGCATGTACGGATCGGTAAGGAGGCGCAGAAACCTCAGGCCCTCGGCCAGCGTGTAGAGGACGGTCCGAAGCCGGGGCCGGTCGGCCTCGCGCTTGGCGAGCTTGAACGGGGCCGTCTCGTCGACGTACTTGTTGGCCGCTGCCACTAGCTCGAAGATGTTGATAAGTGCCTTTTGGAAGGCGCATTGGGCCATGAAGCCGTCCTGGGCTACCATCACCGCCTCGGCCCGCTCCCGGAAGGCCACCTCCAGAGCGGTCTCCTCCGAGGGCTCGGGCACGACCCCGTCGCAGTACTTTTGAATCATCCCCACGGTGCGCGACAGGAGGTTGCCCAGGTCGTTGGCCAGATCGGCGTTGAGCCGGCCGATGAAGGCTCTGTGGGAGAAGTCGCCGTCGGCGCCGAAGGAAACTTCCCTAAGCAGGAAGTAGCGCACGGCGTCCACCCCGTAGGTCTCGATGAGCCAGAGGGGATCGACCACGTTGCGCAGGCTCTTGGACATCTTCTGGCCCTCCACCGTCCACCAGCCGTGGCCGAAGACGACCCGAGGCAGGGGCAGGCCCGCGGCCATGAGGAAGGTCGGCCAGTAGACGGCGTGGAAGCGGAGGATGTCCTTGCCGATGAGGTGGACGTCGGCTGGCCAGATGCGCTCGAAGCGCTCCGGGTCGGTCCCAAGCCCGGGGGCTGTCAGGTAGTTCGTCAGCGCGTCGAACCATACGTAGAGGACGTGGGAGGGGTCGGTCGGCACGGGAAGGCCCCAATCGAACGTGGTCCGGCTTATGGAAAGGTCTTTCAGGCCCTGGCGAACGAAGGAGAGAATCTCGTTGCGGCGGGACTCGGGCTGGATGAACTCCGGGTGGCGCTCGATGTGCTCGAGCAGCCGCTTCTCATACCGGCTCATCCGGAAGAAGTAGCTCTTTTCCCGAACCGTCTCCACGGGCCGCCCGCAGGAGGGGCACCCGCCCTCTCCCACCTGGAGCTCCGTCCAGAAGGTCTCGCACGGCACACAGTAGAGCCCCTCGTACTCGCCGGGGTAGATGTCGCCCGCCTCGTCGATGCGGCGAAAGATGGCCTCAACCGCCCGGCGGTGGCGCGGCTCGGTGGTCCGGATGAAGTCGTCGTTGGAGATGTGCAGGGCCTCCCAGATGGCTTGGAAGCGCTCCACGGTGCGGTCGGCGAGTTCAATGGGCTCGAGCCCCTGCTCGGCGGCCGAGCGTTGGACCTTCTGGCCGTGCTCATCGGTGCCGGTGAGAAAGAAGACCTCCCGGCCTCTGAGGCGGTGGTAGCGGGCCAGCACGTCGGCGGACAGAGTGGTGTAGGCGTGGCCGATGTGGGGGACGTCGTTGACGTAGTAGATGGGGGTCGTGACGTAAAAGGTCTTGGCCGCCGGAGGGTCACCCATTGCGCAACCCTACCCGTCGGCGGGCTCGTCGGGAACCACACGGCGAGAACCGCGGTCCCCGCGCACGGCCACCTGCCTCCCATCATCGAGGTTGACGAGCACCTCTTCTCGAAAGATGTCGATCTTGGCGACGCGGCCTTTCCCCTCGGGCAGGCGCACCGTTTTGCCCGGGCCCGGCATGGAGCCCTTGACGGCGGCGTAGGTTGGGTGTTCGTAGAGAATGCAGCACTTGAGACGCCCACACACTCCGGTGAGCTTGTCCGGGTTCCCGGTGTGGTTTTGGTCTTTGGCCGCACGGATGGGGACAGGCTTGAATTCCTTGAGGTTGCGGGTGCAACAGAGCTGTTCGCCGCACGAGTCGCACCCGCCCGTCATCCCCGCAAGGTCCCGGGCCCCGATCTGGCGCATCTCGATCCGGACCTTGAACTCCCTGGCCAGATCGCGCACGAGCTGGCGGAAATCGATCCGGTCCTCGGCGGTGTAGTAGAACATGGTCTTCTCGCCGTCGAAGGCGAAGAAGACCTTCTCCAGATTCATCTGTAGCCGGTGTTCCTCGATGCGCTGCTTGCAGAAGACGACCGCCTCGCGTTCCATCTGCTCGTTGTGCGATTGCCTCTTGAGGTCGTGCTCGGTGGCCTTGCGCAGGACCCTCGGCGGCTTCCACGTCACGGCATGCTGCGGCAGGCGCATGTAGTTGCTGGCCATGTGGCCGAAGGCGAACTCACCGGGTCCGCGCTCAACGACGCAGGGGTCGCCGATGGAGAGCGAGAGGCTGGGGTCCTCGTATTGGGAAATTCTGCCGTGGTCGGGAAGTTGAACGCCTACGAGGGTAATCATGCCGATCCTCCTTCTGCTATGTACGACCCCGGTTGGCCTCGGCGATGGCGAGCCCCATCGTCTCGTAGACCAGCTGGGTATTGAGGTTCCGGTCGAGTTGAGCCCGCCCGGCCTGGACGGCTTCAAACACGGCTTGGGCCGCCGCTGGCTGGCCTCCGGCGGGCAGTGAGGCGTACTGCTCGGCCAGGTCGACGTGGATGAGCCTATCGGGTTGGCCCGCAGCCGTCACCACCACGTCGCGGGCCAGGCTCAGCAGGGCTGTGTTGAGCTCCAGGCCTGCGGCCTTGAGGCTGGAGCGGCCCCGGCGCATCTCCTCTAAGCCGTGTTTGCTCCAGGCCAGCACCGAGCCTGGGCCTTCGGCGGCCGAGGTCAAGTATTGCCACGCCCGCTCCCGGAGGGCCTTCAGGTCGCCCACCTCGGAGTCGAGGGCCAGCCCCACGCGCCCGGCGGCCAGGGCGGCGGTGAGCTCGGCGGCCTCGGGCGTCAGCCCCCGCCGGCTTGCGAGGAAGGAGGCCAGCTCCTCCTGGGGCAGGGGCGTGAAGCTCACCAGCTCGCACCGCGAGACCACCGTCGGCGGCAACAGCGAGGCCGTCGGGGCCACGAGCACCAGGACCGTCTCGCCCGGGGGCTCCTCTAGGGTCTTCAGCAGGGCGTTGGCCGCCTGGAGGGTGAGCCGCTCGGCCTGCGGCAAGATGGCCACAGCGCACCGGGCCATCGAGGGCCGGTAGGCCAGAGCCTTCTGGAGGCCCCGGACCTGCTCGATCTTCACCTCCTGGCCGTCGGGCTCCACGACGTGGGCGTCGGGGTGGGTGGCGGCCTTGAGCCTCCGGCAGCTCGGACACCCCCCGCAGCCCTCGCCCGGCTCCTCGGGACACGTCAGCGCAGCGGCAAAGGCCCGCGCCACGGTCGCCTTGCCGACCCCCTCGGGGCCTACGAAGAGGTATGCGTGAGCCACCCGTCCGATGGCCAGGGAGCGGCGTAGCCGCTCCAGAACGCGATCGTGGCCTAAGATGTCGCGGAACGTCACGAGGCGGCCCCCACGGACGCCAGAAGGGGGGCGAGGACCTCGAGGCAGGCCCGCACCACCTCCTCCACGGGGCGAGAGGCGTTGACGATTACGAACCGATCCGGGCTGGCCTCGGCGAGCGCTCGATAGCCGGCGTACACCCGGCGGTGGAAAGCGATAGTCTCTTCATCGAGGCGGGCCTCGCGGCGGCCCTCATCCTGGGTGGCCCGCCGGTGAGCCAAGCGCCTAAACCCCTCCTCCACGGGAAGGTCGAGCAACAGGGTCTTGTCGGGCACGAGCCCGTCTGCGGCCACTTCGCACAGCTGCTCCACCCATGCCCTCTCCAGACCGCGACCGAAGCTTTGGTAGGCAAGCGTGGAGTCTGTAAACCGGTCGCAGAGGACCAGATTTCCCGCCTCCAGCGCCGGCCGGATGACCTCGGCGACGTGCTGGGCCCTATCGGCGGCATAGAGCATCGCCTCACACAGCGGGCTCATGCCGGTCGATTCCACATCAAGAAGCACCGCCCGGATGGCCCGCCCGATGTCGGTCCCTCCCGGCTCGCGGGTCAGGACCACCGGGTAGCCTTGGGCCGCCAGGGCTTGGCCCAGGTGGCTCAAAACAGTACTCTTGCCGCTGCCATCAACACCCTCAAGAGTGACAAATTGCCCCGCCACACGGCCTCCAGGCGTCAGCCAGTGCTCACTCGAGAAAGTTTAGCACATCGGCGGTCCGGCACCAAGGGATTTCAGCCCATTAGACGGCCCTGATATTTCCCGTTGACGGTCCTGTCTAAACTTCCCTAGAATGACGATAAGACGATTGTGGGCTTGTGTCGCCTGGTGCTGAGGAGTAGTCCTTTCTCTTTTGCCGTTCCCTCGCTGGGGGAGATTCAAGATGCCTGAACTTCGTCGAGACCCCATCATAGGCCGGTGGGTGATCATCGCCACCGAGCGGGGCAAGCGGCCGGTCGACTTCAGCTCCCCGGAACCCACGAAGGAGAGGGGGTTTTGCCCGTTTTGCGCCGGGAACGAGGACAAGACGCCGGCTGAGGTGCTGGCGTATCGTCCGGCTGAGACCGCACCCAACTCGGAGGGTTGGCGCATCCGAGTGGTGCCGAACAAATTTCCGGCGCTCATGGTCGAAGGCGATCTGGGCCGGGTCGGTGAGGGGATGTACGACATGATGAGCGGCATAGGGGCTCACGAGGTGATCATCGAAACCCCCGACCATGAGGCGAGCTGGTCCACGATGTCTCAGGCCAACCTGGAGGAGGTCCTCTGGGCCTTCAAGGAGCGCATCGAAGACCTCAAGCAAGATCCGCGGTTCAAGTACATCCTGACGTTCAAGAACCACGGGGACGCCGCCGGGGCGAGCCTGGAGCATCCCCACACGCAGATGATCGCCCTTCCCATCATCCCGAAGCGGGTGGCCGAGGAGATGGAGGGCTCCAGGGCGCACTTCGCCAATAAAGAGCGGTGCATCTTTTGCGACATCATCCACCAGGAGCAGATGAGCAAGAGCCGGATCATCACCGAGAACAAGAACTTTATCGCCTTCACCCCTTTCGCCAGCCGGTTTCCGTTCGAGACCTGGGTGCTGCCGAAGATGCACATCTCCCACTACGAGGACAGCGAGAAGGTGGGTTTCGACTATCTGGCGAGTCTCCTGCGTGACACCATGCGGCGGCTCGACACGGTGCTGTCTGATCCGCCGTATAATTTGATTATCCACACATCGCCCGTAACGGCGTTCAACCTGGAATACTACCACTGGCATATAGAGATCATCCCCAAGCTGACCAAGGTCGCCGGATTCGAATGGGGCACCGGGTTTTACATCAATCCGACTCCTCCTGAGGAAGCCGCCGAGTATTTGCGGGAGGCTAATGACTAAGCCACGGTGGCCCGCCTCTCTGAGAGGCGGGCCCACCTAACACTTTCGACCCATCCAGGTCCCTGTGGGGGGGAAGCTAATCGATGGGAGAGCCGCTTAAGATTTGTCTCGCCGCCAGCGAGGTTGCTCCCTTTGCCAAGACCGGTGGGCTGGCCGATGTGGCCGGTGCCCTGCCCAAAGCCTTGCTGGCACTGGGCCACCGGGTCGTTGTCATAATGCCCCGCTATCAGATGGTCGATGTGGAGCGCCACCGCCTGCGCCGGCTCGGCGTGACCATAGATGTCCCCATAGCTGAGCGGATCGAGCAGGCCGAGCTGCTCGAGGGCGCCCTCGACGGCGGGGTGCCGATCTATTTTATCGAGAAGCCCTCCTATTACGACCGCCCTGCGCTATACGGCACACCCGAGGGCGACTATCCCGACAACGCCGAGCGGTTTATCTTTTTCTCCAGGGGGGTTGTGGAAGCCATAAAGGCCCTCGGCTTAAACCCCGACGTGCTCCACTGTAATGACTGGCAGACGGGCCTCACGCCTGTGTACCTAAAAACCGTCTACGGCGAGGATCCGGCCTTGGCCGGAGTTGCCACGGTCTTCTCCGTCCACAACCTCGGCTACCAGGGCCTCTTTTGGCACCTGGACATGCCCCTGACGGGCCTCGGCTGGGAGATCTATACCATCGACGGGATTGAGTTCTACGACAAAATCAACTTCCTCAAAGGGGGGTTGATGTTCGCCGATGTCTTGAACACCGTGAGCGAGACCTACGCCAAGGAGATCCAGACCGAGGAGTTCGGCCACCGCCTCGACGGGGTGCTTCGCCGCCGCTCGGCCGATCTGTTCGGCATCGTCAACGGCATCGACTACGGGGTCTGGAATCCGGCGGGCGACCCACACCTGGCGGCCACCTATTCACCCGAGGACCTCTCGGGCAAAGCGGTCTGCAAGCAGGCCCTGCAAAGGGAGATGGGTCTGCCTGAGAAAGCAACCGTCCCGCTTGTGGGCATCGTCTCGCGCCTTGCCGCCCAAAAGGGCTTGGACCTGGTGGTCGAGGCGATGGAGAGGCTCATGGCCCTCGGCCTCCAGCTCGCCATCCTCGGCAGCGGCGAGGCCGTCTACCACGAGGCCCTTAGTGAAGTGGCCGAGCGCTATCCGAAGCAGCTTGGGCTCGCGCTGGCTTTCGACGAAGGGCTGGCCCACCGGATTGAGGCGGGCGCCGATATGTTTCTTATGCCGTCGCGCTATGAACCCTGTGGACTCAACCAGCTATACTCGCTCAAGTACGGCACCATACCCATCGTGCGAGCCACGGGGGGCCTGCAGGACACCATCGTCAACTACAGTGCCGCCCGGGATACGGGCACGGGATTTAAGTTTCGCTCCTACTCGGAGCGGGCAATGGTGCAGGCTCTCCAGCGGGCCTGCGAGGCCTACGCTGACCAGCGGGCCTGGCGACGCTTGATGGAGCGGGCCATGGCGCAGGATTTCTCCTGGGACGCCTCCGCCCGGGCCTACGAGGCCCTCTACAGGCGGGCGGTGGTGCAGGCGGCGGCCGGACGATGAGGAAGACCTCCTTGTGATTACCAAGCGCTCGGAACTTGATATCGTCGGCGAGGTGGCCAAGATCGCCAACTCGACGATGGATCTCCAGGAGCGCCTCGACGGCATCGTCGAGATGTTGGGCGAGCAGTTGCAGGCGGATGTCTGCTCGATCATGCTCATCGACGAAGAGACCGGCGACCTGGTGCTCCAGGCCACCAAGGGCCTAAACCCCGAGGCGGTAGGGCAGGTCCGCCTCGAGCAGGGGGTCGGCATCACGGGCGCCGTGGTCGCCACCAAGCAGTCCATCGCCCTGCGGGACGCCTCGAAGGACCCGCGCTTCTTCTACGTCCCCGAGACGGGCGAGGAGCGCTATAAGTCCATCCTCTGTGCGCCCATTCTCGATAAGGAGAAAGCCATCGGATGCATCTACCTCCAGGCTCTCGAGGAGCGGGATTACAGTGGCGGTGAGGTTGAGTTCTTCCAGACCGTCGCCCACCAGATATCCGGCGCCATTCACCACGCCCAGCTCTACCAACGGGCCCGCCAGCGCTTGAGCCAGCTTACGGCCCTCTATGAGGTGGGCCAGGCCCTCTCGTCCACCCTCGACCTAAGCGAGGTCTTGAATCTCATTGTTCACAGCAGCGCGGAGCTTTCCAGCGCGACGGCTAGCGTGCTTCGGCTCGTGGACTTCGACCGCAATGAGCTCGTTGTCAACGCCGCCTACGGGCTGTCCCTGCCGCTCGAAGAGATTCCCTCGCTCAAGCTCGGCGAGGGGGTTACAGGAGAGGTGGTGGCCCAGGCCACGCCGTTGATAGTGAACGACCTTGGGGACGACCCTCGGTATGCCGGTGTTCTGGGCATCGACTTCCAGACCATGCTTTGTGTGCCCATCATCAGCAAGGGCCGGGCCACCGGGACCCTCTCGGTCTTCGACAAGCGCGATGCGGAGACGGATCGCGTGGTCCCCTTCAGGGCGGCCGACCGGCGTCTGCTGTCCACCTTCGCCAGTCATGCGTCCACCTCGATCGAGAACGCCTTCATTTACGAGCGGCTGGAGTGGTTGGCCCGCGAGAAGCTGATGAAGATTCGGGAGCTGTCGATCCTCTATGAGATCTCCAACGCCCTGCGGACTACCATGAATCTGGGTAAGCTTCTCCAGATCATCTTATCCTGCGTGACCCTGGGCGATGGTTTCGGGTTCAACCGGGCGATGATTCTCATGGTGGACGAGGAGGCCGACGCCTTGGTGGGGGCCAGAGGGGTGGGGCCCGATAGCGCGCAAGAGGCGGGCGAGATTTGGAGCCGACTGGCCCAGGAGCGCCGAAGCCTCTTTGAGTGGGTCACCGATCCCGACGACCAGGTGGAGGGGCGGGAGAACCTCTTCGATCAGATGGCAAGGAGCCTTCGCGTGCCCCTGGATCGGTCCGATGAGGTCTTGAGCCTCACCGTGCGCGAGCGGCGGCCCTTCAATATCACCGACGCCCGCAGCGACTCCCTCGTGGACAAGGAGTTCCTGGAAGAGCTTGGGGCCGACGCCTTCGCCACCGTCCCGCTGGCGGCCAAGGACCGGGTCACGGGGGTAATCGTCGTCGATAACATCTTTACCCGCAAACCCATTACCGACGAGGACCTCGACTTCGTCGCCCGCTTCGCCAACCACGCGGGGCTGGCGATGGAGAACCTCCTGCTCTTCAACAATCTCAAGGAGCTGACCAGCGAGCTGGGCGCCGTCCAGAGCCGTCTTATCGAGACCGAGCGGATGGCGACCCTGGGCGAGGTGACGGCCGGCCTGGCCCACGAGATCCGAAACCCGCTGGCCACCATCGGGGGCTTCGCCCGCCGCCTCCACCGCAAGCTCGAAGATGACTTTCCCTACAAGAACTACGCCTCAATCGTCATTCGGGAGGTGGACCGCCTCGAGGCGCTGCTTGGGGACGTCCTGGCCTACTCCAAGCAGGTGCCGCCGTCGCTCGAGTCCTGCCGCATCGACACTCTCGTGCGCGACATGATCGACATCTACCGTGAGGACTTTCAGGATAAGAAGATTGTGCTCGAGGTCCAGCTTTCGGCGGACCCGCCCACCATCGAGGCCGACAGCCAACAGCTCAAACAGGTCTTCATCAACCTCTTCGCCAATGCCATGCAGGCTATGCCGAACGGCGGGACGCTAACGGTCCAGACCGAGCCGTGGCCTAAAGACGACGGCGAGGGGGTGGTCATCACGGTCAGCGATACCGGCGGTGGAGTTCCCCAGGAGGAGGTCGAGAATATCTTCAATCCGTTCTTCACCACCAAGGAGGAGGGGACGGGCCTCGGCCTTGCGCTGTCGAAGCGGGTCATCGAGGGCCACGGCGGGACGATTGAGGTCGTCAACCGCGAAGGCGAGGGTGTGACGTTTATTTTGCGCCTCCCTGCGAAAGGGCGTTAACGCTGTAACCTGCATCTCAAAGGGGATTGGTGGTCATGAAACGGATTCTTGTCGTCGACGATGAAGAGAACATCCGGCTGCTGTACAAAGAGGAGTTCGCCGAGGAGGGATACGAGGTGGCCGTGGCGGCCTCGGCCGAGGAGGCGATGGCCCAGATCGAAGCTCAACGGCCCGATCTCATCACCCTGGATATTCGGATGCCGGGGATCGACGGGATTGAATTTCTTCGGCTCCTTCGGGAACAAGACCGGGACCTGCCGGTTGTCATCGTCACGGCCTACGGCGAGCACAAGCAGGACTTCAGCGTGTGGGCCTCCGACGCCTATGTCGTGAAGTCGGCGGACATGGACGAACTCAAGGCCATGGTCCGCAAGGTCTTGCCGCCCAACTGAGGTCCCGCTCGAAGGAGGGGAAGGAGGCGACCCGCCACCCGTTGGCACGGTGGGTGGGGGAGGATGACGGCTATGCACCTCGGTATTTTGACCGGCGGGGGCGATTGCCCCGGCCTCAACGCGGTCATCCGGGCCGTCGTGAAGCGTTCGGCCCAGCTCGACCACGCCGTGCTCGGCATCAAGCGGGGTTGGGCCGGCCTCGTCGAAGGCGAGGCCTCGCCCCTGACGGATCATGCCGTAAGCGGCATCCTCCACAAGGGAGGGACCATACTCGGGACCTCTCGGACGAACCCGTTCCGCGCCGAGGAGTCCGTGCAACGGCTCGAGGAGCACTGGCGGAAGTTCGGCCTCGACGGCGTCATCGCCGTCGGGGGCGATGACACCCTGGGGGTGGCCGCGAAGCTGGCGGAGCGGGGCTTCGGCGTGGTGGGGGTGCCCAAGACCATCGATAACGACATCGGGGCCACAGAGGTGACCTTCGGCTTCGATACCGCCTGCCAGATCGTCTGCGAGGCCATTGACCGGCTTCACACCACTGCCGAGGCCCACCACCGGGTCATGGTCGTGGAGGTCATGGGCCGCCACACCGGGTGGATCGCCACTGTGGCGGGCCTCGCCGGAGGGGCCGACTGCATCCTCATCCCAGAGCGGCCCTTCGACTTAGAAGAGGTCTGCGACGTCATCAGGAAGCGTAAGGAGCGGGGCCGGAACTTTTCCATCATCGTCGTGGCCGAAGGGGTGAAGCCCCGCGAGGACAGCGACCTCGTGACCCAGGACAGCCGGGTGGACGAGTTCGGCCACGTGCGGCTTGGGGGCATCTCCAACGTCATTGCCGACGAGCTCGAACGTAGAACGGGTATCGAGACCCGGGTGACCATCCTAGGCCACGTCCAAAGAGGCGGCACGCCGACGGCCTTCGACCGGGTCCTTGCGACCCGTTTCGGGCTGAAGGCCGTTGAGCTCGCCGACGCCGGCCAGTGGGGCACGATGGCGGCCCTCCAGTGCGGCCAGATCGTCGGTATCCCTCTGGAAGAGGCCCTCCGGGAGATAAAAAAGGTCGACCCCGAGCTCTTCGCCTCGGCCGAGGTGTTCTTTGGGTAATGGAATATAACCTGCGGGCCCGTCGTTTGACCCCAAGTCACCCTGCCAACGCCCTCTCCCTAGCTTAGCTTCTGCCGTCCTGATGCACCACCTCTCCATCGATTAGCACAAGGGCTACGTCTTCGCCCGTCGCTTCGGCTACGACCCATGAGACGGGCTCTTGCACGCCACTTGATGGGAGCCGCAGGGCCGCAAGATCGGCGGCCTTTCCGGCCTCGAGGCTACCGCAGACCTCGGCGAGCCCAAGGGCCTCTGCGGCCCAGTCGGTCGCCATGTGGAGGACCGTCTCGGCGGGGATTTCCGGGTGGGCGGCGGCGCAGAGGCTCATCTCGGCCAACATATCGAGCCGGTCGTTGCTGGCGAGGCTGTCGGTCCCGAGCGCGCAGGGCACACCGGCCTCGAGCAGCCGAGCCACGGGATGGCGGGCGGGCCTGCCGAACCAGGCGTTGCCTCCGGGACAGAGGACCACCCGGCCCCCGGCGTTCCGGAGGCGCCCGATGTCGTCCTCATCGTCCAGCGTGTTGCAGTGGACGGCGAGCGCCCCGGCTAACACTCCCAGCCGCTCGAGGTAGGCGACGGGCGAGCAGCGTGGGATGGAAAAGGCTTCGTCCCAGACGCCGAAGCGCTCGAGCAGGTCCCTGAGCGGACCCCGGCCCTCCTGGGTGAAGCGTTCCTCCTCGGGGGTCTCGGCCAGGTGGACGGCCAGGGGGAGGCCACGGCGGCGGGCCAAATCGGCTGAGGCACGATAGAGCACCGGCGAGGTGGAGTAAGGCGCGTGCGGGGAAACCCCAACGCGAACGGCCTCAAAGGGCCTGCTGGTGAGCCGCTCCAGCGCCCCGGCCGCCCCCTCCAGGGCCTTCGATTCCTGGTCGGGGTGGAACCCGAGAACCTCGATGAAGACCGTCCCCTTGAGGCCCGCCTCGGCCATTATCGGGCAGGAAAGACCGCCGCGGGAGATGTCGCCCACGGCCGTGATGCCGTTGGAGATGACCTCCCTCATCCCCGACCGGGCGGCCTCGGCGAGGGTCGCCTCATCGGCTCCGCGCACCGCTCCCACCATGGCCTCGATCCACGCATCAAAAGGCATCCCGGGGCTTAGTCGGCCTCGAAGGAAGGAGAGCTCCAGGTGGGTGTGGGCGTTCACCAGGCCCGGCACAAGCAGGTGGCCGGCCAGCTCCCTGATCTCGTCGAGGCCGGCCCGCCGGAGGTCCTCGGCCCGGCCTACCTCGACGATCCGTGGGCCCTCCACCAGCACCCCCCCTTCGGGAATGGGGGGCGAGGCGACGGGCACGACCCAGTCGGCGGCGAAGAGGGTCCGGCCAGGGGCCGACTCAGCCCGTGGCTCTGTGCGGCCCGGGAGGTGGCGCTCCGTCATGCGTTGTTACGCCCTTCAGACAAACGAAAGCCCAGACCCGCCCGTCGAGTCTGGGCTTAGGTTCGTGGTGGACTGGTTGGGCCGCGGCTAGCGCTGCTGCTGGCTGCGCATCCGCTCGAGCTCTAGTTCGAGCTCCAGATTCCGCTGGCGCAGCCGCTCCAACTCGAGCTGATCGGCGCTCTGAGCAGGCGGAGTTCCATAGGTGCCGGGCTGGCCTGTGTATCCAGGCTGGCCCCCGTAGCCGGGCTGCTGCTGGTAGACAACGGGCTGGTCGGCCTGCTGCTGCCGGGCGGCGGCGTCTTTCTGGGCGCCACTCATCCCGCCCAGCAGGGCTCCAGCACCGGCGCCGATCAGGGCTCCCGTGCCGGTTTGCCGCTTGCCCTTGTGCTTGACCGCCGTTCCGATGAGGGCCCCTGAGACCCCACCGAGGAGGGCCCCACCGATGGCGCCCTGCGCGGCGTTCGACCCGCCGAGGGGCGCCGGCTGCTGCTGGGCCCCGGCCGGCAGGGGCGCCGCCAAAAGGGCCGCCACGGCGACGATGACAGTCAAATATCGCACGATAACTCCCTCCTTGTCCGCGTTTTAACTCTCCTCCATCATGTTCAATATATAGCAAAACCCTTGTCCTCGCAAGGTGGAAAGGGGCCTTAGGGGGTGCGCCCCCCCCCCTCCTGGGGGCGGAAGGGCCAAGCTAGGGAGCCTGAGGGGGAAGGAGGCTGAAGTAGACCTCGTCGGTCCGTTTAGAGTAGGAGTGCTTGTGACGGATCTGAAACCCGCGGGCTCGATAGTGGAAGATGTCGAGCTTGAGGTCGATGATGGGCAGCTCCTGGGATTCCACATTGTCGGCCCGGCCTAGGAGTTGGCGGCGGACCGTCGGCTCCAGCACCTCCTGATCGACGAGCCACTTGCTCTGCCCGACCAGGTAGTTGCCCATTGCAGGATAGAGGGTGATGGTGGCCAGACGCCTCTCGGAGTCGAACTTCAGCCGGAGGAGGGCCCCTCCCACGGCCTCGGAGCTAAGCCGATCGTAGACGTAGATGATATCGGTGTATTTTTTCTCGGTCAGCAGGTAGCCGTTGTAGTAGCCCCAGAGCAGGTCTTTTTGTCCGAGGTTCTCGAGGACGGCCTCCTTGGGCATCCTCAACCGCAACCCGAAGACGGAGACCTGGGAGCTGGTCAGGGCTGAGCGTGGCGTGATGTCGACGGCGGTAAGCTCGACGAAGCCTGCCTCGGCGGCGGAGGCCCTATGAAGCGGGGCCGCCGCCAGCATAACCGCCACCGCCAGTCCGACCAGAGGCCGCAGACCCATGGGGGCAACCCTCACTCCAGCAGCTCGTAGAAGGTGGTGCGCCGCTTGGGGGTGAAGCCCGCCTCGGCTATCAGGTCTCGGATCCTCTCCTCGGGGACGTCGTAGTAGGCGCCGGCGGCGCTGACCACGTTTTCCTCCAGCATCGTGCCGCCGAAGTCGTTGGCCCCAAACAGCAGCGAGAGCTGGCCGATTTCCTCGCCCTGAGTCACCCAGGAGGTCTGGACGTTGTCGATGTTGTCGAGCACGAGGCGCGCGACCGCCTGGGTCTTGAGGTACTCGTGGCTGGTGGTCCGCTCGTAGTTGAGCCGTGAGCCGAGGGGGGTGTTGTCGGGCTGGAAGGTCCAGCAGATGAAGGCGGTAAAGCCCCCCGTGCTATCCTGCAGGTCCCGGAGCGAAATCAGGTGCTCCACCCGATCGGCCAGGGTCTCGACGTGGCCGAACATCATGGTGGCCGTGGTCCGGAGCCCAAGCTCGTGGGCCGTCTCCATGACCTCGAGCCATTCAGCCGATGTGCACTTGCCGTGGCTGATCCGTTTGCGGACCGAATCGACGAGGATTTCCGCCCCGCCGCCGGGGATGGAGCCGAGGCCCGCCTCGTGCATCCGGCCGATGACCTCGCGAACGGAAAGGTCGTAGAGGGTGGCGAAGTTGATTATCTCCGGCGGGCTGAAGGCGTGGAGGTTGATCTGGGGATAGCGGGCCTTGAGGTCTGAAAGCAACTCCTCGTAGAAGGCTAGCGGCAGGTCCGGGTGCAGCCCGCCTTGCATGAGCACCTGGCGGCCGTCCATGCTCGCGAGCTCGTCCATCTTCTCGTATATTTCCTCGCGGGTCAGGAGGTAGGCTTCCTCGTGGCCGCGCGTTCGGTAGAAGGCGCAGAAGGTGCAGACCGCGCTACAGACGTTGGAGTAGTTGACGTTCCGGTCCACTATGTAGGTGACAACCCCTTCGGGGTGGTGCCGATGAGCCACCTGACGGGCCGCTTGCCCAAGGGGCAGAAGGTCCTCCGACTCGAGCAGGCCCAAGGCCTCATCGCTCGAGAGCCGCTGGCCCGCGACGGCCTTGTCCAGGATCGTCTCAACGGTGGGGTTACTCATACCAGCGCAGCTCCACCGGGCCCTCGAGCAGTCCGAGTTCCCGGCCGATAGCCAAGAAGGTCTCCAGGCCGGCGACCTCTCGGGGGCCCAAGTCGTAGATTATCTTTTCTCGCAGATAGGTCAAGGCCTCGTCTGGGGATAAACCGAGGGATGGGCCCTCGCTCTCGGCGATGGCCTCCAGCTGGGCGAGCCCTCCCTCCTTCGCCTGGGCGAGAAGTGCGGCGGCGGGGCCAAGGTCAACCCCTCCTCGCACGGCGTAGACGGCGTGGACGAAAGGCATGTGGGCGAGAGCATACCACTGGCGTCCCAGGTCTTCAACCCGGTAGCCCTCGCCTTCGAGGCGGACCGCCGCGAAGGCGGTATTGCCGATCACCATCGCCGCTTCGCAGCTTGCGAGCATGGCCTCGAGGTCGTCTTCCATGGGGACGAGCTCGGGCCGGTGTCCGAAACGCTTCTGAAAGAGGATGTCGATCATCACGATGCTCGTTCGGCTCTTGGCGTCCACCGCAAGGCGGTGGACCTCCTTGAGAGGCCTGTCCGAGACGACGAGGACGGTGCCCACGGCCCCATTGGAGGCGATCGCCGAGCCGGGCACCAGGCGCCAGTCGGGGTGGCGGGCCACCTCCACCGACGGGACCATGGCCACATCGAGCTCGCCGGCCGCGAGGCGGTCGGCCAGCCGGGCCGGGACGTCGAAGATCACCTCGAAGGGGTGGTCCATCTGCCCCTTGATGAGGGGCCACACCAGGGGCATGGCGTTCAGGAAAGAGTGAATTCCGAGTCGTATGGGGGAGGGCGTCACGCTGCGCGGAGCTCCTCAGAAGCGTTTGACGACGTTGTAGACGGTGTCGCGCTCGACGGGCTCGCGCCCTGCGGCGCGGATCAGGCGGACGAGCTCGTCGAGCGGGACTTCCTGGGGGGAGTCGGCTCCCGCATCGTGGACGATTTTCTCCTCGACCACCGTGCCGTCCAGATCGTCGGCCCCGAAGGAGAGCGCAACCTGGGCCGTCTTGATCCCGAGCATGATCCAGTAGGCCTTGATGTGGGGGATGTTGTCGAGCAGCAGCCGCGAGACGGCGATCACCCGCAGGTCCACGAGCCCGCTTGCCTTGCGGATTCGCCTGAGGGCGGTGTTATCGGGGTGGAAGACCAGCGGCACGAAGGCCTGGAAGCCGCCGGTCTCGTCCTGGAGGGCTCGAAGCTTCAGGAGGTGGTCGACCCGCTCTTCGTCCGTCTCCACGTGGCCGTAGAGCATGGTGCAGTTGCTCTTGAGGCCCAGGCCGTGGGCGATCCGGTGGATATCGAGCCAGCGCTCACCGGTGGCCTTGTGCCGGCAGATGATTTTGTGGACCCGGGGGGCGAAAATCTCTGCACCCCCTCCTGGCATGGAGTCCATGCCCGCCTTCGTGAGACGCTCCAGGACCTCGACCACCGAGAGGCCCTCCAGCTCGGTGAAGTAGTCGACCTCCACAGCCGTGAAGGCCTTTAGATGAAGCTCCGGGCAGGCCTCCTTCAGCGCCTCCAGCATCGAGCAGTACCACTCCAGCGAGAGGTCCGGGTGGAGGCCGCCCACGATGTGGATCTCCCGGGCCCCGGCGGCTTCGGCCTCGCGGCCCATCTCCACGACCTCCTCGATGGAGTACTCGTAGGCCCCGGCGGCCTTGGGGGCACGCCCGAAGGCGCAAAACCGGCAGTGGGCGATGCAGATGTTGGTCGGGTTGATGTGCCGGTTCTGGTTGAAGTAGGTCGCGTTGCCGTGAAAGGTCTCCCTGAGCTGGTTCGCCAGGGCTCCAAGACCAAGCAAGTCGGGCGTATGAAACAAAACGAGGCCGTCTTCGGCCGTCAGCCTCTCGCCGGCGGCCACCTTCTCGGCGATGGGCCCGAGGGCCTCATCGTTCCAGAAAGCTCGAGCACTCATAGGATGATCCTCTCGATCCCCGTGGCCGCAAGGAGGGTGAAGCCCACAAGAGCGTTGATGCGCAAAAACGCCACGGGCAGTTGCGTGAGGTCCTCCGGGCTGACGAGGGCGTGTTCGTAGACTAGCAGCCCTACTGTGACCATAACCCCAAGGAAATAAATCCAGCCCAAGCCTGCCGCGAAGAGAAGCCCGAATAGGGCCGCCACCATAAGTATGTGGAAGGCCCGGGCGGCCTGAAGCGCTCCCTCCAACCCCAGCGCCCTGGGAAGGCTGTGAAGCCCGGCGGCCGCGTCCTGCTCCACGTCCTGGCAGGCGTAGAGCGTATCGAACCCGGCGACCCAGAAGGCCACGGCGAGGCCCAGCAGGAGTGGGGGCAGCCCGATTTCGCCGCGGATGGCGATCCACGCACCGATCGGGGCGCAGGCCAACCCCGTCCCGAGCCAGAGGTGGCTCCAGCGGGTGAAGCGCTTGGTGTAAGAGTAGCCCAAGATGATGGCCAGCGCCAGAGGCGAGAGCACGAGGGCGAGGCGGTTGAGCATCCAGCAGGCCAGCAGAAAGAGGGCTGCCGAGGCGACAATGAAGGCCATGTAGTGCCGTGGGCTGGCTCTGCCCGACGGCAGGGGCCTTTCAGCCGTTCTGGTGTGGGTGGCGTCGAAGGGGGCATCAACGAGGCGGTTGAACGCCATCGCAGCGCTTCTGGCTCCCACCATCGCGACCACGATCCAAGTGAGCGCCCACAGGCCCGGGACCCCGTCGGCCGCCAGCACCGCACCCATCAAGGCGAACGGCATGGCGAAGACGGTGTGGGCGAGCTTGATGTCCTCAAAGATGAGCGGAATCACGCGCTTGGCCATAGCCGCCTCACTCCATGGGGACGATGTCGGAAAGGCCGTACTCATTCCACCGGGCCGTGACCCGCTCGACCATCTCCTCGCTCATCCGAAGCTCCTCGGGCCACTTGCGCGGGTGGCCCTCTTCGGGCAGCTTCTTCGTGGCGTCGATACCCATCTTGCTGCCCGCCCCCAGCACGGGCGAGGCGTGGTCGAGCACGTCCACGGGCCCGTCGGCGAAGAAGACGTCGCGTCGGGCGTCGATGTTTCCGGAGACGTACCAGAGGGCTTCGATCGGGTTGCGCACGTCGATGTGGGCGTCCACGACCACGATGCATTTGGTCAGCATCATCTGGCCCAAGCCCCAAAGCTGGTGGACCACCTTGCGTGCCTGGTAGGGGTAGCGCTTCTCGATTGAGACGATCGCGAGGTTGTGGAAACACGCCTCGGGGTACATGTGGAAATCCACCATCTCGGGAATCTGCATCTTCATAAAGGGCATGAACAGACGAACGGTGGCCAGGCCCAGGTAGGCGTCCTCCATGAGGGGCTTGCCCACCATCGTGGAGGGGTAGATGGGGTCCTTACGGCGGGTCAGGGCCGTGAGCCGAAAGACAGGGAATTCCTCCAGGCCCGTGTAAAACCCCGTGTGGTCGCCAAACGGCCCCTCGGTCCGGGTCTCGCCCACCGTGACGTAGCCTTCGAGCACGAAGTCGGCGCTGGCGGGAACCTCGAGGTCCACGGTCTTACACTTGACCAGCCGCACCTTCTCTTTGCGAAAGTAACCGCCAAAGAGATACTCGTCCATACCGGGTGGGACGGGGGCCGTGGCGGCGTAGGTGAGGGCCGGGTCGCCCCCGAGTGCCACGGCGACCTCGAGCCTTTCCAGGCCCATTTGGGTCGCCTCGTGGAAGTGGCGGTTGGCGTCGTGGTGGAGCTGCCAGTGCATGGCGGTCGAGTGATCGTCGAAGACCTGCATCCGGTACATGCCGACGTTGCGCTTGCCGTCGCGGGGACTTCGGGTGATGACCTGGGGGAGGGTTATGTAGCGGCCCCCGTCTTTGGGCCAGCACTGCATGATGGGCAAATCGTCGAGCGAAGGCGTGGTCTCCACCACCTCCTGGCACGGCCCCGACGAGACCGTATCGGGTGCGTAGGTGGCGAGCTTGCCGAGCTTCGGCAGGAGCTTGAGCTTGTCCACCCAGCCCTCGGGGACCTCCAGCTCAAGCAGGTCCTCGATGTCCCGGGTCGCCTCGGCGAGGTCCTCGAAGCCCATGGCCCAGGCCATCCGCCGCTCGCTCCCGAAGGCGTTGATGAGCAACGGATAGGGCGAATCCTCCACCTGATCGAAGAGGAGGGCGGGCCCGCCGGCCTTGACGACCCGGTCGGCAATCTCCGTGATCTCGAGGATGGGGCTTACGGGGTGTTTGATGCGGACCAACTCGCCGGCGGCCTCCAGCCGCTCGACAAAGGCCCTCAGTGAACCATAGGCCACGGGAGACGGTTCCTTTCTTCTTATCTAAATGACGTCGAGCCAGGAATGCGTCATAGTACCCCACCCGGAGCGGGAAAGGCAAGGCTGGCAAGGAGACCCGTGTCGGGCAGGACACCGGGGGGTTGGGGTATAATATATGGAAATAGCGGAGAAAGGCAACAGATGACGACAACAGGCTGCATGACGCGTCGGGCCTTCCTAAGAAGCGGCCTGGGTCTGCTCGGGGCCGTGTGGGGGGCTGTCTCCCTGGGCCTTAGGGCCTCGGCTGGCGCTGCCACCCCGCTGCTTACCCGCCCCTTGGGTCGCACGGGCTTGGCCGTGCCCGTGCTCGGCTTCGGAGGCGCCGAAATCGGGAAGATGCCGGAAGCCGGGGCGGTGGCCGTGGTGGAGGCGGCCGTGGAAGAGGGGATTACATACCTTGATACCGCGAGCTCCTACGACAGGAGCGAAGAGTGGATCGGGCGGGCCCTTGCGGGGACGGACCGATCGGGAGTCATCATCGCCACCAAGGCGCTCGAGCGCTCGCGCGATGAGGCCTCCCGCGAGATCGAGCGGAGCTTGAAGCGCCTTCGTACCGACCGCATCGACCTGCTCCAGATCCACGCCGTCAACACGCCCGGCGCCCTGAGGCGCATCCTTCGGCCCGACGGCGCCTTGCGGGCGGCCGTCGCCTTCCACGAGGCCGGCCACATCGACCACATCGGCATCACCGGCCACCGGCGGCCCGCCGTCCTGGTTGAAGCCTTAAGGGCCTATCCCTTCGCCACGGCGCTGGTTCCCGTAAGCCCGGCCGACGCCCATCTCTACGATTTCGCCGAACCCCTCGGGGCGGCCGCCCGAAGCCGCGGGGTGGGGCTCATCGCCATGAAGGTCCTTGCCGACGGAGCCCTGGGCGGACGCGCCCGGGCGTGCCTGCACTACGCGCTGAGCCACCCCGTGGCCTGCGCTCTCATAGGGATGCGCTCGCCCGCCCAGGTTAGAGCCAACGTGGCCTACGGGCGGGCCTTCCGTCCCATGACGCCCGCCGAAAGGGCCCGGCTGGAAGCCGAGGCCCGACCGCTCGCCAACCTTGAGACCCTCTGGTGGAAGCGGGATCTGTCGCAGGCGGGGTAGTGGCAACTCTTCCCTTTCTTACGTCGAGGTGCCTTAAACTATGGAGCGTATGAGCGAGCTCGCGTCGGCGCGCCCGGCCAACTCCCCGCGAAGGAGATTTCGCGGTGTCAGGCGGGTGGTCCTCATCGCCGTGGTGGTCCTCGTGGCGCTCGCCCTGGTTGCCTGGCGGCCCGTGCTTACGGGCCTCGGCCGGTTCCTCATCGTCGATGAATCCCCCGTCCCAAGCGACGTCGTCGTCGTCTCCGGAGGCAACGTGGACCGGATTCTCTACGGCATCGAGCTGGTCCAAGGCGGCACCGCTCCACGCCTGCTGGTGCTTGTGAGCCCTGCGGACTGCTCAGCCTTTTGGGGCTTTAGGTGCGACCAGGCCATCGTTCAGCGGCTTTTGGAGATGGGCCTGCGCAGGGAGCAGGTCATCATCGAGGAGCGGTCTCATTCGACGCACACCGACGCCGTCTACAGTCGCCAGGACATGGAGCGAGAGGGTCTGGCCTCGGCCGTGGTGATCAGCGAGCCCTTCCACATGCGGCGGATCTCCTGGGCCTGGCGTCGGGCGTTCGCCGACGCCGGCGTGCGCCTCACCTTCACAGCCATCCCCTTCGAGCGCACCGGTATACGCCTCGAAGGATGGTGGACGCGGGAGGATGAGCTCCTCTTCGTCTTCGAAGAGTACGTCAAGCTCGGCCTCTACTGGGTGAAGGGTTATCTCTGAGCGGCCAAGACCCAGGCAGGGGCCGTACGCCCCTTGACAACCCCATTGGCGCAACGTAATATTATTCTTGACGCTAGGGGTGTCGTTACGGCTGAGAGTCGCTCCGGCCCCATAAGGCGGCCGGAGGACAACCCTTTGAACCTGATCTGGGTAATGCCAGCGAAGGGAAGCGGACGGCCGGTGGTCGTGCCTTTTCACCCGGCCCTATGCGCACATCACGTGCTCAGGTCCGTCGCGCCGTCTCCCACGATCAGGGAGACGGCCTTATATTTTCGGGCCCATCCCGCCCTCTTGCTCCTTCCCCTCGCCGGCCGACCCCCAGGAGTCCGATTCCTTTGGTGACCATTTTCCTCAATGGAGAGCGCCGCGAGGTGGGCGGTGTGACCACGGTGGCCAAGCTGCTTGAGGAGCTCGGCCTGCGCCCGGAGTTGCTGGCCGTGGAGCGCAACCGGGACATCGTTCCCAGGGAGGCCTATGGCGAGACGGTTCTCCAAGAGGGGGATGCGATCGAGATTGTCACCTTCGTGGGAGGCGGCTAAGCATGGTGGAGAACGATATTCTGGAGGTTGCCGGGCGGCGGTTTAGCTCCCGGCTTATAATCGGCAGCGGCAAGTACAAGGACTTCAAACAGACCGCCGAGGTCCTGGAGGCTTCGGGAGCTGAGATAATCACCGTGGCTGTCCGGCGCGTCAACATTCTCGATCGCACGCAGGAGAACCTCCTCGACTACCTGGACCTCTCCCGGGTGACGGTGCTGCCCAACACGGCCGCGTGCTACACGGCCGAGGAGGCCATCCGGACGTCGCGGCTGGCCCGCGAGGCGGGCATCTCGGACCTGGTGAAGCTCGAGGTCATCGGCTGCAAGAAGACGCTCTTTCCCGACAACCACGCGCTGCTTGAGGCGACAGAGGTGCTGGCCAAAGAGGGTTTCGTGGTAATGCCCTACACGAACGACGACCCGGTTGTCTGCCGCCAGCTCGAAGAAGCCGGCGCCGCCTGTGTCATGCCCCTCGGGGCGCCCATCGGCAGTGGGCTCGGCATCCGCAACCCCTACAATATCCGCATCATCCTGGAGCAGGCGACCCTCCCCATCATCGTCGATGCCGGGGTTGGGACCGCCAGCGACGCCTCGATAGCCATGGAGCTTGGCTGCGATGCGGTACTTATGAACACGGCCATCGCCGAGGCCGAGGACCCGATTGGGATGGCCCGGGCGATGAAGCTCGCCGTCGAGAGCGGGCGGCTCGCCTACCTGGCCGGCCGCATGCCCCGAAGGCTCTACGCCACCGCCTCAAGCCCCCTGGAGGGACTCGTCGAGTGACCGGAAGGGCCCACGAAATCGACCTCATGGTCATCACCGATAGGGGCAAAACCCGGGGCCGGCCGCTCGCCGAGGTCGTGGCCCGCGCCTGCGACGGCGGGCTCCGGTGGGTTCAGCTGCGCGAGAAGGACCTGGCGGCGGGCAAGCTCGTGGCGTTGGCCGAAGAGCTTCGGGCGGTGACCGCCGAGCGGGGAGCGTCCCTCATCGTGAACGACCGGGTGGATGTGGCCCTCGCCGTCGGGGCCGACGGGGTCCATCTGCCGGCCAACGGCCTGCCGCCTGCCGTCGCGAGGCGGATCGTGGGCGAGGCGCTGCTGGTCGGCGCCTCCACCCACTCGCTCGACGAAGCCAGGCGGGCCGCCGAGGGAGGGGCCGACTACCTCACCTTCGGCCCGCTGTTCTACACCCCCTCCAAGGCCGCCTACGGCCCGCCCGTCGGGCTGACGCTCCTACGGGAGGTGGTGGAGGCTCTGGGGCCGTCCGTCCCGGTGCTGGGCCTCGGGGGAGTGAAGCCTGGCAACGTCGCCGAGGTGCTCTCTCACGGGGCCCGCGGTGTGGCTCTCATCAGCGCCGTGGTAGCCGCCGGAGACCCGGCCGAGGCGGCTCGGGGTATTCTACGCGAGATTTCCGAAGCGGCCCAGCCCAGTCCACAAGAGAGGGGATAATCAAAGTAACTCAATAACATGCACGAACTCCACATAATCAGGAGGTAACGGACAATGGCGACCTATCGAAGGGCGGCCCGCGACACCAGCAGGCCCAACGTCACGCTGCTCCACCACGCCCGCCAGGGCATTCTGACCGACGAGATGGCGGCGGTGGCGGAGCGAGAGAACGTGGCCCCGGATGTCATCCTCGAAGAGATGGCCCGCGGCCGGCTCATCATCCCCGCCAACATCAACCACGCCCGCCTCGAGCCGATGGGCATCGGCATCGCCGTGACGACCAAGATCAACGCCAACATCGGCAACTCCGCCGTCACGAGCGACGCCTCCGGCGAGCTTGAGAAGCTGGAGATGATTCTGAAATACGGGGCGGACACCTTTATGGACCTCTCCTCGGGCGGCGACATCCCGACCATCCGCCAGGCCCTCATCGACGCCTCGCCCGTCCCCATCGGCACCGTGCCCCTCTACGAGGCCATTACCCGCGTGGGCGGCGAGCCGCCGAAGATGACGCCGGACGGCATCCTCGAGGTCATCGAGGAGCAGGCCGTCCAAGGGGTGGACTACATGACGATCCACTGCGGCATCCTGCGCGAGCACCTCCCACTGGTCAACCACCGCATCACGGGCATCGTCTCGCGCGGCGGCAGTCTCATGGCCCACTGGATGGTCTCCCACGAGGAGGAAAACCCCCTCTACACCCACTTTGACGAGATTCTTAAGATCTTCCAGCAATACGACGTGACCGTCTCGCTGGGCGATTCGCTGAGGCCCGGCTGCCTGGCCGATGCGACCGACGCGGCGCAGCTGGCCGAGCTTCGGGTCCTCGGCGAGCTTGTCCAGCGGTGCTGGGACGCCGACGTGCAGGTCATGGTCGAGGGGCCGGGCCACATCCCGCTCGACGAGATAGAGTACAACGTGAAGCTCCAGCAGGAGATCTGCAAGGAGGCGCCTTTTTACGTTCTAGGCCCGCTGGTGACCGACATCGCCCCCGGCTACGACCACATCACCTCGGCCATCGGGGCCACGGTGGCGGCCTTCCACGGGGCGGCGTTCCTCTGCTACGTGACCCCGAAGGAGCACCTGGGGCTGCCCAACGCCGAGGACGTGAAGCAGGGCATCATCGCCTACAAGATCGCCGCCCACGCCGGAGACGTGGCCAGAAAGAGGCCCGGCGCCCGCGACTGGGACGACGAGCTCAGCCGGGCCCGGTTCGCCTTCGACTGGGAGCGCCAATTCGAGCTCGCCCTCGATACCGAGACCGCCCGCGCCATGCACGACGAGACCCTGCCCGATGAGGCCTTCAAGTCGGCCGAGTTCTGCTCGATGTGCGGGCCGAGCTTCTGCTCGATGCGGATATCGCAAGACATCGGAGCGGGGATCATGCCGGAGGTCAGGGCCAAAGACCGCCGCAAGCAAGAGGTGGCCGAGAAGCTCAAGGCCGCGGCGGGGGAGTAGGAGGAAGAGAAAGAGACCGGTTTCGGATCGGGGGCTAGGCTCCGCAAAAAACCACTTCCCTATCTGCGCCTCCTTTACGCCTCTCACCATCCCTAACACCCATAAATTGCCTTAATGTCAATATATTTAATATGTTAAGCCTGCTTAGACACTTCCACAAAAACGCCAAAAGTGTCTAAAAGTGTCCAATCCGTCCAGGGCCAGCAAGCCGGCTGGCGGCGTGGCTGTGGCCGGCCGCTTCCGCCCGGACCTCAACCTTCCTAGGCGGCCGGGATCTGCTCGACGCTGAGCCGGCCCTGGTCGCCTGTGCCCATGTAGATGGTCCTGTGGGGGAAGGGGAACTCGATGCCGTGCTCGTCGAAGGCCCGCTTCACCCGGCGGCGGAACTCCCTGGCCACGTCCCACTGCTTGAGCGGCTGGGTCGTGAAGAACATCCGGATCGTGACCTGGCTGTCGCCGAAGTCCTCCACACCGAGGATGTTCATCGGCTCCATAATAAGCTCCTTGAAATCCTTGTCTTGCCGGAGCTCCTCACCAACCTTGCGGAGCACCGCCATCACCTCGTCCACGTCCTCCTTGTAGGCGACCCCGATATCGAGGACCGTCCGCGACCAGTCCTTGGTGAAGTTGGTCAGGGTATCGATCTGGCCGTTGGGGATGATGTGGACCCTCCCTTCCAGGTTCCTGAGGGTGGTGACCCGGAGGGTGACCGATTCCACCCGTCCTGCCACCCCCGCCGTGCGCACGACGTCGCCCACCCGGTAACGGTTCTCCAGAATGAGAAAGAACCCGTTGATGACGTCTTTGACGAGGCTCTGGGCGCCGAAGCCGACTGCGAGGCCCACGATGCCCACGCCGGCCAGGATGGGGCCGATCTGGAGGCCGAGCTGGCCGAGGACCATGATGATGGCCACCACCCCGATGGCGACCCGCATGATGTGCCAGACGATTTGGGTCAGTGTCTTGGACCTTTTTTCGGCCTCGCCCTCCGCTTCGTCCTTATGGCGGGCCTTGACGATGAGTGGCTCCATTCGCTCCAGTACGGGCTTGGCCACCCGGATGAGCACCCAGGCACCGGCGAGAGTGAGGATGATCCGGAGGGAGGGAAAAACGATCCATTCAACAAGGGCTCCAATGGACGTGGCTGACGGCATGGGGAAGTCCTCCATACAGATGGGTTGTTGGATATGGTCTCGTCAGGGGGTATTGGGACCTATCGTAGCTTAGACCCGTGAGCGGGGCAAGAGAGGCACCGGAGGCCTAGAGGTCTGCCTCCCGTTTACCCCAGGCGGCGGGTCAGCCTTCAATCCTGAGCAGGCCGACCCTTTCGCTGGCAACGGCCTCGAGGGGAGCCGGCGCCGTGGGGCGGGGGGCTCACAGGATGCAGACCGCCTCGAGCGGGCATTCCTCGCATCGGCCCGGCGTTCGGCGGGACGGACACCAATCGAGAATCCCAAGGCGGGCCAGGGCGAAGTCGTACTTGACGGGGTCGGCGGGGTCGAGCCGCCTAAGGGCCGCGGTGACCTCCCGGACCATGGCGAGCCCGGTGGTGCGCCGCCTCGTGAGGCCGATGGCCCGGGCGATGCGGGCCACATGGGTATCGAGTGGGATGAGGAGGCGGGAGGGGTCGACGGCGCTCCAGAGCCCGAGATCAAGCCCGTCGCCGTCTCGGACCATCCAGCGCAAGAATAGGTTGAGACGCTTGCAGGCACCCCCGCCGGCGGGCGAGGGGAAAAAGAACGCGGCGCCGCTGGGTCGGCTCCCTTCGGGGGATTCGCCTTCGGTGGGCCCCGGGTCGAGGGCACGGGCCCGGGAGGCGAAGTCTGCAAGCCCAGCCTCGATCGTGGGTGATGTGGTGTCGTCGCCCGCAGCGAAAGCCGCTTCCAGGGAGCCGTGTTCCTCGAGGAGCAGCCGCAGCACAACGAGGGTGCGGGCGGCGTCGTGTCGGGTAATCCATCGGTGGACGGTGGCTGGAAGCGCTTCAGTATGGCGGGCCGGGTCGAAGCCGAGCACGAATGCCTGGGGCTTGGGGCCGAGGGCGGCCAAGAGGCGTTCGAGGCTTCCCTGGATGGAGCGGACGTTGCCGAAGGCGAGCCCCGAAGCGAGGAACGCCACGATCTCCTGGTCGGCCCTCTCGGCGTAGCGGTGGACGAATGCGAGCGGGTCGGAGTCGAGGTGGCGGCGGTCGAAGGTCTTATAAAGCTCGTCCAGGAAGGGCTTGAGCGACGTCGCCACGGCGTCATCCCCGCCGGGGCCGGTCTTTGTCGGCGCTGTCGAGCGCGATGGTCACGGGGCCCTCGTTGGTGAGCGTCACGTCCATCATCTCCTTGAAAAGGCCCGTGGCAACGGACACACCTGTCGAGCGGGCCCGCTCGACGAAGTGCTCGTATAGGCGCTCGGCCTCGCCCGGCTCGGCCGCATCACCGAAGAAGGGCCGGCGGCCCTTGCGGGTGTCGGCGTAGAGGGTGAACTGGCTGATGACGAGCATCGCCCCGCCGACCTCTTCGAGCGAGCGGTTCATGAAGCCCGCCTCGTCGTCGAAGATGCGAAGGCTCACGATCTTACGGGCCAGGTAGTCGGCATCCTCCTCGGTGTCGCCTCGGCCGACCCCGAGCAGGACCACGAGACCCTGTTCCACCTCGCTTACGATGTCGCCTCCCACCTCGACCCGGGCGCCGCTGACCCGCTGGACAACCGCTCGCATGCTCTCAGTCCCTTTATCCCTCGTCAGCTTATCCGACGGCCCCATGCTACCATCCCCGCCGCCGTAGCCACAAGCGCCTACTGGGAGGGAGGGGCGGCCTCTTGCTCGCGCCACTGGGCCAGGGTGGCCGCCATTCCGTCGGCGAAGCTGACCCGGGGCTCCCAGCCGAGCTCGCGGCGGGCCTTCTCGATAGAGAAGGTGAGCGGGGTCGCCATGAACTTGAGCCGGAAGCGGTTCAGCGGCGGAGCCTCGCGCTTGCCCGCCAGCCGATATGTGGCTTCCAAGAGGCGGCAGGCCACTTTAGCCACACCCACAGGAACCGTGCGGGTGGGTCGGTCCAGGCCCAGCCCGTCGCAGACGGCCTCTACAAGCTGGCGGCGGGTCACCGGCTCCCCGTCAGTAATCAGGTAGACCTGCCCGGCCGCCTCGGGCCGCTCGGCCGCGGCGATCATCGCGTCTATCAGGTTCTCGACGTAGACGAGGCTCAGCGGCTGGTCGCCCGCCCCGATGTACCGAAACGTCCCCGACTGGAGGTTCGAGAGGAGGCGGGGCAGCATTTGGCGGTCCCGAGGCCCGTAGATGTAGGGGGGACGGATGATCGAGACTGCGAGCCCACGCTCTCGGTGGTATTGCATGGCCAGCTGCTCGGCCTCAACCTTTGTGCGGTTGTAGCCGTCGCCGGTCAGGACAAACGGGGCGGACTCGTCGATGTTGACCTGAGGGTCGTGGCCTACCACCGCCAGGGAGCTCAGGTAGACGAGGCGCCGCACGCCGTTGGCCAGGGCCGCCTCCATCATGGCCTGAAGCCCTTCGACGTTGACCCGCTGCATCTCGTCGGCCTCGGCCCAATCGGACACGTAGGCCGCGCAGTGAAAGACGGTGCCGACGCCCTGGGCGGCCCGCTGGCAGTCCTCATCGTCGGCGATGTCGCCTTCTGCCAGCTCCACGTCGAGGGTGCGTACGAACGAGGCATCGGAGGTGGGACGCACAAGGGCTCGCACCCGCCGGCCCATCCCGGCGAGACGGGCGCACAGGGCGCTTCCCACCAGGCCGGTGGCCCCTGTGACAAGGATGATCTCCCCCGGCTCCATCAGGTCGCTCCTTCCGAGGCCCCCCGTGGACGGCGGCCATCATAGGAGCGAGCCCTTGGGGTGTCAAGCACGCGGGGTGCATCGGCAACGGTGGCTCGCAAAGAAAGAGAAAGTGAGGCAGGGTAGTCTTGGCTGGCAGGGTTCGGTGGACCGGGCCCCGCCCTTTGGGGCGGGGCCCGGCAAGCGTCTTCTCGAAAAGAGGGGTTGGGGGGCGTCAGACGGCGATGAGCCGCTCCACCTCGGGGATGTGGTCCTTCAAGGCCTGCTCGATCCCGAACTGGAGCGTCGCCGTGGAGGAGGGGCAGCCTTGGCAGGCCCCCAAGAGGCGAACGGACACGACCCCCTCGATCACATCGACCAGCTCGATGTTGCCGCCGTCCATCATGACGGCTGGGCGAATCTTATCGAGGACCTGCTCGACGCGATCCCGGATGTCCTCTGACATGGTCTTACCTCCTTGCTCACCGAAACGATATTATGGATGATGCTTGTGCTCAATCAACCAATGGTGATGGGTTTTCCAGGGCCTGACGGCGCATTAGGCCTCCCCGTAACCCCCCTCCACCGGGTGGTTCTGGAGTATCGTAAGCCAGCTATAACATCTCTAATATGCTCTAAGGCCTTCGGTCTGTCAATGACCCCCCCTGCGGTGGCCGTCGTGGCCCGCCTCAGGCCGTGCTATCATAGGGGCCCTATGGCCGACGATCGAAGAGCCTCCACCACAGCTCCCTCCGACCCTCCGGCCTGGCAGCGCCACGCGACGGTGGCTCCGCTGTACGTCGCAGCGGCCCTGTTGGTCTATTTCGCCCTCTCGGCGTCCGTCTACTGGGCCCAGGCCGCCCGATACCCCTATGGGCTGGAGAACGGCGAGGGCTGGGTGCTGACCAGCGCCGTCCAGCTCGCCTCGGGCCAATCGCCCTACGGCACGCTCGAGGACTACCCCTATGTGGTGGGCAACTACCCACCGCTCTACCTGCTCGCCACCGCGGCGGCCATCCGCACATGGGGCTTCTCGCCCCTCTACGGTCGGCTGCTGTCGCTCGCCGCGCTGGCCGTCTGCGCCGCTCTCGTGGTCCTCGTCGCCCGGCGCATGGGTGTCGCGTGGCTGGTCGCCGTCCTGGGGGGGCTCTACTACCTGACCATCCCCGGCATGCGCATCGTGGCGCCCCAGGTGCGGGTGGACATGGTGGCGGCCGCGCTCACCTTTGCTGGGATTGCCTGGCTCGCATGGAGCGAGGAAGGCCGGGGGGTGGTGGTCCCGGCCGTCTTCTTCGCCGCAGCGCTGAGCACCAAGCACTCCATGGTGGCGGCGCCGGCGGCGGCCCTGGCCTGGCTTGCCTGGCACGACCGGCCCCGGGCGGTGCGGTTGGCG
Source organism: Nitrospinae bacterium AH_259_B05_G02_I21 (assembly GCA_027717595.1). Taxonomy (GTDB): domain Bacteria; phylum JADFOP01; class JADFOP01; order JADFOP01; family JADFOP01; genus JADFOP01. The sequence goes on along the minus strand of JALLOF010000004.1, from coordinate 64,366 downwards.
CTCTGGACGGGGGGCCTGACCCTGGCGTGGCTCGCCGCCTGTTGGGCCGTCTTCGGAAGCGTCTTCTTCCTCAACATCGGCCCCTATACGACGGACATCCCCTGGGCGTGGAGGAACGTCGTCGTCATCTGGAAGCGCGCCTTGGGCGTGTGGTATCTGCCGGCGATTGTCGCCACGGCGGCCTATGCGGTCTGGGCGTTGAGGATGGGTGGGCCGCGAGATCGCCTCGTCGCCATCTACGGCCTGGCGGTCTCGGCGACCCTCGTGCTCGTGGCAAAGGAGGGGAGCTCCCTGCTCTACCTGGTGGAGTACTCGGTGGCGGCCGCCCTCGTGCTGGCCTGCGCCGTGGGCCGTCTGCTGGAGGCCCCCGCCCTCAAGTCTCCGGGAAGGCGCCTCGCGGCCTCGCTCGCCGTGGCGCTCTCGCTCTTCTTTCTCCAGGTGCCGCTGCAGGGGTATCCCCTGAGTCGGCGGATGTGGGAGGCCCAACGGCTCTGGCACTTCGGCTGGGACGCGCTTCTCAAGCGGGACGAGCAGATGATCTCGGTCATCCGTCGGGTGGAGGGCCCGGTGCTGGCCGAGGAGCCTTTCTACGTGCTGGCGGCGGGCAAGCCGGTGCTGGCGAATACCTTCATCCTGAAGTGGCTGGCGCAAGGGGGCAGGTGGGACGAGAGGCCGCTCATCCGCGACATCGCCCGCCACCGCTTCGCCCTCATCCAGCTGAACGCCTTTGCCGTGCCCCCCGAGGACCGGCCGATGACCGATCTTGAGCGGCTCAACTACCGCCTTACCCGCGTGCGCTTCTCGCCCGGGGTGCTTCGGGCCATAGATCTCTGGTACGAAGTGCCCGGCCGCCTGCGTGACTACCCCTTGGGAAAGATCTACGTGCCGAAGTGAGGCGCCGGTCGGGGTGGTCCTACGAAGAGGCGGCCCGCCGCTTGAGGAACTCAACCATGAGGCGCACGCCGTAGCCCGTGGCCCCCTTGGGGATGTAGGGAAGCTCGGTCGTGACCCAGGACGTCGCGGCGATGTCGAGGTGGGCCCAGGGATAGCCCTCTGCGAATTTGGCCAAAAAGGCCGCGGCCGTGATGGCCCCGCCGCCTCGCCCGCCGATGTTTTTCACGTCGGCGACGTCCGATTTTATCTGCTCGTGGTACTCGGGCCAAAGCGGCAGGGGCCAGGCCCGCTCGCCGCAGGCCTCCCCGGCTTCCTTTACCTCCTCGATGAGGGCCTCGTCGGTGCCCATGAGCCCGGCGCAGTGCTTGCCGAGCGCAATCTCGCAGGCCCCGGTCAGGGTGGCCAGGTCCACGCACGCCGCCGGCTTGTAGCGCTTGGCGTAGGTCAGCGCGTCGGCGAGGATGAGGCGCCCCTCGGCGTCGGTGTTGAGGATTTCGATGGTGGTGCCGCTCGAGGCGGTGATGATGTCGCCCGGCTTGAACGCCGTACCGCTCGGGAGGTTCTCGGTGGCCGGCACGAGCCCGACGACGTTGAGCGGCAACTTGAGCGCCGCGACCGCCTTGATGGCCCCAAGGACCGCCGCCCCGCCGGCCATATCCCGCTTCATCTCTTCCATCGCCTGGGAGGGCTTGATGGAGATGCCGCCCGAGTCGAACGTCACCGCCTTGCCCACCAGCACGACGGGCTTCTCTTTGGCCCGGCCGCCCTTGTACTCCAGGACGATGAACCGGGGCGGCTCGGAGCTTCCCTTGGCCACCCCCAGCAGCGCCCCCATCTTGAGCCGTTCCATCTGGGGGCGCCCGAGGACGCGGACCGTGAGCTTGCGGCTCGCCCGTGCGAGCCTGCGGGCCTCTCGGGCCAGATACGTCGGCGTGTGGGTGTTGCCGGGCAGGTCCACCAGGCGGCGGGCGAAGCAGGCCGCCTCGGCGATGGTGCGGCCCTCGGCGGAGGCGGCCTTGACGGCCTTCAGGCCGCGGCGGTCGGGCGCCACGAGGGTGAGGGTCGCCAGGGGCTTTTTGTCCTTCTTCTCCCCATCGGTCTTGTACTCGTCGAAGGTGTAGGTTGCAAGGATCACCGCTTCGGCTGCCGCCTGGGCCGCCTCTGCCCGGGGCTCCTCCAGGGCTTCGGCCCCGTCGAGGCTGAAGGCGAGCGAGCGGGCCCTGACGAGGCGGGCCAGCTTGGCGATGTGGCCTGCGGCCTTGCGGAAGCCCTCGAGGGTAAGCTCCTCGCGCTTGCCCAGGCCCACGAGGGCGAGCCGCTTGGCCCGAACCGGGGCCTCCGGGTAGAGGAGAGCGGTTTGGCCCGCCTTGCCCTCGAAGTCGCCCGCCTTTATGAGCCGGGCGATGAGACCGCCTAGGGCCTTATCGAGCGCGGCAGCCTCGCCCTCGGGGCGCTTCGCGCCCTGAAACAGACCCACGCCGAGGGCGTCGGCCCTAACGTCCTTGAGCTTCCCAGCCGTTACCTGGACCTTCACGTAGACCTCCTTCCGGGGATCAGTGGAACCTGGTGAAGCCGCCCGGCTGCGACCCGCCGCCGCCCAGGGCGTCCTCGATGGCGGCTAGCCGCTCGGCCATGTTGAGATCGGCGCCGTGGATGTTGGTATTGAGCGAGATCTTCGAGCACGGATCGAAGACGGGGCAGGCGTGGCAGGCGATGGACTCGCCGCGGACGGCCTCGGCCCGCTCATCGTCGTCCAAGCCCTCTGCGGTCGGGTCGTAGCCGAGGCAGTAGATTTTGTGTCCCATATCACCGAAGCACTCGGGATACTCCATGGTCTGCTCTCCTCACTGAGGGGTTATCTGAGGGGGAGCCGATTATAGCACGGCGGACGCGGCGGCGACGACCCCACGGATGAACGAGGCTTCCCTAACGTGGGATGATGGCGTAATATGGAGGTATCCAAGAGGCGTCGGTGAAGGGGGAGCCAATGCTCAGACGATTATTGTTTGGGACGGACGCAGGCTGGTGGACGCTTCCGCTTCGGGTCTCGCTCGGGCTCATCTTCATCGGCCACGGGGCCCAGAAGCTCTTCGGCGCCTTCGGCGGCAAGGGGCTTCAGGCGACGGCCGACCTCTTCGCCACCAAGCTCGGGATGACGCCCGGGATGCTCTGGGCCGCTCTTGCCTCCGGCGGGGAGTTCTTCGGCGGCCTGCTCGTCCTGGTGGGGTTCCTGACCCGCTTCGGGGCGTTCAACATCGCTGTGGTGATGCTCGTCGCCATGACACAGGTCCACTGGGGCGCCTTCTTTATGCCGAAGGGCATCGAGTTCACGCTTGCCCTGCTCGGCTCCTCTCTCGCCCTGCTCATCGCCGGCGCCGGACCCCTCTCGCTTGATATGGGATTTCAGCAGAGAGGAGGAGAAGCACGGAGACGGACCAGCCGCCGCCGCCGTCGTCGGCGAGACTAGACCATCCTCACCCTCCTCTCGGTACTCATGCTCCCCGCCTCAGGTCCAGCCTTAGGCGGAAGACCGCCGCCAAGAATGTTCTCCATTGGACGGAATTAGACACTTTTAGACACTTTTCGCGTTTTTCCCGAAGTGTCAAACCTTACGTTACGAATTGATATTGCACGAATTACCGGAAAATCTGGCCTTGGACGAAAGTGTAAGGTGTCTAAATGTGTCCAACAGCCCGAATTTGCGCTAACCGATTGAATATACAGAGATTATTGAAATTCGCTCGTTTCAGGAAACTGGACGTATGGAAAGTGGGTGTCCAATTCTTGTAAGCGATTGATATATATGGGTAGTTCCGCCTAAGGCGGACCTCAGGCGGGCTGTCCTTCTTTTGCGGACAGGGACAAGCCCTGTTCCTACATTTTTAGTTTCCTCTTTTGACACCCCAGCCCCAGCTCCTCAGGGGGGATTCGAGGAACCGGGGCCGGGTGATGGGGGGAATTGCTAAAACCTGGAGAGACCAGGGAATAGCCTTAGGACAGCGAGTACGTCGCGATCAACCGTCCCGATTGTTCCCGGGTGTAGATCATGAGGCGGACGTACTTGCCCAACATCTCCTTCTCGAGCTTCGTCTTGGCTAGACTGCTTGCGGGCGTGCCCGCCTCAGGGGCCTCTAGCCCGGTGAGGCGCACCTGCTCGTACAGGTTGTAGGTGCGGCGGTTGAAGGGGTTCTCGTCGGTGACCTGGATTTTGACCGTGTCCCCGCCGACCACCTGGGTTACAAAGGCGCTTATCGTATCCACGTCTTAGAAGCACTCGCTGAATCCGCACCCGTGGCAGACGATGCAGCCCTCCTCGTGGACGAGGCCGCTGCCGCAGTCGGGACAGGCCAAGCGGACCGGCGCGGCGGTGGCCTCGAACGCCGGAGCGGGGTTGGCCGCCGCCGTCGGCTGGTGGGGCGCGGGGACGGGTCCGGCGCCGCTCACCTTGTCCATCAGGTACATCTCGAGCGCATTGCCGACAGCGTCGGCACAAGAGAGAATCTTCATCCCGTTTTGCCACACGGGCAGGTGGCAGGAGATGCCCTTCAGGTGCTTGACGATGACCTCGGGGTTGACGCCGCTTCGAAGCGCCAGGGAGACCAGCCGCCCGATGGCCTCGCTCTGGGCAGAGGCGCATCCGCCGGCCTTGCCTATGGAGTTGAAGAGCTCGAAGGGCACCCCGTGCTCGTCTTCGTTGATCGTGATGTACATCTTGCCGCAGCCGGTCATGATGGACCGGGTGGTCCCGGAGGTCACCTCGGGGCGCGTCCGCGGCGTGGTGCCAACTCCAAGGGCCGGCTCGCCGTTGTCCGGGAGGTCGGAGGCGGCCTCGGCTTCCTTCGGCGTGGCCCCGATGGATAGGACCTGCTCGCCCCCCTTGCATCCGTCGCGGAAGACCGTCACCCCCTTGCAGGCGTTCTCGAAGGCGTACCAGTAGACCTCGCGCACCGCATCGGGCGTGGCGTCGTGTGCCATGTTCACCGTCTTGCTGACGGCGTTGTCGGTGTGCTTCTGGAAGGCCGCCTGCATCTTGATGTGGTCCATGGGGGTGAGGTCGTGGGAGGTGACGAAGAGGCGCTGGACGTCCTCTGGCACCTCGGCCAGGCCCTGGACCGTGCCGCGCTCGGCGATGGTGGCCATGAGCTCCTCGGAGTAGAAGCCCCGCTCCTTTGCGATCTGGAGGAAGAGCGGGTGGACCTCGACGAGCCGGGTGCCGTCCATCACCGTGCGGACGTAGCTCACGGCAAAGAGCGGCTCGATGCCGCTCGAGCAGCAGGCGATGATCGAGATCGTGCCGGTCGGGGCGATGGTCGTGACCGTCGTGTGGCGCATGTGCTTGATGCCGGCGGCCTCGTGGGTCGAGCCGGGGAAGTAGGGGTAGTTGCCCCGCTTCTGAGCTAGCTGTATGGAGGCGGCCTTGGATTCCTTCTGGACGAAGCTCATGATCTCTTGGCCGCACTCGAGGGCCCGCTCGCTGTTGTAGGGGATGCCGAGCAGGATTAGGGCGTCGGCGAAGCCCATCACCCCTAGTCCGATCTTCCGGTTGCCCTTCGTCATCGTCTCGATCTCGACCAGGGGGTAGTTGTTCATGTCGATGATGTTGTCTAGGAAGTGGATGCAGTGGTGAACCGTGCGGCGCATCTTGCCCCAGTCGAACTCGTAGGTGCCGTTGATGGGCCGAAGCATCCCGGCCAGGTTCATCGAGCCCAGGTTGCAGCTTTCGTACGGCAGCAGGGGCTGCTCGCCGCAGGGGTTGGTCGCCTCGATCTCGGCCACCAGCGGGGTCGGGTTGTCCCGGTTGATGCGGTCTAGGAAGATGATGCCCGGGTCCCCCGTCTTCCAGGCGAGGTTGACGATGAGGTCGAAGACCTTCCTGGCGTTCAGGCGCTTGACGACCTCCTTGGTGTGGGGGTCTATGAGGTCGTACTCCTCGTCGCGCTCGACGGCCCCCATGAAGTCTTCGCTGATGGCGACCGAGATGTTGAAGTTCGTGATGCCGCCGTCGGCCTTGCAGGTGATGAAGTCGATGATGTCGGCGTGGTCGACCCGGAGAATCCCCATGTTGGCCCCCCGGCGGGTGCCGCCCTGCTTGATCTCCTGGGTGGCGTTGTCGTAGACCTTCATGAAGGAGACCGGCCCAGAGGCGATGCCGTGGGTGGTGCGCACCCGGCTGTTTTTGGGCCGAAGGCGCGAGAAGCTGAATCCCGTCCCGCCGCCGGACTTGTGGATGAGGGCCGCATCTTTGAGCGTACCGAAGATGCTCTCCATGTTGTCATCGACCGGAAGCACGAAGCAGGCTGAGAGCTGCTGGAGGTCGCGGCCGGCGTTCATGAGGGTGGGCGAGTTGGGCATGAATTCGAGGTTCGCCATCAGCCCGTAGAAGGCCTCGGCTGTGGCGGCGACCTCATCCTCGGCGGCCCCGTAGTTGCTGTCGGCCTGGGCTACGTTCTCGGCCACCCGGCGGAACATCTCTTCGGGCCGCTCGGTGGGGTTGCCGTGGATGTCTTTTTTGAGGTAGCGCCGCTCCAGCACGGCGATGGAGTTCTCCGTCAGCGGCAAGTCGGTGAACCGCTCCTCCCCGATGTCGCTTCCAGATTCGTTCGAGTCCGGTGCGCTACTCCCGCTGGCGCCCTCCGCGCCTGACAGCTCCTCTCTCAACTTGTCCACTGGACTCATTGCCGCTGCTCCTCAATATTTGGTTATATTGTGAATCTGCTTTTGGAGACATCATCCATCCCTATAGGGATGGATGATGTCTCCACCTCAATGTTCTCAAAAACTTCCTTCGGGCCGCCCTGGTACACTTGGGAGACCAGGGATTAGCTAGTCATATATGCGAGATCAGTGCCTTACCTGCACTCCGTGAACGACTACCTGTGGTCCATTAGCCACCAAGAGGCCAGAATGGCCGGGGGTATCTAACCAACTTAACCACTGTCCGCTTGTCATTGAGGCTGGCGCTTGGGCACCGAGGTCCAGGCCGGGTGTTGCCACTGACCCGTGCGCAACCGCTACAGAATGAATAGGCTCCCGGTTTTCAGTAGATCGGGTCACCGCGGGAGTTCTAGGGCTATCGATGCCGATAAGATAGGGAAGATATGGAAAGATGGATTTAATAAGGAGAATGAGGACCATGGACGGGAGGATGTATCTTTTAATCTGTCGGATATTAAGCTTTAAATAATATGCTTTAACGCACTCACGGTTCATGCAGAGTCCTGACAATTCAAAATTTATTTCGAGGTCGTTGCGATCACAGGAGCACATTGGCTGCCTTAACTTTCATCGTGGAGCAAATCGTTCAGAGAATCCTTCTCCTCACGCTCTGGTAAGGATAAAGGAGGTCCACCTGCTTGGCGAACTTTTCGATAGACCGCCGCGCATCTAGCGCAGGCTGCAAGTGCGGGCGAATGTTCGAAAGGCTGGCGAATTTTTCGATAGACCGCCGCGTTTCCCGTGCTTGATGCAGGATATGAGAAAGGTCCGCCAGCTTGGAAATCTTTTCGTGAGGTCGCTGCACCTCAATGGCAAACCGTATGGCAGATAACATGTGATTAGCTCCTCTACTCATCATGAAGCAAATCGTTCAGCGAGTCTTTTCTCTCACGCTCCAGCAGTGTTTCGAGATGCATATCTCCACGGACACCGAAGTCTCTATCGTACTTTTCTTCGATAGTCGCAACATGCGTGTCACCGCGCTTTCGGCGCAATGCCCCATCTTTGTTTCGAGAACGGGGACCTTTCATTCCTGGTGCGTCTTTAGCCATCTTTAAGCCCTCCTGGGCGAGATTACCTTGACAGGTCTTGAGGGTAGTTAAAGCCCTATCTCTGGAATCCCTCCTGTGCAAAACCCGCCCACCGGCCACTTTTTTAGGACTTTCCGTCGAGGCGGCGCGGTGGGCATTCTGGGGATGAATTGTTGAAAATTTATCCCGAAATACCCACTATTTTGTGGGCCACTATTGTATATAACACCATATGTTGTATTGTCAAGGGGAAAGTGGTCTTCTTCGGCAATTTTTCCCTGGTGTGGACGATTTGAGCAACCCGTGCTCTTGCTGCGTTTAATATTTGTAAACTCGCCCGGGCAATTGGGTGCTTGTAATCGCTCAATCTATAAGGCATTGTAAGGTTCATGGGAGACCGGCTCTTCGGACGAGTCCGCGGATCCCATCAACGGCGCGACAACGAAGTGGGCGAGAAGCACAAATAAAACTATGTTTTGTTTTAGTGCCGTCCATCGCTCCTTCCGCCCCGGCGTTCCGTTGAGCTTGTCCCCCTCATGGACGGTTGGCTATAATCATCGTGAGACGCTTATCCTTAAGGCCATGCCATGCTTAGACGGTCGCTCGCCATAGGGGCTCTGCTCGTTGCGGGCCTTGTGACGTTTGCCGGCCTCGCGGTCGCCGCCAGCGGGCAGGTGGCCCTTCCGCTTGCTCACCGCATCCAATCCATCCTGGTGGACCTCCACCGCCCGGCGTTCCTCCTCGGCACCAAGAAAGTCTCCAGCGGCTTCGTCGTCGCCGCCGACGGCCTCGTCGTCGCCCCAGCCTCGGGGCTCGGGCAGGCCGGGTTGGGCTCGGAGGTGAAGCTCGAGTGGACCGATCGGCGCTCCGCCGAGGGCTGGCTCGTCTGGAGGGATGAGGAGGTGGGGTACGTCATCGTTCGCCTCCTCGAGCCCATGCCGCTCTTCCCGACGGTAGGCTGGCGGCGCGGTGGTGGGCTGCGTCCAGGCGAGGCCCTCTTTGGCCCGGGTCCCGTTACAGGCGGCCAGCCGACCGTCGCCAGGGCCGTGGTGGCCGATGTCGTAGAGCTTAAGCTGCCCTCAGGCAGGCGGCTGCAGCGCGTCCTGGTGGTGACGCCCACCCTCGGGGCCGGCCTCTTGCGAAGCCCCCTGCTCGATGAGGCGGGCAACCTCGCCGCCATGGTCTCGACATTGGCCCCGCCACCCGGCTCCGCCCCCGGGGCCGTGGTCGCCGTTCCGTTGAGCACCATCTGGCCCGACCTGGTGGCGGCTCGCCGCATGCGGCCACCCAGGCCGTCGGTCTCGCCGCCCGCCGTGGCCCGCCCCTCCTACAGCATCGGCATCGGCATCGGCTCGGGGGGCGTTCGACCCCGGATCGGCATCGGGCTTGGGGGAGTCGGCGGCCTCTCGACCCGCAGGGGGCGTAGAGGCCGGCGTGACGACCCCTATATGCGCCGCGAGCAGGAGAGGCAGGACCAGGTCCAGACCGAGGCCCTCGAGCAGGCGCTGGAGCGGCAGATAGGCTCGGGGCCCAAAGCCTCGCCTCCTCCTGCGCAGACGGCCACGGGGCCCAAGCAGACCTCCTCAGCGCCCGGCGAATGGCGGGCGGGCGCCGCTTCGGTGACCTCCACACGAGGAGGGTCGTCGGGGCAGGTGCGGGAGGTGCGTCCAGAGAACCTCCAGCTCCGGAGCCCATCCGTCGGCTCGGCCTGGAATCCGGCCGGCCCGCCGCTCGCCTCCTCGCCTTCGGGGAAGCCGACCAAGACGTGGCCCGTCGTGGTCGAGCCGAAGGTTCCGACCTCCCTGAGACAGCAGCAGCAGGAGTCGGACAGGACCAAGACCGAGGCGCTGGAAGTGGAGCTCGCGCGACGGGGCGTGAAGGGCGCACCCGCCGGCGCGCCGCAGGGGGAAATCACCGTCCTGGCCCCCAAACCCTCGTCACAGAGGCGGCGGTCGCTCGAAGAGATGGAGGCCGAGCTCGCCGCCGTTCGAGCCCGCACCGAGGCCCTTCGGCAGGAGCTGGAGGCGTTGCAACAGCACAGCTCCGAGCGTCAGTAATTTCTCAGCAGGATGATCAGGGACGGCTCACCGGCTTGCGTCGTCGCCGGTGAAAGGAAGAGGACTATTTGCCCTCGCTGAGCGAGGCGTCGAGCAGTTCCATGAGCTCTTCGGATTTGTTCTGGATGGTCGTGGAGCTTTGCTCCAGATCGTCTTGGGTCTCGAACAGCTCGTTGGAGATTTGCAGGAGGGTGAGAACGGCGATCTGGAGCGGGGAGGCAGACGATGGGGAGCGCTCAGCCACGGCCCGCATCTGTTCATCGACGTACGCCGCAAGCTGGCGGGTGTAGGCGGCGTCCTTCTCGCCTTTGACCTTGTAGGTCCGCCCGAATATTTCAATATCAATCGGTTGCGTCACAGGCAGCGCTCCTAGAGCGGCTCAGTCGAGGTTTAGCTTCTCCAGGCGGGCGAGCATCGTCTCCACCCGCTCGCGGATGGTCTGACGCTCGTCCTGGAGCCGGCTGGCCGCCGCTTCGACCTCGGCTTGGCGCCGTCGCATCGCCTCCATCTCGTCCTGGAGCTTGCCCCGTTCGGCCTCTCCCGTGCCCTCGGCACCCCTGAGCCGATCGATCTCGTCCTGTTGAGTCTTCAGGCGGGCCTCCATCTCCTCTAGGCGCCCCGCGAGGGTCGCCCGTTCGGCTGTGAGGGTCTTGAGGCGGTCGGCAGCCTCTTCGATCCGGCGCTCCAGCTTTGTGAAGGTCTCGAGGCTCATGGGTTTCTATCCGTCTCTATGTACGGTGTGACGGCCCTTCTATAGCACCGTGCCGGGAAGCCTGTCAAGGCGGCTCATATGGGAGCCTCACGCCCGGAGCGAGGCCCCGAGGGCCTCCTCGAGGCGGGCGACGACGGAGGCGTGGACCTCGGCGACCTCCTCGTCGGTCAGCGTGCGGTCGTCCGCCCGGTAGGTGAGGCCGAAGGCGAGACTCTTCTTGCCCGCCGCAATCGGCTCGCCCGTGTAGATGTCGAAGAGTGTGCAGGCCTCGAGCCACGGCCCCCCCGATTCGCGAATGACCCGCTCGACCGCCGCCGTCGGGACCGCGTCGTCCACCACCACGGCCAGGTCTCTGAGGATGGCCGGGAAACGGGGCAGGGGGTCGAATTCGACCGATGGTAGTTGGGAGGTGCGTAGGGCCTCCACGTCGAGCTCGAAGGCCACGACGGCCTCCGGCAGGTCGAAGGCCCTGGCGACGGCGGGGTGAATATCTCCCACCACGCCGAGGGGCTTCCCGCCGCTGACCGGTGTGGCCGCCCGCAGGGGGTGGAAGGTCGGGTGGTCGGCGGGCCGCCACTCATCGAGGGGGACTCGGAGGGCCTCGCAGAGCGTCTCCACCACCCCCTTGACGTCGAAGAACCCCGCCGGCTCCACCATCTCGCTCCAGAGGGGATCTTCCACAAAGCCCATGAGTATGCCCGACACCCGGCCATGCTCTTGCGCCCCCGTCTCCCCGGTCCCAGGGAAAAAGACCTGGGAGAGCTCGAAGACGCGGTAGCTCTCGACCCGGCGGCTGGCATTCAGGGCGCATCCCCTCAGGAGGCTCGGAAGCAGGGTCGTGCGCATGACGGCCTGCTCGGCGCTCAGGGGGTTTTGCAAGGGGATGGCCCGGGCCAGCGGGTGGTCCTCGCCGAGGCGGCAGTAGGCCAGGTCCTCGGTGCCGATGAAGCTGTAGTTGATGGCCTCGGAGAGCCCGCAGCCGGCCAGGGACTCCCGGAGGCGCCGGGCCCAGGCCAACGTCGGGGGGTGGGCCTCGCCTACGGATCGGCTTGCCGGCAGGGTGGCGGGAACCTGGTCGTAGCCGTTGAGGCGGGCCACCTCCTCGATCAGGTCCACCTCCCGCTCCAGGTCCACTCTGTGCGAGGGGACGTGGAAGGTAAGCCGCTCGTTGTCCTCGGTGGAGACAAGCTCCAGCCCCACGCGGCGGCAGGTCTCGGCGATTTCCTCGGCCGCCAGCTCGAGCCCGAGCACCGTGTTGGTATGCGAGACCCGAAGGGTGACGTCCGGGCGCTCGATGGGTCTGGGGTAGACATCGATGACGCCTTGGGCCACCGTGCCCCCGCCGACCTCGGCGATTAGCGCCGCCGCCCTCGCGCTGGCCGTCAAGACCGTCTCGGGGTCCACGCCCCGCTCGAAGCGGTGGGAGCTTTCGGTGTGGAGCTTGAGGCGCTTGGCGCAGCGGCGGACGGTCAGCGGGTCGAAGTAAGCGCTCTCGAGCAGAACCGTCCGGGTGGCCTCCGTGACCTCCGTGGCTTGCCCTCCCATGACCCCGGCCACGGCGACGGGCCTCTCAGCGTCGGCGATGACCAGCATGGTGGGCTCCAGGGCGCGCTCCTCCTCGTCGATGGTCGTGATGGTCTCGCCTTGGCGGGCCCGGCGCACGACGATGCGGCCCTCGGCCAAAGCGTCGCGGTCGAAGGCGTGCAGCGGCTGGCCCCATTCCATGAGGACGAAGTTCGTCGCATCGACCACGTTGTTGATGGGCCTAAGACCCACGGCGGCGAGGGCTTCTTGGAGCCAGGGGGGCGAGGGGCCGATGGTGACGTCCCGGATGATGCGGCCCACGTAGCGGGGGCACCCTTCGGGGTCCTCGATGTCAATGCGGGTGAAGGTCTCCACGCCCGGCGGGGCCTCGGCGAGCGCCGCCTCGGGCAGGGTGATGGGGACGGCGGTGATGGCCGCCACCTCACGGGCCACACCGATGTGCGAGAGGCAATCGGCCCGGTTGGGTGTGAGGTCAAGATCGAAGACCACGTCAGGCGGGCCTTGGCCCTGGTCCACCCTCTCGAGGACCCCGACTTCGAGGCCGACCATGGTGAGGGCCTCGGCCAGGGCCTCGGGCTCGAGGTCCACCTCCACATAGCGGCGCAACCAGGCGAGGCTGACCTTCATCAGACGACCTCAGAATTGGGCCAGAAAGCGGGCGTCATTCTCGAAGAAGAGGCGGATGTCGTCGATGCCGTACTTCAGCATGGCTATCCGCTCCACCCCCATGCCGAAGGCGAACCCGACCACGCTCTCGGGGTCGTAGCCGACGGCGGCGAAGACGTTGGGGTCGACCATGCCGCTGCCTAGAATCTCGAGCCAGCCTGAGCCCTTGCAGAGCCGACACCCTCCGCCACGGCAGCCGACGCACTGGATGTCGACCTCGGCGCTCGGCTCGGTGTAGGGAAAGAAGCTCGGTCGGAAGCGCACGGCCGTCTCGGGACCGAACATCCTGTGGGCGAAGAGCTCCAGCACCCCTTTGAGGTCCCCGAACGTGACCCGGCCCGGCTCGTCCACCAGCAGGCCCTCCACCTGGTGGAACATCGGCGAGTGGGTTATGTCGGCATCGCAGCGGTAGACCTTGCCGGGCGAGATGACGCGTACCGGCGGAGGGTGGTGCTCCATGACCCTTATCTGCACCGAGGAGGTGTGGGTTCTCAGCACGACCTCGTCGGCCACGTAGAAGGTGTCCTGCATGTCGCGGGCCGGATGGTCCTTGGGCATGTTGAGCGCCTCGAAGCAGTACCAGTCGGTCTCGATCTCGGGCCCCTCGGCCACGGTGAAGTTGAGGCTGGTGAAGATGGCGATAATCTCTTCGAGGACCTGGGTTAGGGGGTGGAGGTGCCCGAGGGGCGGGCGCCGGCCAGGCAGGGTGACGTCCACCGGGCCGGTCAGGAGGGCCTCGGTGAGGGCCTCTTCCTCGATGGCCTTGAGCCTGCGGGAGACCTCCTCTTCGAGGCGGACCTTGACCTCGTTGGTAAGACGGCCGACCTCGGGCCGCTGCTCGGCGGGCAGCTGGCCCATTGCCTTAAGTAAGCTGGTCAGCTTCCCCCGCCGGCCCAGGAAGCGGACCCGCACGGTGTGGACGGCCTCGGCGCTCGTGGCATCGGCCAAGGCCGCGAGGGCTTCTTGCTCAAGTTGGGAGAGTTGCTGGAGCATCGGATTCCGGGGTGTGCAAAGCGGGCCGTATTAAAGCACATTTGCCAGGATGGCGCAACGGAGCTTACCTGGAAGGTGGGAGCTTAAGCAGCCAGGGCGGCCTTCGCCCTCTCGGCGATCTGGCCGAACGCCTCGGGATCGTGGACGGCCAGGTGGGCGAGCACTTTGCGGTCGAGGGCCACGTCGGCCCGCTTGAGACCGTGGATGAGTTGGCCGTAGGTGAGGCCGTTGAGGCGGGCGGCGGCGTTGATGCGCACCACCCAGAGGCGGCGGAACTGGCGCTTGCGCTGGCGGCGGTCGCGGTAAGCGTACTTGAGCGCCCGCTCGACCGCCTCTCGGGCCCTGCGGTAGCTCGTGCGGCGCATCCCGTAGTAGCCCTTGGCCTGCTTGATGATCTTCTTGTGTCGGCGCCGGGTGGTGGGCCCGCTGGTGGCTCTCGTCATGGGAATCTCTCAGGCGTAGGGCAGCATGCGCGCTACCCGCTTGCTGTCGGCCTTGCTGACCAGGGTTGAGCGGCGCAGCGAGCGCTTGCGCCCCGTCGTCTTCTTGGTAAGGATGTGGCTGGCGTTGGACTTGCGGCGCTTCCACTTACCCCTGGCCGTTTTTTTAAACCGCTTGGCGGCCGCCTTGTTCGTCTTTATCTTGGGCATGGGACTTCTCCGTCATACTTCACACTGAGGGCGCATCTATACCAAAGGCGCGGTGAAAAGGCAAGGCAAAAACGCAGGCGTGGTATCGCATCCGGGGTGGGAGCCCGCAGAGCCGGTCGGGGGGTTCGCTCAGGGAGTGCTCTTGGGAACCAGAACCATGGACATGACACGGCCCTCCCGCTTCGGGTGCTGCTCGATGGTGCCCAGGTCCTCGACCTCCTCGGCCACCCGCCTCAAGATGACCTCACCGCGCTCGGGGTGCTCCATCTCCCGGCCCCTGAAGCGGATGGTGACCTTGGCCTTGTTGCCGTCCGAGAGAAAGCGGCGGACGTGACGGAGCTTGAACTGGTAGTCGTGCACGTCGGTCTTGGGCCGCATCTTGACTTCTTTGACTTGGATGGTGTGTTGCTTGCGCCGGGCTTCCTGGGACCGCTTGGCCTGCTGGTACTTCCACCGGCCGTAGTCCATAACCTTACAGACCGGCGGCCGGCCGTCGGGGGAAACCTCCACGAGGTCGAGGCCGCTCTCCTCGGCCGCCTGTTGGGCCTCCTCGATGGGCACGACGCCGACATGGTTGCCTTCGGGGTCGATGAGCCGAACCTCGCTGACCCGAATCATCTCATTGACCCGCAGTCGTCTCTCGCTAATCGCTTCCTCCTCCGTTCTCGGCCTCCTGAAGTAGGCTCGTGAGGGTGCGCGAGGTGGCCTCCTGCTGGAGGACTGCTGTGAGGCGCTCCACCCCCATGCCCCGGATGTCTCGGCCCCCGCGGGTGCGGACCGAGACGGTCCGGTCCGTGACTTCCTGGTTGCCGACAATGGCCATATACGGAATCTTCTCCATCTGGGCTTCGCGGACCTTGTAGCCGATTTTCTCGTTTCTGAGATCCGCCTCGGCCCGAAGCCCCGCCGCTTCGAAGGCTGAGACGAGCTCGCGGGCGTAGGTCTGCTGGGCGTCGGTGATGGTCATGACGCGGACCTGGACGGGCGCTAGCCACAGGGGAAAGGCGCCGGCGTAGTGTTCCACGAGCCCGCCGACGAAACGCTCCATTGAGCCGAGCACCGTGCGGTGGACCATGACGACGTGGTGGTGGGCCCCGTCATGGCCGACGTATGTGACGTTGAGCCGTTTGGGCAGATTGAAGTCGAACTGAATGGTCGGGCCCTGCCAGCCCCGGCCCAGAGCGTCGAGCATTTTGATGTCGATCTTCGGCCCGTAGAAGACCGCTTCGCCCTCTTGACGATTGGCTTCGAGGCCCTTGACGGCCAGGGCCTTGGCCAGGGCCTCTTCGGCCATCGCCCACTCGGCGTCCCCTCCGGCGTACTTCTCCGGCTGAGCCGGGTCGCGCACGCTGAGGTCGAGCTCGAAATCCTTGTAGCCGAACGTCTCGAGCATGAACTGGGCGAGGTCGATGACCCCGAGGACCTCGTCGTTGAGCTGCTCGGGGGTGCAGAAGATATGGGCATCGTCCTGGGTGAAGCCTCGGACCCGGAGCATCCCGTGGAGGGTGCCGCTGCGCTCGTAGCGGTAGACCGTGCCCATCTCGGCGTAGCGGATGGGGAGGTCGCGGTAGCTGCGCAGGTGCGTCTGGTAGATCATGATGTGGCCGGGGCAGTTCATCGGCTTGACGACGTACTCGTCCTCGTCGATGTTGAGCACATACATGCTGTCGCGGTAGAAGTCGTAGTGGCCGCTGGCGCGGAAGACCCGATCCCGCACGATGTGGGGGGTGGTCACCAACTCGTAGCCGCGCCGGCTGTGCTCGTCCTCCCAGAAGCGCTCGATGACCTTCCGGATGACCGTACCCTTGGGGTGCCAGTAGATGAACCCGCCGCCGGCCGCGTCTTGGATGCTGTAGAGGTCGAGCTGGCGGCCGAGCACGCGGTGGTCGCGCTTGCGGGCCTCCTCGAGCGAGGCCAGGTGGGCCTGAAGGGCCTCGGTCGCGGGGAAGGAGGTGCCGTAGATGCGCTGGAGCATCTTGTTGCCCTCGAAGCCCCGCCAGTAGGCCCCGGCGACCGACAGGAGCTTGACGGCCTTGATGGTGCCGGTCGAGGATACGTGCGGCCCCCTGCACAGGTCGACAAACTCCCCCTGGCGGTAGACGGTGACCGTCGACTCCTCAATCTCCTCGAGGATTTCCACCTTGTAGGTCTCACCGAGCTGCTCGAAGAGCTCGATGGCCTCTTCCCGCGCCAGGACCTCCCGCGAGACGGCGAGGTCCTCGCCGATAATCCGAAGCATCTCGGCCTCGATGGCCTCGAGGTCTTCTGGCGTGAAGGGCTCGTCCCGATCGAAGTCGTAGTAGTAGCCGTCTTCGATTGGGGGCCCGATGGTGTAGCGCGCCTCGGGCCAGAGGCGCTTGACGGCCTGGGCCAGGATGTGGCTCGTGGAGTGGCGGTAGAGCTCGGCACCCTCGGGGTCGTCGAAGGTAACGACACTAAGCGATGCAGATGCCTCTAGGGGGCAGGAGAAATCCACCAGCGAGCCGTTGGCCTTGGCGGCGAGCCCATCCTCGATGGCCTCGGGCCGGTGGGCCCGCAGTGCCTCGGCCACGGTCACACCTGCCTCGACGGGGGCGCTGGAGCCGTCGGGGAAGGTCACAACAATTTCAGCCATTCCGGGAAACCATCCACAGAGGAAAAAACGGCATCATGGCTGACCGTTGGCCGTCCACGACGCCGTTACGCTTTCAATCCCGCAATGCAGGAAATCACCGACTTGACGGTATCCTCTCTCTAGAGATCGGAGGCGGTGCAATGGTTATAGAAGAAGGTGGTAGGCACGGGCGGTTTCGAACCGCCGACCTCTTGCGCGTCAAGCAAGCGCTCTCCCCCTGAGCTACGTGCCTAACGATCAAGGACTCCCAGACACCATCTACCTTATTCATCGGCCCGAGGGTTGTCAAGGGGAAATCACCCACCCGCAGGCGGGGCGGGCTGGCAAAGCTCCAGGAGCACGCCGCCGGTGCTCTTGGGGTGGAGGAAGGCCACCAGCGTGTCGTTCGCGCCGGGCTCGGGCTGCTCGTTGATGAGCCGCACCCCCTTGGCTTTGTAGTGGGAGAGGGCGGCGGCCACGTCGTCTACGTCGAAGGCGATGTGGTGGACCCCCTCACCCCGTTTGGCCAGAAACTTGGCGAGGCCCCCCTCGGGGTTGAGTGGCTCGACGAGCTCGATCTTCACCTCCCCGATGGTGAAGAAGGCGACCTTGACCTCGAAGTTATCAAACACCTCGATGCCCCCGCCGGGGAGCCCCAACACCTCGCTGAAGAGGCGGGAGCTGGCCTCGACGTCATTGACGGCCACCGCGATGTGGTTGATCTTCTTGAGCATGCTAGCCGACCTTCTCTTCAGGGGGTGGCGGCATGTCGCGGGACGTGGGGGGATGGAGGGGGGGCTGCATCTGGCGCCATCAGACAGCCTTCTTCTCGTAAATTGTGATGGGCTGGGCTCGCTGGGTGATGACCTCTTCGGAGATGACGCACTCTTTGATGTCGGTCAGGCTCGGCAGATCGTACATGATGTCAAGCATGACCTCTTCGAGGATGGCCCGCAAGCCCCTGGCGCCGGTCTTTCTCTCCTGGGCCTCGCGGGCGGTGGCCGTGATGGCGCTGTCGGTGAAGGAGAGCCGGACGTTCTCGAACTCGAAGAACTTCTGGTACTGCTTGATGAGGGAATTCTTCGGCTCGAGGAGAATCCGCTCGAGGTCGGCCTCGTCAAGCTCGGCGAGGACCGCGACGACGGGCAGGCGGCCGACGAACTCGGGGATGAGGCCGTATCGGATGAGGTCGGTCGGCTGGACCTCGGCCATGATGTCGTCGATTTTTTCCGCCTCGACACTTTCCTCGACCGTCTTGAAGCCCATCACCTTCTTGCCCACCCGGTTTTGGATGATTTTATCGAGCCCGATGAATGCCCCGCCGCATATGAAGAGGATGTCGGTGGTATCGACCTGGACGAACTCCTGGTGGGGGTGCTTGCGCCCACCCTGGGGCGGCACGCTGGCGACCGTGCCCTCGATGATCTTGAGCAGCGCCTGCTGGACGCCCTCGCCCGAGACGTCGCGCGTGATGGAAGGATTCTCATTCTTGCGGCTGCTTTTGTCGATCTCATCGATGTAGATGATGCCGCGCTGGGCGCGGGCCACGTCGTAGTCGGCCGACTGGAGCAGCTTTAGGATGATGTTCTCGACGTCTTCGCCCACGTAGCCCGCTTCGGTCAGGGTCGTGGCATCGACGATGGTGAAGGGCACCTCTAGGATGCGCGCCATGGTCTGGGCCAGGAGCGTTTTTCCGCTGCCGGGGGGGCCGACCAGGAGGATGTTGGATTTATAAAGCTCCACGTCGTCGGCTACGCTGGCGGCCTCGATGCGTTTGTAGTGGTTGTGGACGGCAACCGAGAGAACCTTCTTGGCCTTTTCCTGGCCGATGACGTACTCGTCAAGGGTTTGCTTGATCTCCCGGGGCTTGAGCAGTTGGCGGTCCTCGGCGGCCTGGGCCTGGGTGGCCTCCTCGGTGACAATCTCGCCGCACAGCTCCACGCACTCGTTGCAGATGTAGACGGTCGGCCCGGCGATGAGCTTTTTCACATCATCCTGCGTCTTGCCGCAGAAAGAACAGCGCAGGATGTCGTCCTGGGTGCCTCGGGTCATGGCGGCGTCCTCATCCCTCCGATTTCGTCTCGCCCTCGCCCTCGGAGGCCTTCGCCTTCCCGCCGTCCTCCTGGCCGTCCTTCGAGACGATGACCTCGTCGATGATGCCGTAGTCCTTGGCCTCCCCGCCCGACATGAAGAAGTCCCGGTCGGTGTCTCGCTTGATGGTCTCCACGTCCTGGCCGGTGTGGCGGGCGAGCACCTGGTCCAAGGTATCCTTCACCCGAAGAATTTCGCGGGCCTGGATGTCGATGTCGGCGGCCGGGCCCTGGAAGCCGCCCGCCGGCTGGTGGAGCATGATGCGGGCGTTGGGCAGGGCGAAGCGTTTGCCCTTGGTCCCGGCGGCCAGCAGAAGCGCCCCCATGCTGGCGGCCTGCCCGATGCAGATAGTCGAGACATCGGACCTGATGTACTGCATCGTGTCGTAGACGGCGAGCCCGCTGGTGACAATGCCCCCGGGGGAGTTGATGTAGATGTGAATGTCCTGGGCGGGCTCATCGGCCTCTAGGAACAGCAGCTGGGCGATGACGAGGTTGGAGAGGGTGTCTTCGATGGGGGTGCCGATGAAAATGATTCGGTCCTTGAGGAGCCGTGAATAGATGTCGTAGGCTCGCTCGCCCCGCTGGGTCTGCTCTACGACGATGGGCACCAAAGGCATGAGAGGCCCTCCTGTCCGGTACGTTCCGGTTGTACCCGTTTGCTAGTATATCATACTACTCGTCAGCCGATTCTTCCACTTCTTTTCGCGCCACCGTCTCCTCGGTGACCTCCAGCTCGCTGACGAGCTTATCGAGGGCGAGGCTTCGCTGAAGCTCCAATCGAAGCCCCTCAATGGTGCCCTCGTCCTCAATCTCCTTTCGAAGGGCGGCGGGTTCTCGATTGAGGTGTCTGGCCAGCCGCGCCACTTCGGTTTGGATGTCGCCCTCGCTGGGCTCGATGCCCCGCTCGGCGGCGAGCCGATCCAGGGTGAGATTGCTTACGGCCTGCTTGCGGGCGGGCTCGCGAAGCCGCTCCGAGAGCGCCTCGGTCCTAATCTCGCTCGCATCGAGCTGGTGGCCCCGGGCCGCCATGGAGCGCTGGAGGTCGCCCATGAGCCGTCGGATCTCCTCTTCGATGAGCGCATCGGGCACGGGGATGTCGTGGAGCGCCACGAGCCGGCGGCTCACCTCCGCCCGTAGCCGCTCTGTGGCCCGAATCTCCTCGAGCCGCTCCATCTCGCGGCGCAGCGTGGCCCGAAGCTCCTCGAGGCTCTCCTCACCCACGGAGCGGGCAAGCGCCTCATCAATAGGGGGCACGCTGCGCTTCTTGACCTCCTGGACGGTGACGCGAAAGCGCCGCTGGTGCGCCACCTCCTCGTCGGCGGGGAGAACCACCTCCCGGGTCTCCCCCCGGCGGGCCCCGCTCAACTGCTCTTCGAAGGCCGGGTGTAGGGCCCCGTCGCCCAATATCAGGGGATGGGACTGGACCGGGCCGCTCGAGGCGGGCTGGTCCTCGTCGATCCTCTCGAAGTCCACGACAGCGTAGTCGCCCTCGGCAAGCGGTTCGTCCTCGCTCTCCTCGAAGCTGGCGTGCCGCTCGGCGAGCCGCGCCATCTGGTCCTCCACCTCCTCGTCGGTCACCCGGACGACCTTCTTGGTGAACGCCTCGCCCTCCAGGGAGCGGAGCTCGAAGTCGGGGACGATCTGGACCGTGGCGGTGAAGGAGAGGGGTTCGTCCGGCCGAAGCTCCGCCCCCTCCACCCGTGGGCGGCCCACGGCCTCGAGCCCGTGGGATGTCACGACCTCATGGAGGGCCGGCCCGACGAGGTCCTCCAGCACCTCTTGCTCGACCTGATGTCGGTAGAGGGTCTCGAGCATCTGGCGCGGGGCTCGCCCCTTGCGGAACCCCTGGAGCTTGACATTCCGGTTCAGGCGGTTGTAGGCGGCGTCGAGGGCCTCTCGGACCTCCTCGGCCGACACGGTGACGGCCACCTGGCGGGTGACCTCGTCCACGGTCGTGATGGAGCTCTCCACGGTTTTCTGCTCCCTTAGGGGCGATGGCCGGGACAGGATGGTGCGAGAGGAGGGATTCGAACCCCCACGGCCGAAGCCACAGGATCCTAAATCCTGCGCGTCTACCAGTTCCGCCACTCTCGCAGGGCAGGGGCGAAGGAGCCCGCGCCCCTTCGCCCCTGAAGGTTTGGTGAGCGGCGAAGGAATCGAACCTTCAACCTACGGATTAAGAGTCCGTTGCTCTGCCAGTTGAGCTAGCCGCCCACCGGATGACTCTCGCGACCGGCCTCCATCATAAAATGGCGCGCCCGGGAGGACTCGAACCTCCGACCTTCGGATTCGAAGTCCGACGCTCTATCCAGCTGAGCTACGGGCGCGACGTTCGTTCGAGCCAGGGCCCCGTCGCAGGCCCTGGGAGACCCTCTGCGGGGCCCTTCGGTGAATGTTCTTGGGGTGAGCGATGGGATTCGAACCCACAACCCCCAGGACCACAACCTGGTGCTCTACCCTTGAGCTACGCCCACCACCAAACAAGGTCATGGTGAGGGAAAGATCCTCTCTACGCTCGAGCCGTACAGTGATTCGCAGGCTCGGACTCCCAGCTAAACTATTATAGGTTGGGGGCCGCCGGGATGCAAGGGCAGGGCGCGGCCCGCTGGCTGACCCGATGCTGGTGGCTCGGAGGACCATTTGCAAAACGTCGTTTCACTAGCTCACCTGGGAAATCCTGGGTTGGCGCAAAAAACCATGGATTATACATATAACACGGTCAGGAAATGGCCGCAGGTTGGCCCCGACGGCCGATGTGAGTGGGAAGGGGCGGAGACCGGTGCGGTATTGAAAGCAATGGCACGCCTGGGAGGATTCGAACCTCCGACCTACGGATTAGAAGACCAAGCATCCTGGGTTGAGCGAATCCTCTAAGGCCTTGCAAAAGCCTATTGTAGCGAGAGCGTAGCACGTTGTCTCGCCTGGAGGCAATTGGCTGACGTTGGGTGAAATTTGGTGTCGTTAGGTGAGGACGGGCACAATACTGGGCACAATGGGCCACCGGCCCGATGGGAAATCAATTGCCAGATGAATAGCAGGCACGTACACCGCGGCCACTGTTTTTCACGATTACCGGAATGCCGTGTAAGACACCGGCAAATTGACAGGGAATTACGAAGTAATTCCCGTTGAGAATTGGAGAAGGAATATGAGGCGATACGAGAAACCCCTTTCGCCCAAGCGGAGACTGTTCCTCAAGGAGTACTTGGCGCGAGGCTTCAACGGCAGGGCTGCGGCCTTGGCGGTGTACAACTGCAAGCCCTCCTCGGCAGCCAGCATCGCTTGCGAGGTGCTCAAGGACCCACGGGTCAAGAAAGAATTGACCCTAGCCTGCGACTTGCTTGGACTCGATGCCGTATCCTACGCCCGGCAGCTTGAGGCAATCATGTTACAAGCCCACGACTGGATGGCATCGGTAAAAGCTTGTGAGCTCTACGGCCGCCTGATGGGGCTTTTCTAATGCGGCCAAATTACTTGATAATACTTAACATTATTGAGGCGCGGGTTGCTGTAAATGGTGCAAATAGAAGAAGTAAGCGGGCAGAGCGGAGCGCCCCACAATATTTTATTCCGGTAATCTGCATCTGGTGCCGTTTTCGGCCCGATTTTTCCACGAAAATGTAAGACAACTCATGATACGAGGGCGACGATGAACCCGGAGGCAACAGAGCGGCACGACGCCACCATCACTTTCCGGCTCCCTAAGGAGGACAGGGAGAAGATTGAGCGTATTGCTGCCGCTCAAGGTCTAACGGTGGCCGAGGTCTTACGCTACACCATCCGGCATGCGATGGAGTGTCCTGATGCATAGCAAGATAATAATGAAGAAATGTAGCCCGATTTCCTTGAAGCGCCCTCACCCGCTTACGGGTTGACTGGGATATAAACCTTCTTCAGAGGAATCATTGCTCGCAGCTCAGGCTCCATATTCTCGTAATGCTCCAAAAGCAAGTCGACAAACTGGTCTCGGTCCAAGCAGGTCACAGGAGGATTAGCAATTCGAGCTTCAGTTTCTGCCTCTTTTGTATAACCTCCCGTGGAGACAAAGAGTCCTTTTTCCCCTTCCC
Source organism: Nitrospinae bacterium AH_259_B05_G02_I21 (assembly GCA_027717595.1). Lineage (GTDB taxonomy): Bacteria > JADFOP01 > JADFOP01 > JADFOP01 > JADFOP01 > JADFOP01. Next base: position 41,350 of record JALLOF010000004.1, on the reverse strand, counting down.
GCACTGTCGTTATGAAGTTCCGCATGTCCCCACCACCTACTGTTGCCTGGCGATGTTTGACCTGCACTTTGATTCGCGGTTCTTCGAAGCCAAAGTGGTCAGGGTGCGCGACGATGTCTATCCCATGGTCGGGGCCGGGAGGACTCACCTTCGTCCGTAGTCCCATCGCTCGAAGCACCCCTGCTACTAGGTCCTGGAATTCATAGGGGTCAAGCTTACTGATAGCGTCTGAAATTAGTTCGTCCGATTTTTCCTTCACATCAGCGTAGATATCGACCTCTTCAACTTCGGGTTCTTCAGTTCCCCTGGGCTCTCCCTCCAATAGGCTCCTGATTTCCTGTCTATATGGAGTGACCGTAAAGACGGTAAGAGAGCTCCCAAGAGCATTACGGGCGCTGGAGGTGAAGTCGTCGCGGGAGACCTTCTTTTGCCACTTAACCTTCCTTGCGTGAGGATAATTCGCCGAGATAGTGCTTGGATTGTATTCGTAAGGACCGGTGATTTGGCCAATAAGAACTTCCCGCGTCGCTCTGATTGGGGTTAGAACGTAGTCTCCCTCCTTCATCTCGTGAACAAACCGGAATATTTGACCGGCGGAGGGAATTACCTTTTTCTCTGAAAGATGAGGATACGCCTCACGCACTTTAGATTTAACGTCATCCCTTGAGGAGGTGCTGGAAAGATTAGAAACATCCGCCCAGCCGAGAGCGACTGCGGACTGTTCCTCCACCTCCTGAGCAATTTCGTTGTTATTACCAGCCCTTACAACCCAAACGGTTTTATCATTAATCATGATGTACCTCACCGCCGGCATTTTTAATCAAGGCAAGTAGCTCTTCGGCCTTATCTGTATCCAGCCTTTCCAGGGTCTTATACTCCTCCATTGCGCCTTCATGGTTGCCGATTTCTAAGAAAGCCAGTCCCAAGTTGTATCGTGCCTCAGTGTTCTTGGGCTTCAGGCGTTTCGATTCTTTAAATGCCAGTATAGCTTTCACTTTTTGACCATGCTTGCTGTAGGCCTTTCCCAGGCCCAAGCACGCATCGGCATTCCTCTTACGAAGGGCTATTGAATCCTGGTATGTAGCTATTGATTCCTCGTAACGACCAGCCTTAAAGTAAGCCGCCCCCAAATAATCGTATGCAATAGTATAGTCAAGAGGCTTAAGTCTTACCGCCTCTTCATATGCAGCTATCGCTTCCTCGGTGCGGCTAACCGTCTCATACGCCCGTCCCAACTGGAAGTGAGCAAAGGAATGTTCAGGCTTCAAGCGTACCGCTTCCAGGTAAGATGTGAGCGCCTTATCATGATAGCCAAGGCCAAGGTATGCATCCCCTAGGGCGGAATATTCTAAGTACTTATCCGACTTTAGACTCGCCCCTTTTTGAAAAGCAGTCTCCGCATCTTCGCGACGGCCAAGCTGCAAGTAAATTCTTCCCAAAGAAGAATATGAGTTGGAATTATCAGGTTGTAAGCGAATCGCTTCTTCATATGCTGTTAGTGAATTCTCATAGCTACCGAGTTTCCAGTAAGCGTCTCCCAGGCCACGGTAGTGATGAGCCTGGTCGGGGTTCAGGCATATTAACTCCTTGTATACATTTATCACTTCATCGTAACGCCCGAGCTGGTAGTAGGTAAACGCCAGACGACCGTATAAAAGAGTGTCATCCGGCTCAAGTCGTATCGCCTCTTTATATGCTGCCACAGCATCGTCAATCCGTTCACGACAATTTTCATAAGTCAATCCTAAGCCAAATTGAATAGCGGCATTATCTGGTTCGATACGTATCGCCTTCTTATACGCATCCTCCGCATCCTCGTAACGGCCGATGCATCTATAACCCTTCCCCAAACCCATGTGGGCTTCGACAAAATGGGGCTCTATTCGTATTGCCTCTTTGAACGACTCTACAGCATACTCGGGCATTTTTGTCTCGTCTGAGTAGGCGTAACACTCCAAGTAAGCCTGTCCTAGCCCGTAATGTGCCTCGGCGTCGTTGGGTTCCAAACGTATCAATTTATTGTAGATTCTTATCGCTTCTCGGATTGCCGCTTCCGCCTCCCAATGGTCATAAGCCCCCATATAAGCTTGACCCAAACTATAAAATGCCCCAGCATTGTCGGGCTGAAGTTGTATTACCTTCTCGAATATCTCTACCGCTTCCTCGTAGTCTTCCGCATGAAGGGCTTCATCGCCTTTTTCTAGCAATGAGGAAAGGTCTTCATGCTTCATTCTATAGCTCCAGAGTTGCCTTCGTTAGGAAAGTGCAGGAGGGCCCTATGGTCCTATTATTTAATCCTCGACCTTTTCAAACTGGAGTTTTAACATTTTATTTTACACCCAGCATTTTCATCACCAGCTTGAATAGCTTCTTCTCCTCGGCCTGCAGCTTCTTTGTATCTGACTCGACAAGTATAGTGTTTACTCTTTTAAGGATTGATTCGACGTGCTTCTTATTTTTTGGTGGCGGAATAGGGATTTCTCTAAAAAAGGGTTTAGTGACAGAGTAAACTTCCCCTGGACGTGGACGGTATCCTGTAGTGAACCTATACTGAGCAAAAGGAGAATTAAGGAAAGCAAGACAATATTTTAAGACATCAAAGACGTCCGTATCGCGTTTCAAAGTTTTAGATAGTGCTTCGAGGAACTGTGTCCTGTTCCCAATGGTTTTTTTCGTTGGCAGTAGGTAGTAGCAGGCGTGGTCGGAAAGATAACCCTCAGAGTCCAAAGCGAATCGGACTTTCTTAGAAAGAGTGGGGGAAACAATTCGCGGACTTTTTAAGAATAGTGCTTCATCTCTCGGCCGCCAATACTCATACCACTCTTTATTATGTTCCCGAATTTCCCTCTGTTCGAAAACCCTTTCCCCTAATCGTTCGTAATGCCGAAGTAAGTAATTAGCTGCGTTTGGATATTTTACTAGCCCCAATCCCAACCGATGATTTAGAAGAGCTTGCACCGTTTTGTAATCTAAGCTTGCTCCTCTTAGAATTTGCTTTTCCCTCTTATCTAGTGAAAAATAAAAATTCAGTGCGTCAATATTCATGCCACGGTATTTTATTGAAAATGCTGGTTTAGGTTTAGTTTCACCACCGATAAAAAGATAAGGATAGAGTAGATAACGTCCTTTCCACTCAAATGACCACCGAGCAGCTTCTTTAGTTTTTATCGCCTTATGAATTAACTCTTCCTCGAGTTTTAAATTTAGCACATCAGCTTCAGTTAGTAAAAATATGTCTAGGAATACTCCAGGGGTTACACCTTGCCTCGGTTCCAATAGGTCAGTAATGTTGAACATCTCTGAACTCACCTCAATAGCTTCTTTCGGAGGTGAGAGGTTCCAACGTTCTCGGGCTGTTTTCCTTAGGCTGGCCCTAGACATATTACAGGCACGGGCGAAACCAACTTCTGCTAGTGGGTCTCCGCGCTCAACGTGTTCAAGAGCTTTGCGAACAGTTGTTACCACTAGGTGTTTACGTTCTTGCTCTGAGAGTTCCCTGAAGTCTTTAGGCGGTGAGGAGAGAAGAGCAATAGCGTTGGCGTCGTCTGATGGTGTGTTTTCAGAAATAACTATACAAGGAATGTTCATGGCTTTGAAGAAGGTCTGCCCAAAAGGATTGAGGTCAACTAGGTAATCGATACAAGTCTTTTCAGCCAACAATTTACGAACTCCTCGTGCCCAACTTTTATCGACAAAAGAACCTTGCGTGACAAGCCCAAGTCGACCTCCAGTATTCAGAACTTTCAAAGCACGTTCGATGAACAAACCGTAAATGTCATACTTGCCGAGGGCTGCAGCCGGGTATTCAAGTTCTAAGCGGCGGCGTTGCTCCTTATCGTAAACTGGGGAAAGACGACCTTTGAGTTTCCCTCCCCAAGGTGGGTTACCAAAGTAAAAGTCAAAATGCTTCTTTAAAATTTCCTTATAGCGCTTAATCGACTCTTGAGAGAGTCTTATGCGTGAGTTTGCTTTCTCAAAAAGCTTAAGTTCAACTTCCCCTTCAGGCTCTAAAAGCGAATCCACAGCATATACATGTATATTCAGCGCGTAATGAGGATTTTTTGAGCGAACCCTCAGATAGTAAGGCAGAAGAAGAAACACCACATTGAGTGTAGTAAGAAAAGCAGCAAAGGGATGGATATCTACGGCATGAAGGTTTCGAGTGACAATTGATATTATGGCTTCGGCTTTTTTCCAGGAAGGTTGACGCTTTCGATGGAGGTGCGAATGACAAGGCAATTCACACTCCAAGTGAGTCAGAAGCCTAGAAATAGCATTAGCAACGAAAGCCCCACTTCCGCATGCGGGGTCTATGAAGGTCTTTTGGCAAAGTTCCATTGAGTCAGGAACATAACCCAATAGGTCAAGGACGAGGTCAATAAGTTCATCAGGTGTGAAAAAACCGCCAAGCTTCTGCCGGTCTTCTGTAGGAAGATAGTTTTGGTAAACGTTTCGCCAAACATCTACGTCCACCTCGCCGAAAAAGAACCCATCAAGTTGGCGGAGCATCAAGGCTAGATGAGTGTTGTGCTGACGTTCCAAGTCAAGGAGACGAGCCTGTTTAGTACCGGCTGGACGCTTGGTATTATCAACCCACCACCAGTCAAATTCCCCATATTCGTAGACGGTGGGTAAAAACGTCTTCATGTGTTGGCGCACCCGTTCCATGAGGTCAAAAGCTGGCAAATGTTCTCCCGCTGGTACGAGAGCTTGGGCGGTTAAAACGTCCTCCAGTTCTGGGCTTGAGAGGGTCCTACCGAACGTTCCATAATCCTCACCAATTCGATACAGGAGAGCACGGGCCAACATTACGTGGGCCGTTTGAGCGCAGAGCTTCTCGACGGTATCTGAGTAGAGAGGCCAAATTATTTCACGGATGTTTTTTTCTTTGACTCTTTGTTGAGTTTGAGTGAGTGCCGCCAGCGCATCAGCTACGGGAGCTGAGACGGCTGAGGGGAAACCTAAGTCTAGGATATGTCTCTCCATCTCCTGTGGTGACTTGGGCCCTTTGGTGATTTCCGGCATAAGACATTCGAGGCACTCGGGTGGAGGTAGCACCAAGGCCTTCTTGCACCAGAGTTCGAAAATGGATAGGACGGTGTCCCTTAGGGGATTCCCTATGCGTCCCGTGCGAAAGTGTTCGAAGAATGATTGGTAAAAGGATGCCAGTCGACCGACAATGTCATCTAATACAGAAGCCAAATCAAGAAGAACGTGAGGTTTGTCCTTTGCGACGAGGTTTCTACCCCGAGGAGCTGGAGCCGACAAGTGCGGGTCATACCAAATAGGGGAGAAGAAATGTTCAACCTCCTCCGGAGTGCAAGGGTCTTGGTCTAGGTCAAGGCTTATTCGGTCCACAATCTTTACATCCCCTCGTGGAGCCAGTACATCAGCCCGCCCCCAATATGTACCGTTAGTAATGTATGCTGCATTTAGTGTCCCATAATCCTTTATTCTCTCCTCGAAGTCTCCTATATCTTCCTTAGTCAAAATATGACCAGGTGGCTTGGTCTCTATGTAAACAACGAGCCGTTCGTATTCATCTAATAGACGGATATCGAAAACTTCCCCAGAGATAACCTTATCATTAGGCCAGCCCATCACCTTTTCTATAAACCCGGAAGCTAACCAATAGCGGTATGGGCGCTCTCCGCCTTCATGTGGATAGTCGAACCTAGGCTTTTTGTCGTAGTATTGTTTCAAAAGGCTTTTAAGTGCCAACAGAATGGATTCACCCGAGAGAGGGTTTTTGGGGTCACGACTCTGCCGCTTGGAAGGTTTCGAACTCTTCGGCCTGGAAGTACTCATGGGAAACCATCATAAAAGATGTGTAAACAACAATATACCATACCTTAAGGGGGTTTGCACAAGAAGACACTTCTAACCTGTTCCCGAATTGTTTTTGCGAAATTCTTACCGTACAATGCAATGCCTCCTGAAACCTATAGCTCCGGCTTTTTCTAGGTAAGGTCATATGAACAACTGGAAGCTAAGCCCGTCTGATTTCGCATTCCTATACGAAGAGTGTAGCCGCTGCTTCTATCTCAAAATAGCCCGAGACTATCAAAGGCCGCGAGGCCCGTTCCCAAAGATATTCACCATAATCGATGGCCTGATGAAGGACTTCTTTGAGGGCAAACGCTCTGAAGAAATCTCCCCCGATTTGCCGCCAGGCGTTGTTAGGCATGGTGAAAAATGGGTCGAGTCTGAGCCCATAGCATTGCCCGGTAGAGAATCCACCTGCTTTATCCGAGGGAAGACCGACACCATTATAGAGTTCGACGACGGCAGCTATGGTGTCATCGACTTCAAGACTACCCAGACAAGGCGCGAGCACGTTTCGCTCTACGGTCGGCAGCTTCATGCCTATGCGCTGGCCCTAGAGCAAGCCGCCCGAGGTAAGTTTTCCTTATCTCCTATCAGCATCCTCGGCCTGCTCTGCGTGGAGCCGTCCGACATGAACAGGGATACAGATGGACGGGTGGCGTACCTTGGAGATGTTACCTGGATTGAGTGCCCACGGGATGACGAGGCATTCCACCAGTTTCTAGATGACGTGGTAGAGCTGCTGGAAAGTTCTGACCCTCCAGGTGGGAACCCGTCATGCACCTGGTGCCAGTATCGCGACGAAGCACGAAGAACCCAACTGTAGGTAATGAGCTTGTGATGTAATGAGGCCACTGAACCGCCAGGGGCAATTTACCCAGGAAATATTAACTCTGGTCAGCCCACGAAGAGTTAAGCTGTTTGATCTTGGTCCCTTGATACGCTATGATGCCCACGAGCTGGCAGGCTAGGCCACATATGTTGAGTCACCCATGACAATAATGCCGATGATGTCTGTCAGCTCTCCGTGCTCCTCACCCCCGTCTTCGGGTCATAGTTCAATATTAACTCCGACCAGCCAGCGGAAAAGTTACTATTTCATCGCAGCCTACCTCTTGCCCCCTCATCGTTTATGCCATGAGGCCTCGTCTGTCTGACCATCCTTGGGTGTTCTTCTTCTTGAATGAAATGAAAGAAGAGAGACACCCAACGGATTGACAGGAGGCTTACAATGGACCACCAAAGAGTTACCATCAAAAGCAAGTGCCTTGAGTGTAGTCGAAGGCTACGAGAGGGAGAAGGGATATTCCTTCTCATAGGTGGCAATTATGTCGGAGACGGTGATAGTAACGGTATGCATACCCCGGAGAACGCACCGGCGGGACTTATCCACGTCAGTTGCCTCCGTCGGATTGTAATAATAGCTGAGTTGGCACAAGCTGGGCGAATGTCGCCACACTAGAACTGTCCTAACTTGTTTTTACAATGGTTCTCCAAATTGATTTAAGAGAGCTCTGCAAGTATTCTCTCTACATTTCTCAAATTGCGTAATGATATTTCATGGTCATATGGGAATGCCTCTTCTGTGCAGATGGTGAGGGCATTTTGAAAAAATTCGATAGCTTGTGTCAGCATTTGCCTCTTCTCCTCACCATCCTTAATATCTTGCCATAAAGTATAAATTAACCCCAAATTGTGTTGAGCTTTAGACCACGGGTAAGGAAAATCATCCACCGTGTAAATTTGTAATGCCGCCTCGGAAAAGTCCCTTGCTCGCCAAAAATTCTCTTCCAGGTCGCCAGAATGAAGGGAGCCAAAGGCACTCCCTAAATTGTTTTGTATCATTGCCCACTGGACGGGAAAGGCATCTTTTGTAATTACCTGCAAAGCCGCCTCTAAGCATTCGATAGCTTCTCGGATATTTTCGCCTTCGTCGTCTGTGGGTAGGTCACATAAAGCACTACCGAGATTTAACATTGTGCCCGCCCACTGAAATGGGAAATCCTCCTTGGTGCGAACTCTTAGCGCATCTTTGTGGCATTCGATGGCTTTTTGCACCCTATCTCCGTGTCCGTGTTTAAAGAGCTCAGAATAGGAAATTCCAAGATTATTCATGGAACCGGCCCATTCTTCTGGATAAGATTCCTCGGTTCTAACTTCTAGCGACGCTTGGTGATGTTGGATAGATGCCCTGAGATTCTCCTCCAGGTCACCTATGGGAAGTAAGTGGTAAACGTTCCCAAGGTTATTTTGGACAATAGCCCATTCTCTCGGATGTTTGTCTTTAGTCCAAACAGGTAAGACTTCATTTTTAAGTAAATTGATAACCCTTTGAAGATTATCGCTTCGGCTTCCGGTGGGAAGCAAACATAAAGCAATACTAATTAAGTTATTAATGCTCCCCCAGGAGTAGTCATCAACGGCATCTTTAACGAGACTGTAATCTTCAATGTCGCCAATAAGGGCTTCACACACTGGTATACTTGGTCCCTTTAGGGCAGTGTCAAAGGCAAAAAACCAAACACTCATTGCTTGCATTGGCTCGAACTGGACGTGGTGATAAAGGGTTTCACGGAGGTGATTAATATCACTGCGCTCGTTCCATCCTGGTAGGTGGTATTCATGCATTTGCCGGTGGATGGTCTCCCTTTTTCTGGGAGAGCCTCTCCACCAGGCCAGGACTGCCTTACGAACGTGACCGTGATAGCGAATGACCTTTCCAAGTCGGTCCGTTTGAATAACAAAAGAAAATTTTCTCAACTCTTTGAGGTATCCCTCAGCCGTTACAGGTTCCACGCCGAAGAGAGTTTCCAATACCTCCCGGTTAGCCCACCGACAGAGGCCAAGGTCCAAAACAATATCCCTGAGGAATTCCTTTTCACCCGTCAGGCGGTCAAGAAAACGTCCAAATAGGAACTGCGTCACTTGCTCGTGTTCATAAGCCTCGTAGTCAAACTCTTCGGGAGAGGGTTCCTCCTCCTGTTCCTTGGCAAGAGCGACCACGTCACAAGCCAAGGCCAAGAGCTGAGGAAACCCTCCCGTCAGCGTCAATATCCTTTCTCGTAATTCCTCACCTTCAACCCCTCGTTCGTCAAAGTACGCATTGGAATCTTTGTCGATAAAATCATCAATGGGGGTATCGTAGAAATTCAGCTCTCTCAAGCCTGGTTCAACGTCTTCACGGGTCTTCCAGTCTATATTGTCACGCGAACCTATTACAAAGAAAGTCTCTGGAAGGTAGAGAACAAGGTGTCGAACGAGCTCATCCAACGGTGACTCAGCCCGCTCATAGGCATCGAAGAACAAGACGACGGGGCGTCTATGGAGTTTTCGGAAACCCTCAAAATCCTCTTTGAACGACTTCAGGAGTAGTTGAGGGGCCTGGACATAGAAGGTGGCGTCATTCTCTGACATTCCACTGGCGGTAAGATTCCTTGCTAGCTCGAAGGCGCCTGCTGCGGCTGACCCGACCCCTGACCCTAATATGTTTGCCGCCATTCCTGCGACGGTAGTTACTGCCTGAATTCCTTCAAGCACCCTTGGCATCAAGCCTCTTTGGAGGGTCTCCAACTTAGTTAGTTTTTCGTTGGCTCTGCAAAATTTTCCATCGTCATCGCCCCACAAGTCGGCCACGATTGCTCGAAGGGTTTGAATGCTGGTGGAAACGCTGGAAGGGTCGAACTCCACATAGGCTTGAGGGAGCCCATCTTCCACGCATAGGGTTTGAAGTTTTTGGAGGATGTAGCTCTTGCCGATGCCTCCAATTCCATGAATGAACCAGACACGCCTGTTCCGATAGTCGGACAACCGCTCCCGAAACTCTGCTTGCTCTTCCGCACGGCCAACAAAATATTTCGGAACTTCAGGCGCCATCATATCGAGCACCTACTGTCATCCATTGAATTACTTCAACTATCCAGCTCTGCAGTGAAAGTGACTTCATATGTCTATTGACCCATAGTCATACGAGGCCAGGCCGGAGGAATAGGTATAACAAAGTGTACCATACTCAATTCTCTAGAGGTACTTTATGTGCCTTTACTCGGAAAGGGGGCAAGTGGAACTCCACGAAGAGAGGAGGGGTATTGGGTCGATGGGTTTATTCGACGATTCCAGGGTTGGAATGTTTATCCGGAGCACACCCTAGGCTAAGTGCTTGAGCCAGCAACCATAGCCTGATAGGTTAGTGGTACATCCTGGGGGCCATAGGGTCGCTCCCGACAAGGACGGGCTCCCGCACCGTCTTTGGCCCCCATTCCTTCCATCGCGGGAGCTGTCAGGCGGGAGGCTATGTCAGACCAGGAAACAACAAACGAGCCTGAACCCCAGGAATCCGAAGAAGACTTCATTCAGTTGCTCAAGGAGCGGATAGCCAACGCCGTCACAGAGACTCAGCGCAACAAATGCGTGGAGCTATACCCGCGACTTGAAGAAATGCGCGGGGAACACCATCAGAATGTGCTAGACCTCATCCGAATAGTTTTGGAGAATTGGAAGCCGGAGCCATTACGCGAGGAACGAGCTGACCAAGTGGCCAAACTCCAGGAAAGGTACACGGTCAGAAAACTCTACAAGAAGTTGCCTAAACCTAAGAGGAGGGCGGAGGAAACCGTTCGACCCTTTATCGTCGAACCGATAGACCCGTCGGTTTCCCCTTCCCCATCTGACATCGAATGGCTTGAACATTTTGGGGGTTCAGGGCGGCGGCCGGATGACCATCTAAACATTCTCATAGCTGGTTCAAGGGACGGGGACGGTACCCTCTTACTCCCTGGCCTCGTGGATTACTTTACGGATGCTGGACTTAGCCTTAATGAAGCCTATGAACTCACCAAAGACGTGTTAGCCTACTTCTTCGGTGAACATTTCTCTACCGAAACCATCAGGACCCGATACCGGCGAGCGATAGGAAGACTTTAGCCCCCCCCACTCCATCTTCGCAGAACTCACATAAGCCCTTAAATTCCAATATCTTTAATTTTGACCACTCCTCAAAGGGTGGTGGTGGTTGTACTGTATATGGAGAGGAGGATGCGAGGTATGGATAAGCTTAAGGCAATCAGGCTCTCACGTGGATTGTCTCAATGGGCCGTAGCAAAGCTCGTCGGCAAATCCCAAGCGACAGTCCAAGTATGGGAGGCAGGCTACCGGGAGCCGTCGGCCGAGGACATGGAAGCCCTCGCACATGCCCTAGGTGTTGAGTTAATGGACTTGGCCGACACGGCGTAAAGAAAAGCCCCGGCACCCCCCAAGGCGACCAGGGCTTCACTCAGAGGAGTAGTAATCGTGAACTCGCTCAAGTTTTATTTTACAGGATGTTATGGCGTTGTCAAGGCCTACGAGGGGAACGGAGGCGCGAAAGTCTCCGCCTGGCTGTCCTTCGTCGCGTCTCCCCGGAGTGTGTGCGGTGAGGCAGTCCGTCTGCATAGAATCCACCAGAAGGCCGAACATCGCGCTGAACGGAGGGATTCGATGTCATGACGGTACTGGACCAAGCCCGCAATGCGTTCCGCCGCTACATGTACATGGAGGACGATACCATCCTTGACGTGGTGATGGCCGTTGCCGCTTCCAATCGTCTGCCCGGCGATCCGGTGTGGATGCACATAGTCGGACCGTCGGGGGGCGGTAAGACCGAGGTGCTCCGTGCCTTGCGAGGGCATCCGGATGTATACACGATTTCCTCGTTTACCGAAAATACGCTCGTGAGCGGCCTCAAGGGAGGGAAGGACCCTTCTCTCTTGCCGGACCTCAACGGAAAGGTGGTGGTCATCAAAGATTTTACTGCCCTCTTGAGTCTCCCTAACAATGCCTTCAGGAAAATTTCGGGCGACCTTCGGGACGCCCACGATGGCTATTACGAGAAAGCCTTTGGTACTGGTGATGTTCGCCGCTACGAAAGCCGCTTTACGTTGTTGACTGGTGTAACGCCAGCCATCGAAAAAATGAGGACGGCCACACAGACACTAGGCGAACGCTTCTTGATGTATCGTGTTCCGGGCACGGACAGGCTTAAGGCAGCGGAGGCATCCCGTAAGGCGGTGGAGACAAAGGAGCTAATGCGGAAGGAGTTACAAGGTGCTGTCCATGCTGTGCTGGACGCAGCCAAGACAGCGATGTATCCCGACGTATCTCCCAAATTGGGTAGTGTCCTGGACAAGTTGGCAAACCTCCTTGCGATAGGCCGAAGCCATGTAGACAGGGACGGCTACAGGCAAGAGCGCGTGCTGTATATGCCGGAGCCTGAGGAGCCCGGTCGTGTCGTTGGACAACTTACGAAATTCCTCATGAGCCTCGCAGCGGTTCGTGAAGTGTCCGACATACGCGAGGAAGAGCTGTACCTGGTCAGGCGGGTAGTCAAGGATTCGTTGCCGTCCATGCGCAGGAGGTTGTTGGTGACTCTCCTTCGGAATCGTGCTCAGTTCGTATCGACCAAGGACCTAGGGAATTCGCTTCAATGGGCGACGGATACCGCACGGATACATCTTGCAGACCTCATGATGTTGGGGATGGTTGAGCGCCGTGAACAGGGCCAACAATTCGAATGGCTAATGGCTGAGGACTTCGTCAACCTGATTATGGATTGTGGGTTCCATGTCCCGTAATACGACCCTGGGGGGAAAGGTAGGGGGGTATAGCACTACCGTGGGGGGAAAACTAAGGGGGTACCGTATAACCGAGGGGGTAAAACTTAGGGGGTATGGTATTAAATATGAATAACTCCTTAATACTAATAGACTTACTCTATACCCTATTACTTTTCCCCCCTCGGTCAGATGGGGAGAGTCACCCTTATAACTTTTCACCCCACGGTCATCTGGGCGGCGTTGATTCTGACCGTGGATAGCTCATCTGTTAACCCCAAACTCCTCGACGTAAAGACGGCGGCCCAATATCTTGGCATCAGCCCCTGGACTATCAGAGAAATGCAATGGCGGGGTGACCTGCCCTACGTCAAATTCAACCGCAAGATATACTTTGCCCGAAAAGACCTAGATGCCTTCATAGAGCTACACAAATTCAGAGAAAGCCCATGACGTACCCTACCCCCAAAAAACCCCTTGCGCACAAACATTGTATGTATTATATTAAATATATACATTGTATGAAGGGGGGTGGCTGAATGGTAGCACGCAAGGGAACTAAGAAGTTAGTCGGCGTTTGGCTTGAAGAGGCGATGGTCAAGAGAATGGAAAGGTTTGGCCGCAAGCATGGCCTGAACAAAACGGACACGGTTAAAGCGGCCCTGACATTCTACTTGGCGCATCTTGAGGCGGGCATTGTGCCGCCAGAGGGGGCGTAGCTCATGGGTTATGTCTTCAAGAGAAACCGCATCTGGTGGGTAAAGTATTCTCAGAACGGTAAACCTATTAGGGAAAGCTCTCGTAGCGCTCGAAAAAGCGATGCCGAGCGTTTGCTCAAATTACGAGAAGGGGCCATTGCAAAGGGTGAGCCTCTATCACTCAGGGTTGAGCGCGTCACGGTTGACGAGCTTATGGACGATGTTATTTCGGACTACGAGGCAAACGGCAAGTCAGTAGGGAGGGTCAGGCTCTCTACTCGGATGCTTAAGAGGTTCTTTGGGGGCATGAGGGCTTCAAGCGTCACCACGGCACACGTCAACGCCTACATAACGAAGCGAAGGGGCATGACGACCCGCCGAGGGGGGCCACCTTCTGATGCAAGCATCAATAGAGAGTTATCCTTGTTAAAGCGGGGATACAGGCTTGCTAAGCACTCTACGCCACCTAAGGTGCATCAGGTGCCCTACATACCCCTCTTGCGAGAAAACAACGCCAGAGAGGGCTTTATAGAGCGTGAGGACTACCGAGCATTGAAGGCCGCTCTACCGTCTTACCTTAAGCCCGTTCTAACCACAGGTTATTTCACAGGAATGCGGCTTGGTGAACTTCTGAGCCTCAGATGGTCCCAGGTTGACCTAAACCACCGCTCAATACGCCTTGAAGCGTCGGACACGAAAAACCGTACGGCTAGGACGATACCCCTTGCTGAAGAACTCTACCAAGCCCTTGCCGAGCTAAAGGCTCAGAGGGACTGGCAGAGGCCCCACTGCAAGGTTGTCTTTGTCCGAGACGGCCAGCCGATCAAGGGCTTCAAAAAAGCGTGGCAGACGGCCTGTGTTGAGGTCGGATTAGGCAAGAAAGAGAAGCAAGATGGCAAGGTGGTTTACAAGGGGCTGCTTTTTCACGACCTACGAAGGTCTGCGATCCGCAACCTTGTTAGGTCAGGGGTGCCAGAGAGGGTAGCGATGCAGATAAGCGGTCACAAGACCCGCTCGGTCTTCGATAGATATAACATCGTGAGCGAGTCCGACCTAGAGCAAGCAGCCCGCTCTCTGGACGCTTTTCACGCCTCTGTGGGCACAAATTCGGGCACAATCGAGCGTGCAGAGGCCATTCTGAAAGAGGCACAAGGGGATAAGTAATTGAAAATGCTGGCACGCCTGGCAGGATTCGAACCTGCGACCTACGGATTAGAAGTCCGTTGCTCTATCCAGCTGAGCTACAGGCGCGTTGTAAGTATCGAAAACTAAAGCATCCTGCGGCCATGAACTCTAGCACCGGGGGGGAGGGGTTGTCAACCGAGGCTTGGGGCGCGCCGGGGGGGGTTGCAAGGCAAATACGTTGCACGTGCGCGCCGGCCGGTATAGGATGGCGCTGTCTGTGGTGCCGATGAGGATCGCGCCGTGCCTCTCTTCAACATCGAGCTTGCCTGCCAGGTCTGCGGAGCCCCGTTGACGATGGAGGTCGAGGGCGCCGACGAGGGCGACGCCCTCTTTCGATGCATCGCCGAGGCCAGCCGAGAGCGGTGCCCGTCGTGCACAAGTCGCGGCCAGTTCGAGCTCAAACGCTCTGAGCCGGCCGAACCGTGAGGGCCCGGCGATTGGGGGAGGGACGGCCGCCCGGAGGCTCGGCGCACCCTATGGGTGGGTTGCGGTGCCAGGGAGGGTCGCATTGGCTCGAATGGCCTCAAGGCCTAGGAAAAAAAAGCCTTGCGAGAACCTAAGCGAGCCCCTACAATACGGCAGTTCGAAGCCTGAAGGCGGGGAGGTTGCGGGAATCACCACTTTTTTTACCTTCCCGCGCCGCTTTGTATAGAGGATGGTGGTGTTGCTGTCCGCCAACAAACCGGTTGTTCCATGAAAGCCCTCCGACAACTGCCACCGACCCGGACCATCCTTGCGACCCTGCGTGGGAGTCTCGCTGTCTTGGCCGTCCTCGTGCTCATCGCCGGCTGCGGACCCCCACCCTCTACGAAGCCCCAGGAAGTCGCCCCACAACCGCAACCGGATAGGCCCTCCATGGCGTCGCTGAGCGCCAAGGTCAGCGACCTGGAAGAGCGCCAAAGCACGCTAGCGCAGAAGCGGGCTGAGCTTGAAGGGGAGTTCGCCAAGCTCTCCGAGGCCCACGGGGAGCTTGTCACCTTGCGCGATGAGGTGCTGGTGGCCCAGCGGGAGGCGGTTGAGCGGGCTGCCTCGCTCGAAGCGGTGACGGCCGAGACACTCCAGCAGCAGAGGGTCGCTAGGGCCCAAGCAGCCCGTCCGCCCACCCCTGGTGGGCCGGGCTGGAAGCCCTTCGTCGTCCACACTGCATCCTTTCGAAACGCCCGGCAGGCGCTTGCAGAAGCCGAACGATTGGATCGCCTGGGCTACCTGGCCTACACGGCCAGGGTCGATCTTGGCCGCAAGGGTGTGTGGTACCGGTCGCTTGTGGACCGGTTCGACTCCGTTCAAGAAGCGCGCACCTTTGCCCGTCGCCTCAAGGGGAATGCCAAGCTGAAATATGCCGCCCCGATGCGTCTGCCCTTCGCCGTGGACCTGGGGGGCTACGCGTCCCAGGAGAAGGCGAGGGAGGCCACGGCCACGCTGGGGCGCAAGGGCATTCACCCCTACATCGTGAAAGAGACCGGCACCGACGGCTCCACATCCTACCGGCTGCGCCTCGGGGCCTTCAAGAAGCGCAGCGAGGCTGCGGCCGCCTCCGAGCGGGCGGCCCGGGCCGGTGCCCAATCGGCCGTCGTCACTCCCTAGCCGACCTCGAGCAAACCCACCTTATCCGACCACTGGCGCTGGAAGGCGCGCTTCATCGCCTGATGGTCGCTCCGCTCCAGGGCGGGGTCCTCTGCCAGGAAGGCGAACGCCGCCCGGCGTGCCTCCTCCAGCACCTGCTGGTCCCGAACCAGGTTGGCGAACCTGAGCTCGGGCAGACCCGACTGGCGGGTCCCGACCAGCTCGCCCGGCCCTCGAAGCTCCAGGTCTTTCTCGGCGATGACGAATCCGTCGGTGGTTTGCGCCATGACGGCCAGGCGGGCTCGGGCATCCTCGCTCAGCGGGTAGTGGGCCACCAGCAGGCAGTGCGACGGGTAGGGCCCG
The DNA here is from genome assembly GCA_027717595.1 of Nitrospinae bacterium AH_259_B05_G02_I21. Classification (GTDB taxonomy): domain Bacteria; phylum JADFOP01; class JADFOP01; order JADFOP01; family JADFOP01; genus JADFOP01. Next base: position 25,131 of record JALLOF010000004.1, on the reverse strand, counting down.
CGCCCCACACGGCCCCTGAGTTGGTGGAGCTGCGCCAGGCCGAACCGCTCGGCGTGCTCGATGAGCATGAGCGAGGCGTTGGGCTGGTCCACCCCCACCTCGATGACGGTGGTGCAGACCAGAACGGAGGTCTCCCCGGCTGAGAACCGCCGCATGACCGACTCCTTATCCTCGGCCTTCATCCGTCCGTGGAGGAGGTCGACGGCCACATCGGCGAACGGCCCGCCACGGAGCTCTTCGTACATGGCTGTCGCAGCCTGGAGATCGAGGGCCTCGCTTTCCTCAACCAGGGGGTAGACGATGTAGGCCTGGCGCCCGGCTGCGACCTCCCGCCGGATGAGGGCATGGGCTTCGTCTCTCCGATTCACGCTCACCATGCGGGTCTCGATCGGTCCCCGGCCCGGTGGGAGCTCGTCGATGACCGAGCAGTCGAGGTCGCCGTAGACGGTCAGCGCCATGGTCCGCGGGATGGGGGTGGCGGTCATCACCAGAACGTCCGGGGTGTAGCCCTTCTGGCGCAGGGTCGCTCGCTGGAGGACGCCGAAGCGGTGCTGCTCGTCGATGATGGCGAGCCCGAGGGCGGCGAAGTCCACGCCCTCCTGGATGAGGGCGTGGGTCCCAACGACGAGCTGGAGGCTGCCGTCGGCGGCCGCCTCCAGCAGGCCCCGGCGCTCGGAGCCTTTCGTCGCGCTCGTGAGCAGGCCCATCCGGACCCCCAGGGGCTCGACGAGGCGGCCCAGCGTGCGGGTGTGCTGCTCGGCGAGGATCTCGGTAGGCACCATGAAGGCCACCTGGCGGCCGCGCTCCAGGACGGGGCATGCGGCGGCCAGCGCCACGACGGTCTTGCCGCATCCGACGTCCCCCTGCAGGAGCCGGTTCATGGGGTGCGGGCCGCGCAAATCGGCGTCTATCTCCTCGATGACCCGCCGCTGGGCCCCCGTGAGAGCGAACGGGAGGCTATCGAGCAGCCGGCGCCTGAGCGCGCTCGCGCCCGTGTAGGTGACCGAGCGGGCCTCACGCTGCGTGGCTTCGCGCCGCCGGGCCAGGCCGAGCTCGAGCAGGAAAAGCTCCTGGAAGACGATCCGGCGGTGGGCCGGGTGGGTGCCTCTGTTCAGCGCCTCCAGATCCTCCTCATCGCCCGGCCGATGGAGCGTCTTTACCGCCTCGCTCAGAGGCAGCAGGCCGTGCTCGCGCCTCAGCTCGCTGGAGAAGATTTCCTCCACCTGGTCGGCGTAGCCCTCCACCACGTTGTCCATGATGGAGCGAAGGAGCTTGGCTGAGAGCCCCTCGGTGGCCGAGTACTTGGGGACGAGGCGGCCGCCGTGGAGCCACTCCGAGGCATCGTCGTCTTCGTCGAGCGGCTCGATGTCCGGGTGGTGGAGCTCCTTGTGCAGCCCGTAGGTCCCCACCCGTCCGCTCACCACCACCCGCTGGCCCGGGCCGAAGCGGTTCGCGAAATACGCATCCTTGAAGCGGAACCACTTGCAGGCGATCCGGCCCGTCTCATCCCCGACAATTATCTGGTAGAGGCGCCCCCGGCGGGTTCGGCTCGGCCCGGCGGCGAAGATGCTGCCGACGAAGGTCTCCAGGGCGCCCACCTCAAGGTCGGCGATGGCCTTCAGCGCTCGGCGGTCCTCGTAGGCGTAGGGGAGAAAGAAGAGCGCGTCTTCGACGGTCGAGATGCCCTTTTTGCGAAAGAGAGCCGCCCGGCGGGGCCCCACCCCCTTGATGTACTGGATGGATAGGCTATCGAGGGGTTGGGCGTGGCGGATGTCCTCGGGGGTGGTCACGCGGCCCTCCGGGCTCGGGTTGGGCCATGCTACCGTGGGCTGGCGGCGGAGTCAACGAAGGGCGTGCGCCGGGCCAAACAAGAGCCCCCCCTGCCAAAGGCAGGGGGGGCTCCACCAGTCCGGGACAAAAAGGCTCTCAGGCCACCCCTTCTCCGACGGCGGCGCGCTGGCGCGATGGGCGGCGGATCTTGACCTTGGAGGCATCCTCCTGGAAGCGTCGAGCCTCCTCCAGATCTTCCTCCAGCTCTTCGATCAGGTCGTCGACCGTCTCCTTGAGCAGCCCCACCAGCTGGCGCTCGGTGCGGGCGTCCAGCATGGAAATCTCAATGGCCGAGCTCAGCGAGGGGGAGTCGTAATCGGTCTCTTTGAGGAGCCTTACAAGACCGCGGTTTCTCAGGTCTTCCTTGCGCATTCCTTAACTCCTTGGGGGCTTTCCCCTTGAACCTGGTAAATAAACACCCTCTCTCTTCTGGCCCTTTAGACCCAGGGGGGGGGCCAAAAAGTTCGGTCGTCTCTCTCATTTCTAAATATGGGAGAAAAGAGGCGGAATTGCAACGATCCGGGCGCCCCCGGATGGGCTAAACCCCTTGTTTTTCGAGGGAATGTATGATATATAGCCCCGTGCCGCTTAAGTAGGCAAAAGGAGGCAGATATGAGGGTCGCCGCCGTCCAGATGACCAGCACCCAGGAGGTCGAGGCCAACCTGGCCCTGAGCGAGAGCCTGGTGCGCGAGGCGGCCCGAGGCGGGGCCTCCCTCGTCGCCCTGCCGGAGAACTTCTCTTATTTCAAGGTCGAAGGGGAGGTGGCGGCCTTCCGCACAGGCCTCGATGGGGAGCTGGTGGCCCGATTTGGCGGCCTCGCCCGCGAGCTCGCCGTGACGTTGCTGTTGGGCTCCATCCCCGAGGCCATCCCGGAGAGCGAGAAGACCTACAACACCTCGGTCCTGCTCGGCCCCGACGGCCAGACCCTCGCCTTCTACCGCAAAATCCACCTCTTCGACGTCGACGTGCCGGGGGTCGTGGAGCTGAAGGAATCGAAGGCCGTGGAGGCCGGCGGCGAGGTGGTCACAGCCAAGACGCCCGCCTGCGTCGTGGGCCTCACGGTCTGCTACGATCTCCGCTTCCCGGAGCTCTACCGGAGGCTCGCCCGGGCCGGCGCGGAGCTGCTCACCGTCCCGAGCGCCTTTTTGCCCCACACGGGCAAGGATCACTGGGAGGCGCTCCTTCGGGCCCGCGCCATCGAGAACCAGGCCTACGTCATCGCCCCGGCCCAGTTCGGCCGCCACTCCGAGCGCCGCGCCAGCTACGGCCGAAGCCTGATCATCGACCCGTGGGGCCTCGTCCTCGCCCAGGCGCCCGACGGCGAGGGCGTCATCACGGCCGAGATCGACCTCGACCACCTCCGGACGCTGCGGCGCAACATGCCGTGTTTGGAGCATATGAAGTTGTTGTAGGCTTGCCATGCAGAGGCTCTACCTTCCTTTCCTTGTTGAGAAATAGCTAAATAAGATTCATACTGAGAGCAAACGGCACCTTCAAGCCAAGCTGATCATTCAAGTATTAAGACTCTTACTCTAAGTACCAAACTATGGGATTTGTTCTTGCATTTGCGACCCTCCTTGGCGGGCTCGCTGCTCTCTGGTTCTTCTGGGATAAAATATTGAAACTGTCAAGGCGAACATGGCGAGGGCCTACCCATAGACGCGTGGAAATGCCCGAAACCAAGTGGGTCGACCTCAAATATCCCTCAGACTCTGACCTCCAGCAACAGCTTGAGGCCGAAGGTTATATGGTTAGATGGTGTACCGATGATAACTTGGCCAGAAAGCTTGACCTCGAAGGGTGGGAACTAGCGATACAGGAATTAGAGGATGGGCGCAAAGCAATCCTTAAAGTAAAAGACAGGGTACGGGATCAGACATTGATTAAGAAACAGAAGTCCTAGTGGCAACCTACCCTTACTCTACCGCAACCGCAACGCTAAGCTCCACGCCTCGCGCTGCGCTGCAGCTTGTTGCGCTGGCGCGAGGGGTGTTGCGAATGGGCGCACCAAGGCGGCGCATTGCTAAATGCATGCAAGATTCTGCGCGCGAGGCGCATCAAAGTGTCTATTTCACCGAAATATGATACTTGGCTAGGAAGTGAGTAAGTTACTATTTCATCGTGTAAGTGATACCGTCAGTTACGGTGAGATGGGACGATCTTAACCTTCGGGACTAGCTGTTCCTGATCTCTAGGCACTCGACCTCGAAGGTGAGTTCCTTCCCCGCCAGGGGATGGTTGAGGTCCAATAGGACATCCTCTTCCCCCACCTGAATTACGATGCCAGAAACAGTGCGGCCCTCGCCCAAGGGAAACTGAAACGTCTTGCCCACCTCTACGGACTCGGGATCGGGGAGCCGCTCCTTCTCCACCCGTTGCCAGAGGTCCTCGTCGTGCTCGCCGTAGGCGTCCTTCGGGGCGATGGTGAAGGTGCGAGTCTCTCCCACCTCCATGCCCATGACACCGGACTCGAAGCCGGGGATAATCTGGCCCGCGCCTATCTGGACCTCCATGGGACTTCGCTCGCGGGAGGAATCGAAAACCTCCCCATCGGCCAATATGCCGGTGTAGTGGAACACCACCGTGCGGCCTTCCTCAACGGTTGACATAATCCCAACCTCCTTCCTGGCCCACCCCCAATTTTGTGCGAAATCTGTTACTCGGTTTGCCGGTGCACAAGTTATAGCATTTTTTATACAACTTTTTCACCCAAAAACCAGCGCAGGAAGTCATCTCTATCTTTTAAGCATATGTTTTGAGATTGGCGATTATGTAGTTGAGTCAGCAGAAATTGTAAATGGCCCATTTCAATGTTTCATTCATGTCGCATCATCAATCCATGCTCCCCCTTAGACTCCACCTCTCTGAAGCATGGGACGTGGTATTGCTCTATCTCATTGCCTTCCAGGCTGCCCCTCTGGACGTAGCTATCGTTCTCCCAGATGGGTTCATGGCAGTGGTGGCACAGTCCGATTTCGTTGTTTAAGTTAGTCATAATCGCCTTGAGATTTAACATAGCTGAGTATAGGGACATATTTACCCAAATTGACGGTATCCTAGCTTCAGTCTGCACGGATAACATATACGGTTAGCTTTTCCCCAGCTCTCAAACCCTTTGGGATCTTCACACCGTAGGCATATCAGCTTTGTGGTGGCTGTCGGGTTATTTTGCAGTTTCTTTTCGTACGTCCATCTGTTTGTCATGGTCTTTGCGTTTAGGCTCCGACTCTCTGTCGGTGTCGGCTTATGGGCCGACTTATTGGGTTTATCCCTCGCACCCCTCCCTGCCGCCCCTCATTTAAGGGCCTTACATAAGGTTTCATCGTGAAAGCGACACTACCGGCGAGTGACCTTATGGCCCCTATTTAGGGGGAATCTTCGCAAGGAGCTCCTCCGCCATGTTTGGATTCCGGGTTTTCAACCATTCGTACTCAACCAGTGCTGCTTTGCGGTCGCCCTTCCCGACGTAGGCATTGCCGAGGCGGTAGTGCGCTACAGCAACGTCCGGCTTCAGGCGAATGACTTCCTTGAATGAGTCGATTGAGGCATCCCACTGGCCCTTCATTCCGTAGACCGCGCCCAGGTTAAAGTGCCCACGTGCATCGTCCGGCTTCAGGCGAATAGCTTCTTTGAATGAGGCGGTTGAGGCATCCCACTGGCCCTTCTTTCCGTAGGTCACACCCAGGTTGTAGTGTGCAAGAAATAAGTCCGGATTCAGGCGGATGGCCTCCTTGAACGAGGCAAGGGCTGCATCATAATCGCCTTTATTAAAATGGCCTACGCCTTCACTATTATATCTCTCAGCCTCCTCTGCCCATGCCGGAGTCAGAACTACCGACAGAGCCAAGACAACGACCAAGCAGAAAGTCAAGGCATCGATGAACGACCCGCCTCTATCAGGTCTCATAATCTGCGCCTCCAAGAACAATCTGGCGAAAAGGGGAGATTAGCCTTCTCGTGATGTTCCCCGCATTCTACCTAATCCCTGAGGGAAATAAAACACACTTTTTAGCGGTTTTATGAAAACTGGAGGGCCGTGAGATTGTGAGGTCCGTCAACAGGTTCGATTATGCCAGGAAATACTAACTCGGCTAGTAGACGGAGAGGGTCAGGTTTCGAGGTTATTTTCCCCCCCGAGGTCAAGGACGATGAGGGGCGATTTCATCGTGATGTTTTCACTTTGCGTGGTACAACTTTGGGCAGGTTCATGTTAGTTTGAGGGTCACACCCGCTATGGAAGCTGGCATTACACGCCACATCTGGACTATGGAAGAAATCCTAACTTGGAAAGGGGAATGAATCATGTCCACTTATTTTAAAGCCAGAGAGCATTTTGACGAAAACAACAACTTTATCAATCGTGAGTTGAATCCAGTAGAGTGGAACGTAAGCAATGGCTTATCTTGCCTATCTAGCGCCTTGGAGAATGACCTTTCTAGGATACATGCTCTTCTACGTGAGATTCTTCATGAAGTACAGCGCCTGAAATAGCCTGGACGCGCAACGTCAGATTTCATGCCAAACATCTCTTATACTAAGTGAAATAGTCAAAATAGCCCACCACCTATTTTTTCCTAGTTACGATTATCCCAGGAAATATTAACTTTGGCCTGGAAGGGGAAAGGGGCATATTTCATCAGAAATTGCCCCTCGGGTTTTGGACTATGCGGACAGGGGTAAACCCTGTCCCTACGAAGGATTTACGTTGGTTCGAAGGGTGGAGCGGGCGATGAGTGCTTTGCCGGAGAGGACGGGAAACTTAGCCACTCAAAGAGACCTCAAGGGGGTAGAGCACCACCTCGCCCGTGGTCTCAGGCAGGTCTTCGGTCCCGAAGCTTTCCAGGTAGAGCTCGACGGCCTCCTTGAGGTTGGCCTGGGCCTCCTCGATGGTCTTGCCCTGGCTCACCACGCCCAGTTCCACACACCGGGCGACGTACCAGGCCTCCTCCTTCGAGATGGCCGCTGTAAAGCGCTTCACCATCGTTGGTCCCCCATCAGTCTGCGCGGAGACGTAAGTCTACCACACTTCAAGGGGCGGGTGAACACGGGGCATCCTCCCGATGGGCGAGATCGACGACCTCATCCCCTCCTGAGGCAGGTCCGGCCTTTGGTCTTTGCGGACAGGGACAATCCGCCTGAGGCGGACTCGGCGATGTCCTTGCCGTCCATCGTCCAGGCCCTTGCCAGGGGGCGTATTGACGGCTCACCCGGCCCCTTAATTACCCCCTAAAAATATCACCCTTTTTGCCTAAAGGGGTTGATAATATCACCGATAAGAGTTATATTGTAAACAGAGGAGACGATGGGCGAAATAAAGCTGTACTCGGTAGCCTTCACCAAGCGGGCGGACAAGCAAGCGGGCGGGCTCCCTCAGGATGTCCAGACCAGGCTCGACAAATTGGTAGAGCGGTTGCAGACCGAGCCGCGCCCGAAGATGAAGGGGTTCCGCCAGCTTGGGAAAAACGAGTACCGGGGGCGATTGGGACGCCGTCACAGGGTAGAGTGGATGGTGGACGACGAGAAGCGGCACGTCACCATCGTCGCCGTCGGCACTAAGGAGAGGATGTAACACAAAGACAGGGGGCATAGCCATGAGCACCACCACAGAAGGGGCCAAGGCCGATTCCGGGGGCGTCATCGAGGCGCTGCCCATCCCGCCCGTCCTTGACAGGATTACCCTTTGGGGCAAGACCGGGGTCGTGATCGACGAGGAGGCCTGGGAGGACTTCGTCCAGGATCTGATGTCGGCCGCGCGCTTCCAGGAGGCGAGGCGCGAGGAGGCCGAGGGGGCCCTCATCCCCTACGCCGAGGTCAAGAAGCGGATGTGGGGAAACTACATCAAGGATGTCCGGCGAGCCAAGGGGCTCACGCAGAAGCAACTCGCCGAGCGGCTCGATGTCAAGCAGTCCTACATCTCGAAGATAGAGAAGCCCGACTATCGGCCCTGGGCCTCGACGCTCGAAAAGGTCGCCAAGGCCCTCGGTTGCGAGATAGAGGAACTTATCTAAAGGAGAAAAGAATGGGAAGCGAAGAGGCAATTAAAGAACTCACAAAGGCAGTAACGAAGCTCCAAGAAGAGGTCTCGGTCCTAATGAACGCGGTCAACAAGCTCAGTAACAGTATGCCGAGTTCCGAACAAATTAGATGGCTTGTTGATGGGTTAATGGCAATCGCCAGCAAGGAGAGCACCTAGCTAGGTCACCGACCTCATCTGAGAGAGGAAGGAGGATTGTGTTAATGGCTAAACCTCGTAATACGTACAAGTATCATTTCAAGGTAGGAAACAAGATCGTTCACGGAGGCATCACCGATGATCTGGAGCGGCGCGAGGTCGAGCACCAGAATCAATGGCCTAAAGGCCATATCAAGCAGGTTGGCCGCCGGACGACGGAAGATGCTGCGAAAGAGTGGGAGAAGGAAAAAGGCTACACCTAGCGATGGGGAAGGGTGCCGAGTGCAAAGCCGCCCTCGAGCGGCGGCGGTCTGCTCTAACGACGTGACCACTTCTCCAGCCCCGCCCCTGCCCGTGTAGGGACCCGCCTGAGGCGGGTCCGGCCTTTGGTCTTTGCGGACAGGGGCAAGCCCTATCCTGCATCCCACAACCCCTTAAATATCAACCCCTTACAAGAATTAGACACTTCCTTGACACCTGGCCATTTTCCGGGAAACCATGGAATTCAATAAACACAATGTTATCAATAGCTTAGTGGAAGTCGAGGCTTCTTGACACTGTTGGACACTTGACACATTGCTCAACAGCACTGCCTTCATATAATCCCAATAGAATCAATATGTAATCCCCAATTAGACACTTTTGAAAAGTGTCCAAAAGTGTCTAAAAGTGTCTAATGTGTCAAGGAAGGCTGGGAGCGGGAATGCTGGTGTTGTCTTTCGCCGGAGAGCATGGCACGATGGGCGCCGGTAAGCCTGGAGGCGGCCCATGCGCGCGCTCGTCTGTTACGGTTTCTCGCCCACCTTCATCCCGCTCGGCCACTACTGTCTGCGTGCGCTGCGCTCACTCGGGGTCGAGGCGCACCCGTTCGACTCCTACGACGTCGGCCCGACGGAGCGGTACGTCTTCAAGCCGCTGAACAAGCTGCTCAGCAACCTGCGCGTCAGCCGAAGCGAGCCGGTCGGGCGCGGCTCGTCGCTATCTTTCTATCCGAGGATGAACCGAAGGTTTCTCGAAGCGGTGCGCGAGCTCAGGCCAGACCTCATCCTGGTCTTGGAGGGCAAGGGGTTCGAGCCCGAGACGCTGAGCGAGGCCAGGCGCACGTCCGGGGCGCGGCTCGTCAACTGGGGCCTCTTCGGGCCGACCGGGATTGCCGAGAGCGCCGAGCGGGCGCGCCACTACGACCTCTTCTGCACGACCTCGCGGGTCGCGCTCGCCGAGCACCGCAGGCTCGGCGTCGAGCCGTCCATCTACCTGCCATTCGCGGCTGAGGCGGAAAGCTATAAGCCCAGGACCCTGAGCGCGGCCGAGAGGGCCCGCTTCGGCTGCGAGGTCGGCTTCGTCGGCATCTGGTACGCCGAGCGCCAGCGGCTCTTCGAGGCGCTAACCGGGTTCGACCTCGCCATCTACGGGCCACGCTGGGGGCACAAGCGCATCCCCTCGAGGCGGCTGCTGGCGCACGTTAGGGGAGAGGGGCTCTACGGCGGCGACGTGGTCGCCTTCTACCAGGCCGCGGCCGTCAACGTGAACGTCCACGCCTGGCACGGGGTCGCCCCATCGGGGATGAACATGCGGTGCTTCGACGTGCCGGCCTGCGGGGGCTTCCTGCTTACGGACGCTGTCGAGGAGTTGGGAGAGGTCTTCACGCCGGGCCGCGAGGTGGAGGTCTTCGCCGACGCCGAGGAGCTGGCCGACAAGGTCCGCTATTACCTCGCCCACGAGGACGAGCGGCGGGCCATCGCCTCCCGAGGCCGGGAGGTCGTCACCGCCGGGCACACCTACCGACACCGCATGGCCGAGTTGCTTGAGGCGGTAAAGGGGCTCTAAGGTGAAGGTCAGCCGGTCGGCGGCGGCCGGTCGATGCCAAACGGCGCCAGGTCGACCGACGTGGCCTCGTCGCTCAGCAGCTCCTTCATCACCCGTGCGGTGATCGGGGCCAGCAGGATGCCGTTTCGGTGGTGGCCCGTGGCGACGGCGAGGCCTTCGAGGCGCTCGTCCCATCCTAGATAGGGCAGCAGGTCGGGCGGAGTGGGACGAAGCCCCGCCCAGGCCCTGAGGAAGGGTGCCTCGGCCAGGGCCGGACAGACCTCCATGGCGCCGGTCATGATGGCGGCCACGCCTGCAGGGGTGGGCCGGGTGTTGAAGCCCACCCGCTCTTCGGTGGTCCCGAGCACCACTTCGCCCCCCATGCGGGGCACCACGTAGGCCCGGCTCGAGTAGATGACGTGCCGGACGGGGTGGGGCCGGGCCTCGACGCTCAGGAGCTGGCCCTTGACAGGCTCCATCGGGAGGGAGAGGCCCGCCGTGGCCGCAAGCCCGCCGGCCCACGGGCCCGCGCAGTTGACCGTCACATGGGCGTGGACCGGCCCCGCGGGCGTGGAGACCCCTCTGACCCGCCCGCCCTCGACCAGCAGCGCGCCGGCTGGCCGCTCGGGGTAAATGGCTGCGCCGCACTGCTGGGCCGCAAGGGCGTAGGCCTGGGTCATGTTCCAGGTATTGACGTGCCAGTCCTGGGGCAGGAGCGTGGCGCCCAGGAGGTCGTCGGCCAGGGCCGGCTCAAGTGATCGGAGCTCGTCGGCCGAGACGTGTTCGGCCGGGAGACCCGCCTCGGAAAGCCAGGCCAGCCGCTCTGCGAGGGTGGCCGCCTCGTGCTCCTCGCACGCCAGGTAGAGGATGCCCCAGCGGAGAAGCTCGATATCGATGCTCGTGCGGTCCTTCAGCTCCGCTTCCGCCTCGGGGAACATGGCCAGGCTTGCGAGCCCAAGATCGAGGAATGCCCCGGGGCCGTCGGCCTCGGCCAGGGGGGTGAGCATCCCGGCTGCCTCGCCGCTGGCCTTGCCCCCGACCTGGTCGCTCTCCACTACGACCACCCGCCGTCCGGCTCGGGCCAGCTCGAAGGCCAGGCTGCAGCCTATGATGCCGCCTCCGACGATGCAGATATCGGCCGTCTCAGCCATCGCAGGTCTCGCCGGGGTTGATTACATCCAGGGAGGATCGGGGATCGGTAAAGTCGGGGGCTTAGCCCCGGGCCTCGTGAGGCGGGGGGACGCTGCCCGCCAGGGGCCGGGCGGCCACGGTGGCCGGCACGGTGCCTCCGTCGGCCTCCACGTCGAGGACCGTGCCCTCGGCTGCCCGATCGTGCTTCACGTAGGCCAGGGCCACGGGCTGGCCCACCGTGGGTCCGACGCACGCGCTGGTGACCCGGCCCACGTCATCTTCTCCGTCGCGGACGGCGGCCTCCTCGGAGGGAACGGCCGTGCCCTCGAGCCGAAGTGCCACCAGCCGTCTGAAGACCTTGCCGAGGTACTCCATCCGGGCGACGACCTCCTGGCCGACATAGCACCCCTTGTCGAGGTGGATGGCGTGGCCGATGCCCGCCTCCCAGGGAATCACCCTTTCGTCGAGGTCGGCTCCGAAGCGCGGAATGCCCGCTTCGATGCGCAAGGTCTCGGCGGCCTCCTGGCCCACGGGGGCCGCTCCCGCTTCGGCGAGGGCGCCCCAGACGGCCTCGGCCGACTCGGCGGGCGCGTGGACTTCGAAGCCGTCCTCGCCCGCCCGGTTGACCCGGGCAACCATGACGTCGACGCCCCCTAGGTTCCCCCGCCGCAGGTGGTAGTCGGGCAGGTCGGTGACGGCCACGGTGGAGACCTTCTCAATTAGAGCAGCCGCCTTGGGCCCGTGAAGACCCAGGACGAGCCGCCGGGCCGACACGTCGGTGAACTCCACCTCTTCGGAGAAGTGATAATGGTCCAGGTAATCCTGGACGGCCTTTGCGCACACCGTGGGGATGTCGAGCAGGAGGTGGTCGGCCAGGGCGTAGACGATGAGTTCGCCGACTATCCTCCCCTTCGAGGTGAGGATGACGTTGTAGGTGCCCTCGCCCGGCTTCATCGCTTTGATGTGGTTGGTGGTCATCCCCTGGAGGAACTCCCCCCGGTCGCTGCCGGTCGCTCGGAGCACGAGGCGGGCCGAGGCGTCCACCAGGCCGGCCGAGGCTCGGACGGCCCGGTGCTCGGCCACGGGGTCGCCGTAGTGGGCGGGCAGCAGCCAGCCTTCCTGCTGGCGCCAGACGACCCCCAGGGCCTCGTGGAGCGCGTGCAAGGTGAGCTCGCGATGGGTGTCCGTATCCATCATCTGCTGGGTCATGGTCTCAATTAATAAGAGGCAGGGCCGCCAGGCCGCTGCCTCTCATCGTTGCTCGGCGCGCGGAGGGGTTCTCCACGTTGAGTAAGTCTCGCGCTATCGGGTAGGGGTGGTCGTAGTAGTGGACCGGGAGCCTCGATAGCCGCCCGCTTCTTAGGAAAAAGAGCTCCCGCAACCGCAACTTCGCTCGGCGTTCGGATTTTCGAATTTGAAACCCCCGCCCATGACGTCTTCGACGTAATTTAGGGTGGTGCCGTTCAAGAAGAGGTAGCTCTTCATGTCCACCAGGACGGTCACATCGTCGAAGGAGAAGGCCTCGTCACCCTCTCTCTGTTGGGTATCGAGCGCGAGGGTGTAGCTCATGCCCGAGCAGCCTCCGCCCTTCACCCCCACGCGGAGCTTCAACTCGGGGTTGCCTTGCCCTTCGATGAGCCGCTTCACCTGAAGTACGGCAGTCTCAGTCAGTTGAAGTCCCATTTTGGTTCTCCTCTAATCTCCATTCCCTACGGGATAAATGGGCCGATTCACTTTCTGCCCCTATAAATATACCATATTTGGCCTTCGGTGTCCACCCCTCATTGTGTGGAGGGGACGTTGCTCAGCGCTCTGGACCCATCGAATATGGGGGAGAGCGCCCGGAGCCGCTCCACCGTCTCGCGAACCCGCTCTATGACGTAGTCTACCTCCTGTTCGGTGTTGAACCGGCCGATGCCGAAGCGTAACGACGCCTTAATCAGCTCGTCGCTCAGCCCAAGGGCCGTCAGCACGTGGGAGGTCTCGTGGCCGGCCGAGGTGCAGGCGCTGCCGCTTGAGAGCGCAATCCCGCTGAGGCCCATCATCAGGCTCTCGCCCTCCACGTAGGCGAACGAGAGGTTGCTCGTGCCCGGCAGGCGCCGCTCGGGGTGGCCGTTGCGGGTGACCTCCTCGATGTGCGAGCAAATCCCCCCCTCGAGCCGATCCCGAAGGGCCCGAAGCCGCTCGGCCTCCTCGGCCATCTCCGAGGCCGCCACCTCGCAGGCCTTCCCGAACCCCACGATGCCCGGGACGTTGAGCGTCCCGCTGCGGAGACCGAACTCGTGGCCGCCGCCGTGGATGAGAGGATCTAGGGCGACCCGAGAGTCGGGCAACCTAAGGTAAAGCGCCCCGACGCCCTTGGGGCCATATATCTTGTGGGCGCTCAGGCTCACCAGATCAGCGCCCCAGGCCTCAACGTCTACGGGCACCTTGCCCAGCGCCTGGGCGGCGTCGCAGTGGAAGAAGACCCCCTGCTCCTTGGCGATACGGCCGATCTCTTCGATCGGCTGGAGCGTCCCGATCTCGTTGTTGGCGGCCATGATGGAGATGAGAATGGTGGTTTCCCGGAGCGCCTGGCGCACGTCGTCGGGATCAACTAGGCCGTCGCTGTCAACCGGCAGGTAGGTGACCTCAAAGCCGTGCCGCTCAAGCCACTTGACGACGTCGAGCACCGCTTTGTGCTCGGTGACCTGGGTGATGATGTGGGTCCCCTGGTCCCGGTACATCTCGGCCACGCCCTTCAAAGCGAGGTTGTTGCTCTCGGTGGCCCCGCTGGTGAAGACGATGTCCTTCGGGCCGGCGTTGATGAGCTGGGCGATCTGTTTGCGGGCCCGCTCGACGGCCTCCTCGGCGCGCCAGCCGAAGGCGTAGGTGCGGCTGGCGGGGTTGCCGAATTCCTCGCAGAAGTAGGGCAGCATCGACTCCAAGACCCGGGGGTCGACCGGGGTCGTGGCGTTGTAATCCATGTAGATGGGGACCTGCATGGGCTCGATTCCTTCGCAAATCCAACCTGTTGGGAATATCGGTCATTATGCGTGAATGTCAAGGGGAAGAGAACGCTTTTTGAGCAAAAGAAGAGCAAAAATCAAACCGGCTATATGCTTAAATGCAAAGGGATTAACCTTCTCAGGGTCCGCGTCAGGGAGGAAGTTATAAAATGTTCTCCTTCGCTTGACTTATGTCAAGGCTCCAGCCCGTCGGAGCACTTAAAATAGGGTGGTGTACGTTCACAGAGCCGCCGCAGGATCACCTTGCTCGGGCGGGTATTAGGTGGGAGGGGGGAGCGACCGTTCAGGCCGTGCTGGACCATGTGACCCATCGAAGGGCCGATGCTCGGCTTTTCTCATTTATACACGCAGAGAGGCTTGCCAATACGGCCAGATATTGTGTAAGCTACGGTTTGCGCGAAGGGCCTCCTCGACCTATGGTGTGCTCCAATCCACCAACGGTGAACTAAAAGAGGGAAGATGGCCGTCATGAAATTTGGCATTCCGAAAGAGATTGCAGGCGGTGAGACGCGTGTGGCGGTGGTCCCCAAAATGGTAGCCCAGCTGAAGAAGGGCGGAGGGGACGTGCTCGTCCAAAGCGGTGCCGGGCAGGCGGCTTCATATTCGGATGCGGAGTACGAAGAGGCGGGGGCGACCATTGTCGGCGATGCGCCGAGCCTTTACGCCGAGGCCGATATCGTTCTGAAGGTTCAGCCCCCCGGGATGAACGAGGACGTTGGGAAGCACGAAGTCGAGATGATGAAGCCGGGCTCCACCTTCATCGGGTTCTTGGCACCGGTTTCCAACCAAGACGTAGTCAACCAGATGGTCGAGAAGAAGATTACCAGCTTTTCGATGGAGTTTGTCCCCCGTATCGCCCGCGCCCAGAGCATGGACGCCCTAAGCTCCATGGCCAGCATAGCGGGCTACCAGGCCGTGATCCTTGCCGCTCAGCATCTAGGCAAGTTCTTTCCTCTGATGATGACTGCCGCCGGGACGATCCCCCCGGCTAGGGTTCTAATCCTTGGGGCGGGGGTCGCTGGCCTGCAGGCCATTGCTACGGCGAAGCGGCTAGGCGCAAGGGTTGAGGCCTTTGACGTGCGGCCTGCGGTGCGAGAGCAGGTCGAAAGCCTGGGGGCTCAGTTCGTCGAGATGGAGTTTGAAGAAGATGCCGAGGCCGCCGGTGGATACGCCAAGGAGATGTCCGAAGAGTTCCTGCTGAAAGAGCGGGAGATCATCGGTGGCAGGCTGGCCAGGATCGATGCTGTGATCTCGACGGCTCAGGTCTTCGGTAAACAAGCGCCTGTGCTAATTACCGAGGAGATGGTCAAGCAGATGAGCGAGGGCTCCGTCATCGTCGACCTCGCTGCCGAACAGGGTGGCAACTGCGAGCTGACCGAGGCGGGGAAGGACGTTGTCCGCGACGGCGTCACCATCTGTGGACCCTTGAACCTGCCGGCGGCCCTCCCCATCGACGCAAGCCAGATGTACTCGAAAAACGTTACCACCTTGGTCAGGAGCTTGTACGCAGAGGACGATGGCTCCCTCGACTTCGAAGACGAAATCACCCAGAGTGCCTGCATCACCCACAACGGTGAGATCGTCAACGCGATGGTGAAAGAAGCGTTTCAGAAGGGATGACTCTATGGAAGGCGCGCTCTTAGTCTCGTTCTACGTCTTTGTTCTTGCAACCTTTGTAGGATTTGAAATGATCACCAAGGTTCCTCCCTTGCTTCACACGCCCCTCATGTCCGGCTCCAACGGGATCTCGGGCATCACCCTGGTCGGCTCCCTTATCAGCGCCGGCACCGGGCACGCGGGCATAAGCAAAGTCCTCGGGTTGGTGGCCGTCATCTTTGCCACGATCAACGTCGTCGGCGGGTTCATGGTCACGGATCGGATGCTGGCGCGGTTCAAGCGGGAGCCCAAGAAAGACTAGGGGGACGACGATGGATGCGGCACGCAATCTGGCCTACCTCATCTCGGCGGTATTTTTCATATTCGGCCTCAAAGGGTTGAGCTCGCCCAGGACAGCTCGCAGGGGCAACCTGCTGGCGGTGATTGGTATGGCCATCGCCATCTTTGTGACCCTCCTGGATAAGCAGATTATCGATTTTACGTTCATTATCGTGGGGATCATCGTCGGAAGCGCGATCGGCGCGATCACGGCCCGAAGGGTCCAGATGACGGCCATGCCGCAGATGGTCGCCATTTTCAACGGGTTCGGGGGCGGGGCCTCGGCCCTGGTGGCCCTGGCCGAGTACAACCGGTTTTTGGCCACGCCCAGGCTCGATATCGTCGTCACCATAGTGCTGAGCGTCTTTGTAGGCGCGCTCACCCTTACCGGCAGCTTCATTGCGTTCGCCAAATTGCAAGACCTGATGAAAGGCACACCCATCGTGTTCAAATTCCAGCAGGCGCTCAACGCCCTCCTGGGTGTGGTGTTTCTCGTGCTCGCTGGTATATTTGTATGGAATTTCTCCAACGTCACGGCCCTTCTTCTCATTTTGGTCATTGCCTCGGCGCTGGGTGTGTTGCTGGTGATCCCCATCGGCAGCGCAGATATGCCCGTGGTGATCTGCCTCCTCAACTCCTACTCCGGGATAGCCGCGGCGATGACGGGGTTCGTCCTCTCAAACGTCGTCCTCATCGTAAGCGGGGCCCTGGTGGGCGCCTCAGGGCTTATCCTGACCCATATCATGTGTGTCGCCATGAACCGCTCTCTCCCCAACGTCGTCTTTGGGGCTGTCGGTGTTGGGGGCTATGGGGCGGCCGCGACGGGGGAGAAGCGCTACGTCACCGAATACACCGAAGAAGATGCCGCGATGATGCTGGAGGACGCCCAGTCGGTGATCATTATTCCAGGCTACGGGCTCGCCGTCGCTCAGGCCCAGTTTGCTCTTCACGAGATGGCCCAGATGCTGATTGATCGGGGTACGACCGTCCGGTACGCCGTCCATCCCGTGGCGGGTCGGATGCCGGGGCATATGAACGTCCTGCTGGCGGAGGCCAACGTGCCCTACGATTTGCTGCTCGACCTCGACGAGATTAACGATGATTTCCAACATACCGACGTGGCGCTGATAATTGGCGCCAACGACGTCATCAATCCCGCCGCCCGTACGGAAAAAGACAGCCCGCTCTATGGGATGCCGATCCTGAATGCGGACCAAGCGCAGACCGTCATCATCTGCAAACGGAGCTTAAGCCCGGGCTTCTCGGGAGTGGACAACGAGCTCTTCTACGACCAGAAGACGATGATGATTTTCGGCGATGGGAAAGCAAGCGTCCAGGAATTGGTCAATCTGATTAAAGGCTAGCCTCAAGCGCTGCTCACCATCCCTCGTCTGACCATCGCCTAAGCGTCCTCCTTCGCTAGACCTTTTCGAGATCTTTCGAGCTTTACGTGTTTCGCCCCTGGCGTGCGAAGAGGGGCCGGGCTTTCACACTTATCCCGTTGGGTGAGTCGGCGAGTATTTTTTATGGTTGTAGATGGTATATTTGCTAGCTTATCGCTCTTCCTTTGACCCACCGCAACCGTGGTGCCTCTTTGCTTCTTGAGTCAACGATGAAGTGGCTCGGGGTTCATCGAACAACTCTTCGAGTATTTCGAACGAGGTCTGTTTCTCCCTGGTAGCTGGCCAGAGGTAGGCAGCGCCCATGAGGGCGTACTGAAGGCCGTAGCGAAAGGGCATGAGGGCGAAGAAGATGGCGCTGCGCAGGAGATTAGCCTTCCAGGAGGTCCGAAGCGGCCGAGACAAGTCGAGAGCCTCAAGGGCCACACCGACGTAGATTGCCAGCAAGGGGAGAAGGGGGACCAGGAGTCGAAAACCGTGGAAATCGGGCGAGGTTGCTATTAAAACCGCTCCGGTAGCCGCCACGAAGGCTAGGGGCAGCCAGGAGGCTCGTCGTCCGTAGCGCCGGACTGCAATGACTGCTCCCAGAAGCCCTCCCGCGGAGAAAAAGAAGATTTCGTAGGTGAACAGGCTCGGGTTCCAGACAGACTCCATGGTATTGATACCGAACAGATAGAACAATTTGTGAAGCCATTGTGCTGCGAATGCCAGGGGCTTCTGAGTTGCGAAGGCCCACATGGCCTGCAGGGCCTCCGATAACCCGAGGGTTTTTACCTCAAGCAGGCTGCCTAAATCGACCCCGGGAGGAATGGGGTTGCCGCGCATTAGGTTGATGGGCAGTATGTTCTGGTAGGTGAATAGCGTCCCATAGGCGGCCAGGGAGCGGATTATCGCCAATCCCTCGACGAATCCTATCCCTAGCCCGAACGTCCCCATTAAGGCGAAGCTTTTCCGCCAGGGGCGGTGGGAAGCAGCCAGCCAGAGCAGCACGACAACGTAGCAAAGGATGAAGTTGGGCCGCGCATGGACGCCCAAACTCAAAGCCACCCCGGCGCCGACCATCCAGAGGACTGAGTTATGGCGGTGGGCCTGAAGGATACAGACGAGGGCCAGGGCCAACAGGGCCGTCGCCAAGGAGGCCGGATAGAGAGCCCGAGACCAGCCCAACAGCTGGGTCGAGAGAACCGTAAGCATCATGGCGTAGAGTCCGACCCGGGGGCTGAAGAAGGTCTTGCCAATCCAATAGATGAGGAAAGCTGCCGAGACGAGTAGCAGCCGCTGTAGCAAGACCATCTGGACTAAAGGTTCGCCTAAAAGTAGGTGTGCTGTTGCAAGGAAGTATACGTAGAGGATTTTCGGCTCATTGCCCGTTGAGGGGGTGCTCACCCAACTTTCCATGATAAAAGCCCGAGCATCGCCTTCGTAATGGATTTCGTCACTTCCAAGCCAGATATAGTTGCTGGCCGGGGGGCGGGCGTCTCTGAGCGTTGTTGCCAGGGCCAGGGCGATGAGCAGGAGCGCCACGCAGGCGAGCAAGCCTCGCTCTCCCCGCCAGACACTGAGGGGTACGGCATGGAACATCATCACTAAACCGACCGCCAGCAGGACCCATTGCCCCCAGAAAAGCCACTGAGCCAAGGGTCTCATCCCCCGGTCTTGGTCTAGGGCCTCGGTGGTTGGTCTAAATGGCAGAAGTGCTCTGGCTGGAACCACTTCCCATAAGCCCTCGCCCTGCCTCCACTGGAGGAGAAGGCGGCTTTTAGGTGAAGGGGCGTTGAGGTCGGTGATGTGCTGGGTGTAGGTCACCCGCAGCGGGTGGAGACCGGCAGTTAGCTCGACTGAGGCCCCCCGCCCGCAGTGTTCCAGTCCCTCGCCTAGCGCTATGAGCACCCGGCCGTCTAGGGTTAGCCCGCAGGTATCAGTTGTTTCGAGGCGGAAGGCCACCTGGCCCGGCCGGTCAACGGCTAGGTAGCCGTCCCAGTGAACGTGGACTGTCGGTTGCATGGTGGAGTCATTTCCGATCCACGGATGGCGGCGCTTGTCGTTAAAGAAAAAGAATGGGAAGGGCGGTTTTCCGGGTCGATAACCGGTATTGTAGAAAGCCAGGGGACCGTCGAGTCGGGTGGCGTCAGGCAAAGGCCGGTGTAGAGTTCTCTCCCACTTCGGGCCGACGCCGGGTGGCTCTGTCCGGTAACGGCCTGCAAGGCCGTGAGGAAGCTGGTGCTGGTAGACGAACACCTTAGCGCCTACCACGAGGAGCGCTAAGATGAGGAGTACTACCCATGGGCCGTGCCGGGTCGGGTAGGCGGCCGTTAGAGCGACAGCCCAAACCAGGAGAGCGATTATGATAAGTTCCCAGGGAGAGTCGAGTGGGAGGCCGTCGGCGAAGGGTGCGCCGCCAAGCGGTGTGAAGAGGAGAGCGAGGGCTAGAGCAAAAGCCAGGCAGGCGTTTCGAATCAACGCAGTGGGAACCTCATTAGGGTTTGTGGGCCGACAACGGAGCCCGCTAATGTCTCGGTGGTTAGCGGCGTTTCGGACTCACCCTACCATGACAATTTGGTGAAATCAATTTGTGGGCAAGGCAAGTAGTCTGTAGGATCTCCGGGGCATGGCGACTTTCAGCAGACGGAAAGCTAGTCTCGTCGGCAGTACCCTACGATAAGAAAGTGGTCGGCATAATCAGTGGTGCCGGGGGATTTACTCCCGGCATGGTGCTAGGGACGCGCAGCGACGACTCGAAAGATTTGCCGATAGCATTAAGCGGTCGAGTATACGTGCGGGTGTGTGCAGAAAACGGTGCAATCAACCCTGGCGACCTGCTTGTCTCGTCAAGTCGTCCAGGTGTGGCGATGCGGGCGACTGACAGCGGCCGGGCCTTCGGCGCGGTTTTGGGGAAAGCGCTGGAGCCGTACAACGCCCGACAAGGAGATTCGGAAAGCTTAATTCGGATGTTGGTCATGACCCATTGAGGTTCCAATTAATCCAATTTGCAAACACCGCCACGGGCGGCACCGAGGTGTGAGGTCTTCTTAGGAGGGAAGCCTTTAACCAGACAAAAGCCCCGACAGGTTTGATACTCCTAGGAAACTTTAACCTAAACAAACTTATTGGAAGTTAATATTTTCCCAGGTAATCGTTACTTTCGCTTTGAGGGGAAAGGGGCGTATTTCACCAGTTATTGCCCCTGGAGGCAGAGGAGCGTGAGGGGCGATTTCATCGTGAAAGTGAAACTACAAAAGGTCAGTGAAACATGAAAAAAAGAAAGCCATTAATGCTACCAGCGCTCCCAGAGGGCTTGAAGCCTCGGGTCGGGGGGGGTCATGACCGTGAGGGTCGGGTTGTCCCCGAGGCTTAGGGTCGGGAGCCACGGGACGGTTGTCTCGACCTGCCACGGGGCTTGCGCCTTCTTGATCGCCTGGCCCGCCTCGGCCACCCGGAGGCCAGTGCCGTCGAATATGTGCTCCAGGGAGGTTGAATCAAGGTAGCGCCGGACGGTCAAGCGCGAGGTGAACGGGCCGGTGAGCTCGGCTCCAAGCCCCGCCGTCTTCTCCACCGTTCCGGTGAGCTCGGCCTCGAAGGTGTCCGGCCCCGTGGCGCGGGCCGTCCCCGTGACTCGCCGCAGGGTCATCTCGCGTCCCTCTTTGCCTTCCAGGGCCACCCGCTCGGCGGTCAGTCGGAGGCCGACGGAGCGGAAGTTCTTGAGGGCGTTCTTTACGAGGCGGCGGGCGTTCTCCTCGCCCCATGTGGGCGCACCTCCTAGGTGGATGGTGATGGACGGCGCTTCTAGTGTCATGAGCCATCGGGGCTCGGCGGGGCCTGAGCCGAGGGCGAGGCCGACGGCTAGGCTGGGGAGTGTGGCCACAATACCGTCGGAAGTCCGCTCCATCACCTCAACCTCTTGGAGCAGGATCCCCGGAGGCCAAGTAAAGCTCTTTTCGGCGTAGGCCAGCCGGTATGGAGTGCGATTCATCGCCGAATGAAGCCCGCGGTCGACCATCCACGGGACCCCAAGAGCCCCCGCCGCTCCACACAACACTACAACTAGGAGAATTAGGCCTAGCCAGCGTGGCAGCCATCCTCTAGGGCTCATGTTTCGCCGCCTTCGTATAAAGGAGGATGGGCCCGAACCGCCGATAGGGCCCAAGACGCGCCTCGGCCGCCGGCGAAAGAGGCCGATCGACAGTCTCTAGGAGGTAAAGCTGCACGGGCGCGGGGGTTGGGCAGGGCCGCTTTTCGACTCGGCGTCGGACGAGATCGTATATCTCGGATCCCACGTCCACTCCGTAAAGCGGACGCCACTCGTGAGTCAGACGGTAACAGCCCGGCCCAAAGGTTTTGGCCAGGTAGTCGGCTAATGCTACCTTATGCTGGTAACTTACCCCGTACTCGCCGCTGGCTCCTCCTTTGGCCCTCAACAAGGAGAGAAGCGTGGCCGTGAAGTGGACTTGCGTCAGGATAATACCTGCCAGGGCTAGGCCCAATATGCCAGCAGCCCCCCGATACCTCGACGTTGAGCCGACTCCCGTGCTGAGACGGGCAAGCCCCTGGTTCACCGTTGCCCCGAGGATGAGAAACGGGGCCGGAAGGATGACCATGTAGTAATGTGGATAGGGCCGCCAAGGTGTAAAGAGGTAGACCACGGCCGGGAAAGCGATCCAGAGGATGAATATAAGCCCCACGGGTTGCAGATGCGACTCTCCTTTGGGGCTGAGCATTCTCCAGATGAGCCACCCGAAGCCCGCGATAAACCCCCACCGTTCCAGGGTCGCCAAAGGATACACCAGCAACGCCGAAGCCCCAAGCTTAGCGTCCAGATAGTAAGAGGTTTCGCCGATGAGATAGGGAAAATTTCCAAGGTTGACCAAGTGCCAGATTGGCTCTATCTTCTGGACCCACGACGAGGGATTTCCCACGCCACCCCTAGGCGAAAGTAACGCAAGGAACTCTCGCCATCCGCCTCCGGCGAGGAAGATGCCGTAGGGCAGATAGAGGATTGTCAGGACTGTCAGGCCTAAGAATAAGGCCGGGCGCGAGACGCGAGGGCGATGGAGGAGGAGGAAGAGCAAGACGGCTCCCACCGCCAGGTACCCCGTCGGGAAGATTTGGGCCACCACCCCGCCCCAGAGGCAGACCCAAAAGATGGCTCGCCGCCGGCCCTCCACCACCAGGACGAGGGTCGAGGCTAGCAGCAGCGCCCCGAAGAGGGGCATCATGTCGGGTCGCCAGATTTTCCGGGATAACATCACCATCCATGGGCTCACAGCCATGCAGGCGGCTGCAATCAAGCCCGCCCGCGGGCTCAGATAGCGCTGCCCGATCCAGTAGGTCACCCCCACCGCCGCCACGTTTAGCAGCGCAATCAACCAGACCACGGCCAAGTAGCTGTGAGCCCAGGCCCAGGTCGGGGCCAGAAGGTACGTAGCTAGGGGGGAGTGGCTCGGCCCTCGGGAGGAATACTCCCCATGGGTGAGGAAGGTGCCATCGTCCGCCACCTGGGAGACGAGCCGGATCATGACGGCCTCGTCGATCTTGTACTCCATGAGATCGAGAGCGGAAAGACGGAGCAGAGCGGCCACGACCAGGCAGAGGACGATGAGGATGAATGTAAACCTTTGAGACACCTGGGGATTCAACTCAGCGGTACTCTTAACGGGCATGAATTTAGGTCTTGAGTGGTCAATTGTCTGTTGGGCTTCGTGAAATCTCTCGTAACCGGGAACACAAAGCTGTATGCAATTGTAACTCTAGCAGATTTTGTTGGCGATTATTTGAACGGTTGGCAACATTTCTCGTCTAAACAAATTCGTGCTACCCCAAATAATACTATCAGCCTTTGTAGAACCTTCCAAATACTAATTCACAAGGTTCTATATTTATGGTCAATTGTAACTCAATTCGTAGGGACAAGAGTTAATATTATCCCAGGAAATATTAACTACGGCTAACCACCCTAAAAGTTACTATTTCAACAGAAATTGGCCCTCATGGGCACAATTTCGGGCACAATCGTGGGTGCCGGACTGATTTTGGAGAAGGTACAACAGGAAGGATGAGCAATATTGTTTCCTGTAACATGTTGATAAACAAAAAAATGGCGGAAGCGTGTGGGAGTCGAACCCAAGAAGAAAGGTAAATAAATCAATGGTTTCAATGAGTTGTTCCGGCGAGAATTGCCGAAAATGGGCGAAAATACCGGCGAAAATCGGAACAAAATCGGAGCAATGAGCGATGGGTTTTTTCAGCGGCGATCCAGAACCAACGACCGATCGAAGAGGAGGTAATGGCTCTCAAAGAAGGAAACTACCGCCTCTGGCAGTATATTGTAACCGCACTCAGCTACACCAGCACCATCAGCGTTATCTTAGAAGAGAAAGGCATCGTGGAAGCTGGCGAAGTAGAGGACTTGAGGGAGAAGATAGACAAAGCTACTGATGGCCTAATGGCCAGAATCAAACTTATAGAAAAGGGGAAAAGCAATGGAGGCTAGAATAGAAAAACTAGAAAACGAAATGACACTAATAAGCGAAGCCCTGGAAATTATGCGGAAAGATTCTGAAAAGGTGGTGGACAGCATAGCTTACATATTCTATTGGTTTGGTAATTTGCTTGTATCCCTGCAGAACAAGGGCGTTCTCGACAAGAGCGACCTAGAGGCTATAAGGGATATTCAAAAAAGAATAGAACAGTTAAGAGAAAATGCCCTCCACGACTTTCTCTTACAGCAAATTGATGAAGAAGGTACGCCACCACAATAATTGCCCATGAAAAAATAAGGTAGTGGGCTATTTTGAATTATGGGAATTTGTTAAGGTGGATAGTAAGGACTTTGAAATACGAAACTCGTTCTCATCGAATGGCTGAGTACTGCTACATGTTGAATAATATAGCCCCGGCAAGAAAAGAATGGCATGAAATCTCAGGGTTGGCTAAAATTGGAGCATGGGCAAGCGCATCTTTAGGTTTATTGTTGCCTATACACTTGCGGGGGTTTTAGCCGCCATGGGTCTAGCCCCCGAACAAACCATAGGCATATTTCTCAAGAATTTTCTTAAACATCCCCCCGCTTACTTAACACAAAATACTGCCCGTTGGATATTTGTAATAGCTGCGGTGGTTTTAATTATAATTGTACACTTTCAATGGCTATTAACTAAAATCCGACCTAAAAGAGAAAAACTTACGCCATATAATTGGTTTCACGAATTGTTAGAAGAATGGAGAGACTTGGATAGACAGTCTAGTGAATCTTTAACAGGAGCCATGGAAGCACAGAGAATACAAAGAGAGGGATTAAATCAGCGAACACGAGCAATGCTGGAGAAATATTGTGATAACGAGGCATTATTTCTTTTCGAGCAAACATTTCGGCCTAATTATGAGCACACAAGGTATGAAACAGTAGAACACATAATTCAGAACTTGGAAAAGTATCTAAGAAAAGAGTGGCAATAACTAAGCTTACAAATCTAATAGTTCTCCCATTGTCCAAACGTGGTCTGTTAGTTGTGCCTCCATCGCAGGCGTCACTCTCACCGACTATATAGGGGATGCCGCCGCCAGCGGAAACACACCGGGGGGTGGTATAATCAATAGTGGATGTAACCCTGAAAGGGGGAAATCATGATCAAGGTCTGGCTAACTAAAACCGTTCGGCATGAGGAAGAAAAGGTCATAACTTCCTTTCCGCCCCTAGAAATATCCCTAGAAAGGGCGATTGAGAAATTTCATCTTGCACGAGAGTATTGGACTTCTCTGCTTGAAAATCCGCCCAGGTTTCAAGAAGATAGTGACTTGCCTGCCGATTTTCACGAATACCGCTATGTGATTCTGGAAGTGCCGCAGGATACT
>JALLOF010000049.1 GCA_027717595.1 Nitrospinae bacterium AH_259_B05_G02_I21 | reverse complement strand
GGCCGTGGTCAGCACGACGCCTAGGAAGAGAAAGGAGCCCAGCTTGTCGTTTAGCAGACAGGTGTTCTTCCCGATCCAGCCGAGTCCGGCCGCCTGGGCGAGGGCCTTCTCCATGACGGGTCCCGTATCCACGTAGGAGCGGGTGGCCACACCCGGGGCGACCGACTCGATGAAGGCGGCGAGTTCGCCGAGCTTCTTCTCCATGAGGCCGTGGTAATCATCGCCCCACGCGTAGCGCGAGACCCAGCCGCGGGCGGGATCATCGAGGTTTGTCGAGAAGGGCTCGTCGGTGTTGTAGAGCAGGCCCACGACGACGACGGAGCGGCACTCGTCGAGCACGCGGCGGACGTCCATCCGGCGGGCCGGTTGCCGGGCCACATACGCCATCCGTCCGTGGAGGCCCTTCTTAAGCCACTCGGCGAGGCGGCCGTGTTCGGCCGTCGGCGTGGCCGGGGCCACCCCGACCAGGTCGAACCCGAGGCGGCTGGCCTCGGCCTTGACCGCGCTGGTGAGGTCCATGGCGTCTCCAGAGGGGGACCGTCACGCCCGTGGCATATCGCTTCACCGGCGGGCTGGAACGGCAAGGACGTTTCTCCATACTTAGGAGGTGCTTCAGGGGTTGTCAAGGGCTTGGGTGGGATGCGGGCTCTAAGGGGGACCCCCACGCTGGGGCCGCTTTGCACCGTCTTGTCCTCTTGGATAGAATGACCGCCCGGGGCACCGTAAGGTGTAGGCCCCTGAGGGAGGTTTCGTGGCGGTCGAAGAGCTTACCATCCCGAGCGGGCCGTACACGCTCCCAGCGGCCTGCCACACCCCCTCCGGCGAGGGCCCCTTCGCCGCGGTCGTTGTCTTCCACGGCCTGCTATCCTCCATGGCGAGCCGCAAGTACCTGCAGCTGGCCGATATTGCCGTGGCGGCGGGGCTGGCGTTGGTACGGTTCGACTTCCGCGCCATGGGCGGCGCCACTGGCGGGCCCGAGGCCATGACGCTGACGGGCCGGCTCGAAGACGCCCGGGCGGTGCTGGCGTTCCTCGCAAGCTATTCCCCCGTTGACGCATCCCGGGTGGGGCTGATGGGCTCGAGCCTTGGGGGGGTCGTGGCCTGGGCCACGGCCGTCGAGGAGCCCTCCGTAGGCGCGACGGCGGTCTGGGCGACACCGTCCGGCCTCACCGAGCTTCTGGCTCGCCGGGGCCGGCCTGGGCCGGAAGGCCTCTCCCCGGTGCCGGAGGCCTTCTTCGACGACCTGGACGGCCACCCCCTAATGGAGCTCCCCTCAGGGCTCTCCCGGGTCCTCATCGTCCACGGCCAGGCCGACGAGCTGGTGCCGGTCGCCCACGCCCACCGCCTGTTCGACCGGGCGGAGGAGCCGAAGGGCCTCATCATCCTGCCCGGGGTGGACCATCGCCTGCGCGACCCCATCCACCGCCAGCGGGCGGCGGAGGCGACCGTCCAGTGGTTCGCCTCCCTGCTCGGGGAGAAGGGGTAGGAGCGTTAGGGTCCGTTAATCACACGATCCGTTTCTTCCCGTCAGCCCCAAATCGGAGTGGCCTGGGATCGTGCCGTTGAGGTTGTTGGCCCCTCAGTAGAGTTTATTCAATTTGAAATCGATGTTCCTGTCTCCGACCGAGACGGGGTTATTCGGGTAGACCCCCATCAGGTCTCCTGGCTGGGGCGGGCCGACGAACCCGTCGCGGTCGAGACGGGCCGAGATCTCTACTTCACCTTCGAAGCGGCCGGAGGCGGTCATCATGTGCTGTGGGCCGATAGTGTAGCTGAACGGAAAGGTCACCTCCTGTATGCGGGTTACGGCCAGGGGCGTCCTGGAACCCGGTCGACGGGCAATGAGGAAGAGGACGGCCTCGGGCGGGGCCTTCTGGCCGAGCACGGAGGCGAGGGAGATGCGCCCGGTGATGGTTGCGCCTTTGACGGTGGCGCTTTGGCCGATTGGCGGGTGCCCCGGCGGCAGCTCCCCCGGGGCGAAGGGCTCGGCGGGGCGCTCGACCGATGCCTGCCCCGGTTTCGGCGGGGGTTCGGCATTCTGGGTGTTGCAGCCGGGCAGGAGGAAGGCGAGGGCGAGGGCCAACCCCCACAGG
This sequence comes from Nitrospinae bacterium AH_259_B05_G02_I21, assembly GCA_027717595.1. Classification (GTDB taxonomy): domain Bacteria; phylum JADFOP01; class JADFOP01; order JADFOP01; family JADFOP01; genus JADFOP01. Next base: position 8,646 of record JALLOF010000049.1, on the reverse strand, counting down.
AACGGTGCTCTCATAGAATCCTCATATGGCTCAGATTCTACGGGTGGATGCGGGCCTCAGCTCTTCTTCGAAGTATTGGCGAAAAAGGCGGAGAGGGTCTGGCTTACCTGCGTGCTTTTGCATTTCGGACACTTGATTTTCTTCTTCTCCCGCTCCGCAAAGGATAAGGCGATTTCGAAAGCCTTCTTGCACTTCTTGCACACAAATTCATATATTGGCATCTCAAGGCCCTCCTTCTTTCCAACCGACAAACCTTCCTAGAGGCACTTCGTGGCCTATTATACCGCAATGGTGGTGGATTGGAATGAGTTTTAAGGGCCTGGGAAAGGGTGAGGGCCAAAAAATAGGTTGACCGGCCAAGGGTAAAAAGCATCCGCTTTAAACCCCATGAGGCCGGCCAACCTCCCCCCCAATTGGGACAATTGTAGTCCGATTTGGGGCCGGGATGCAAGCAAAAAATGGCACCCCCTGTGGAAAAGATTAGCGCTTTATAAATGGGGACTTAGGGACCGCCACGCTTACTTTTTCCCCATCAAGGCTTCGGCAATGTTGTAGGATTGGTCGCCGATCTTCTCGAAGGTGGAAAGAAGGTCGTTGAAAACCATTCCGGATTCCACCTGGGAGGTGCCCTCCTTGAGCCGTTTAATATTGTCGTCTCTCATCATGCTTTCCATCTGGTCGAGTTCGGTCTCCAGCCGGTCGGCTTCCTCGGCAATGTTGGGGTTGTTTTCCTCAATGGCAGTGGTGACGAGAGTGACGAATCGGCCCGCCACATCGGATATCTGCTCCAGGTGCTTCGTCGCTGAAGGCGAGAAGGGCAACCGCTGGTCGACCTTGCGCTGGGCGAGCTTGGAGATGTACTCGGCGTGGTCGCCAATCTTCTCCAGGTTGTTGACGATTCTCATCATAGAGCGGATCTGCCCGGAGATGGTTGGGCCGATGGATTGCTGGCTCACACCGACGAGGAAGTCGGTGATTTCTTTGTGGAGCACGTCCACCACCTCTTCCTTCCGGGTGACCTCCTCATGACGGGCCTCGTCCTCGTTCAGCAGGTAGGCCACGGCGTCCTGGTACATCTCGCTGGCGAACTGCGCCATCCGGGTGGTTTCCTGGCGGGCCTGCTCCATAGCTATGGCGGGCGTGTCGACCATACGGGTATCGAGGTATACGAGCCGTTCGGCCTCGTCGCCGGGCCGGGCCGGTGATATCCGCTCGGCGGCTTTTACCAAAAAGGGCATCAAAGGCAGGAAAACCAAGGTGTTGAGCACGTTGAAGTAGGTGTGGGCGTTGGCGATGTGGCGGGCCACATAGGGTGCTTCGCCGACGCCGACTCCCAGGGAGAGGGCCTGCTGGGCCGTTTGTGCTATCAGGGTCGGATCGCCGGGCGTGAGCCAATTCACCAGCTTAAAGTACCAAGGAAAAGCGAGCAGGATGTAGGCCACACCGAAGCAGTTGAAGAGGAAATGGGCCCGGGCGGTGCGGCGGGCGGTCAGGTTGGTGCCCACGGAGGCGAGGTTGGCGGTGATGGTGGTGCCGATGTTCTCGCCCAGGACCATGGCCACGGCGGCCGGGTAGGTGATGAGCCCACCGGTGGCCAGGGCCAAGGTGATGCCCACGCTGGCCGAAGAGCTTTGGACCAGCACGGTGAGGAGCGCCCCGGCCAGGACGGCCGCCATCGGCCAGGCGCTGAAGGTGGTCAGGACCTCCATGACCTGGGCGTTGGACCGCAGGGGCACGGCGGCCTCCTGCATGAGGTGGAGGCCGAAGAAGAGAAGCCCGAAGCCGACCAGCGCCTCGCCCAGGTACGACAATCGGCGCCACCGGGAGAACAGCCAGATTCCCATCCCCACGCCGATACATGGAAGGGCGTACTTGGTTATTTTGAAGGCGATTATCTGGGCCGTGATGGTGGTGCCGATGTTGGCCCCCATGATGACGGTCACGGCCTGGGCCAGGCTCATCAGGCCGGCGTTGACGAAGCCGACCAGCATGACGGTGGTCGCGCTGGAGGACTGGATAATGGCGGTGATGCTCGCCCCCACAAGGACACCCATCAGGCGGTTGTTTGTAAGGGCGGCGAGGATGCGGCGGATGCGCTCGCGGGCGACCTTCTGGAGCCCCTCGGACATGATACGCATGCCGAGCAGGAAGAGCCCAAGCCCCCCGATGAGATAGAAAATGGTCTTTTCAAACATGAAGCGTCTGCGGCACTCGGGCCCTGGGTAAGCTGGAAGGAGTGGCTAGCCACAAAGGAAGGTCGGCTGACCACGTAATTGGCCGAGCCGACCCCCCCTTCGTCGGTTCTAATATACTAATCTTGGCTGGATTGGCAAGCAAAATGTGGCGGCGGAATTACGGCTTTTATCGTTTATTTGCGGTAGGAAGTTGGCTAGAGGCGAAGCTCGAGGATGTCGCCGTCGTGGAGAACGTAGTCGCGCTGGACCTGCTGGCCGTCGAACTTCCCGCTGCCCCACAGGCGGGCGGCCTTGAGGCTCTCGGCGAAGTCCTTGTGGACGGCCGCGGCCGCATCGAGGACCGTCGAGCCCACCTCCAGGATGAAGGGGCTTTCCATATCGGGCTTCTTGCCGGGAGATTTGGTGTAGATGCGCATTATGGCAAGGGCTTCGAAGAGGGCCTGCCGGAAGCCCTCCAGCAGGGCCGCATCCCCGATCGAGCAGGGCACGGTGTGGTAGGTGTCTCCACAAGCGGCCTCAAGGGCGCGGAAGCCCTCGGCCCCGCCCGGCTCGTCCACCTTTGTGCCAACCACGAGCGTGTGCTTTTTCCTCCAGCCCTCCTCCGGCGGTGTGAGGTCACCCCGGGGGCGAAGGGCGATCTTCCAGCGGGCGAGCTCCTCCCGGATCATATCTGCGGCCAGGGTCGGCTCGTCGGTCGTGTCCACAGCGATGCAGTAGCCGTCGGGGCCGAAAAGAACGTTTGGCAGCCACGAGGCCGAGGCCTCATCCCCAAGCGGCGGGAGGTCCACCATCTGGACCTGGATGTTCTCAAAGGTCATCATCCCGGGCTGGGGCATGCGGGTTGTGAACGGCCAGGGAGCCACCTGGGCCTGGGCGTTGGTAAGGGTATCCAGGAGGGCGGACTTGCCGCTGTTTGGAAGCCCTACGAGCATGACCTGGGCCGCGCCTTCCTTCTTGACCCCGTAGAGAAATCCTCTCCTGACCGGCCCGGCTTTCTTTTCAGCCTGCTCCTTGAGCTTCTTGATCCGCTGGCGGAGCTTGCCCAGTATCTTATCGGTCCCCTTGTGGCGGGGGGTGACGCGGATCATCTCCTCGATGGCGCGGATTTTATCCTCGGTCGTCTTGGCGGCGCGGAAGATCTTTTCCGCTTCGTAGTACTCGGGAGGAAGATTGGCAGACATGGATGGACGCTCGAAGCATGGGTTCTTGCTCTAAGGATACGGCGGACCGCCGGGGGGTGTCAAGCTGGTGCCGAGTCGGGCAGTGTCCTCACCAGCAAGACCTAAGAGACGACCTGATCGGCAGAGGGGCAGATTTCGGTGAAATATTAACTTTTCAATAAGTCGGCCAAGTTAATATTTTCTGGGGTAATATTAACTCTTCCCTCCTAAGCCTGAGGGTGATAATTTGAGCTTGAGGTTGCTTTATTTCTTTCAAGGCAGTTCACCATGATCGAGCCCCTTACGCTCATCGTTGTTTAAAACCATGGTCGCTATATTAGCTTTCAGAATGCTCGCAAAAGGTTTCCTGTCAGAGGAGACCGAAAACTCTAAAGGAGAACAGCATGAAAGAATCATTGCACCCAGGCCTGGAATACACACACACCTACCGGGTTCCGGAGAACAAGACCGTTCCGCACCTTTACCCTGAATCGGAAATATTCCAGGAAATGCCCAAGGTGTTCGCCACTGGATTCATGGTAGGCCTGATGGAGTGGGCCTGCATGGAGGCTTTGGCACCGCACCTGGAGCCGGGGGAAGGGAGCGTTGGGACACTTATTAACGTCACCCATACGGCGGCGACCCCTCCTGGGATGGAGGTTGCTGTCCATATTCGGTGTGTTGAGGTAGACGGCCAACGCATCAAGTGGGAGATCGAGGCGAGGGATGAAGTTGAAGTGATCGGTCAGGGCACTCACGAGAGGTTCTGCATCGATATCGACAGGTTCAACGCCCGAGTAGCCAAAAAGGCGGGCGGGAACTAAGCCTCAGTGTCTACCAGGTTTCCTTGCCCTCCGAGGGGCAAATAACCCCAGTAATATTAACTTTTCCCCTGTAAGTGAAAGTAACGACTTCCTGGGATTATATTCACTGTCGGCGCCCTAAATTTGACAGTATTTAATGTTAGACAAGTTTTTTGTCGACAAACTCTCGTAGGCCAGGGCATTGGTGTTTAGAAAAGGGGAATTGTTGGTATATAGAACCCAGATTAATTTTTACGTTCGGACTTTTAATATATAAAGTAGATGTAAACCGTGGGTTATGAAGTCGGATGCCATAAAGCTCCTGGAAGGAAATGGTTTCATGGATGAGGTTGTGAAGGAGGCGCTTGCTGATCCGGAGATGGTCGAAGAACTGGCCGAAGACCTGGCGGATGAAATCTCTGGCATGATCGTGGATGATCCAAGGTACACGCAGAAGTTCATCCAGGTTGCGAAGAATGGCACCGGTTTCAAAATACTGGTTGTGAAGGCTATATCTGAAGAGTTGATTGACGATTTGGATTAGATTTGGTTTTGCGGAAGACCTATTCGGCTCCTGGCCAGCAACGCTTCAGGCCGCCTGGCCGACAAGTCCCAATGCCGGCTGCATACCGATAGCCAGCGGAAGTTGATTGAGGCCATGCAGGAAAGAAGCTAAAGGCGGGTTCCTATCCTACGAGGAGTTTAGTTACCGAAGACTTGAGTAAAGAATTGCTAGCACAATAGGAAGAAGCAGAAAATGGAGGGAACACGTGGGAGCCATGTTGTGAGGCCGGAGATATATGTTAGTGCGGTCAAGGAGGGCGTGGCTGTGATTACGCTTTCCGGCGAGATGGATTTTTACTACTCCCCTCGATTGCTGAAGGAGATTTACACTTTCGTGGAAAAGGAGAGGCCTTTCATTGTGCTAGATCTTTCAGGTCTTGATTATCTCGACATTAGGGTAGTTAGGCTCATAATCGAAGCACAGGAAATATTTCTAGAAATAGGTGGCGATATCCGACTAGTGTCTCTTCGCCATTCGGTTGCGAAATTGATGAGGCTTACAAAATTCGATTGAGTCTTTCGTGTCTTTGAGAGCGTGGAGGACGCTCTAGATTCCTGGAACCGCGTGGAGAGGAACGGTCATTTCGTAGGGTTGAGAGTGGAGGAGGGATGATTTCAAGTAAAATCTTAGTTGATGATGATGAGCCTTCTGCCTGCAAGCAACTGCGCAAGTTCCTGGAGCCCAAGGGCTACAGCGTACTGGAAGCCCACAGCGGCGAAGAGGCCCTGTCGGCTTACAAGCAGCATCAGCCCGACGTAGTTCTGCTGGACGTCAGGATGCCAGGGCGAAACGGGCTTGAGGTCTTGAAGGACATAGGCCAGCAGCCTCACGACGCCTTGGTCATCATGACGACGGCTGTCGATGACGTAACCACTGCTGTCGAGGCTATGAGGCTTGGGGCCTATGATTACCTGCCCAAACCCGTCAGCGCCGAACACCTCAACGCCGCCCTGGAGAAGACCAGGGAGCACTCTGCCCTTAAGCAGGAAGTGGAGCGGAGGCGAGTCCTACAGCGGGACGAGTTCTCTATGGAAGGGGTAGTTGCGATCAGCCCCGTCATGAAAAAGGTCTTCGAGCTCGCTAACACCCTCGGCCGGGCCGATCGGGCAACTGTGTGCATTACGGGTGAGACGGGAGTGGGAAAGGAAGTCGTCGCCCGCACCATCCACCAGGCAAGTCCTCGATCCAACCAGCCCATGGTAGTGGTCAACTGCGGGGCCCTTCCAAAAGAACTCATAGAGGCTGAACTGTTAGGCTACGCCAAAGGGGCCTTCACAGGTGCGGCCAAGGAAGGCAAAAAGGGCAAGGTGGAATTGGCCCATCTAGGAACCCTGTTTCTAGACGAGATTGGAGAGTTGCCTCCGAATGCCCAGGTTGTACTGTTGCGCATTCTAGACGACCAGCCTTTCTACCCTGTGGGCTCTGACCGTGAAGTGCGGGTGGACGTGCGGATCATCGTAGCTACGAACCGCGACCTGGAAACCTCCGTGACCGAGGGGACCTTTCGCGAGGATCTTTTCTACCGACTCAACGTGGCACCCATAGATCTTCCACCTCTTCGAGAGCGGCAGGACGATATTCTACCCTTGGCCCAAACCTTCCTAAACGAGTTCAACCAGAAGTACGCTAAAGCCTTTCTGGGGTTCGGCAAGGAGGCCGCCTCACTGCTGGAGGCACACCAATGGCAGGGCAACGTACGGGAGCTAAAGAACGTCATCGAGCGGATAGTACTCTACGAAGATGGCTCTGAGGTGAGGCCTGAACACATATCCTTTCTCGCGGCCAAGCAGTTTGAAAGAGAATCGGCCTTTGTTCTTCCCAACGAAGGTGTTGATCTTGAGAGCGTCATAAATGAGCTCATGGTGCAAGCTCTTGATAGAGCTAAGGGCAACAAGTCTAAAGCCGCCCGCCTTCTGGGCATTCCCCGGCACACCCTCCATTATCGAATGGAAAAGTACGGCTTAGAGGCTCCATAGGACGCACGGGTGAAAGGTAAAATTGAGCTAATCTGGTGTATCTGGAGAGGGAGGATGGCTTACATTTGCCCCTTTTTATAAATCTCTACACTCGGTTTAGAAATCTCAACACATGTCTAGACAATTCGAACCTCCCACCGATTTCTCCCTCGTTGAGCTGACAAAAAGGCCCACCGCCTAGTTACCGTCAACCCTATTTTTATCAGACAGTTTCAAGGACACGGCTCCGATGAGGTGGCGCAATCGGGTGGCGGAGTGCAACGGTGGCACTGAACTTGCCTACATACAATCGGTAAGGGAGGTACCGTGATGGTCTTCGACATTCTTATCCCTATCATGAGCCTTAGTTTAATAGGTGTGATGGGTGGCCTCCTCCACATCTTTTGCGCCACCATTTTAGGTAGGAAAGAAGTGGCCCAGGCGCGGGATTTCGGCCATCCACTTCCTCCAGCGGGGGACAGCGGGGGACAATGAAGCATTATGGTATTACAACGAGTTATACGATTTTATGAAGAGCGGCTAGGTAGGAAGATTAACGAGGCCGAGCAAGAGGCCGTTCGGGCCATGTGTGAGGAGCTTCGTCGCCTGAAGGCCCCTGGAGGAGGAATGGCCTACGCCGTCCGATTGGGCGCTGAAAAGGAGAAGGAGTAGTTATGAGTGGTACGAATGATATGTCAAATAAAATCTTAGTGGTTGACGACGAGATTGCCGTCTGCAAGCAGCTGCGCAAGTTCCTGGAGCCCAAGGGCTACAGCGTACTGGAAGCCCACAGCGGCGAAGAGGCCCTGTCTATCTACAAGCAAGAGAAACCCGACGTCGTGCTATTGGACGTCATGATGCTAGGCATGAACGGCCTTGAGACACTAAAGGAGCTCAAGTCTTTCGACCCGGAGGCGAGTGTGATAATAGTCACCGCCATTCGTGAGAAGGAGCTTGCCAAGCAGACCCTGGCCGAAGGGGCCTTCGACTATATAACCAAACCTATCGACCCCGACTACTTGGAGTTGGCCCTCATGACGCAAATTGTACTTCGCCAAAACGGTAAACTTGCCTCGCGTAGTTTGGTCCGATTCAATCTGTGAAGGACGCATTTCATGACCAGTGGAAATGGACATAGGTAAGATGCCATTGACGATCCTCTGGCGCAATATCCCAGGGACATGACCACTATCAACCTTTATACAACACCCATGGATATTCAGGGTGCGAAGGCTAAGGCCTGGTTTTCTTCCCATAAAATCTCCTTTACCAACCATAATGTCGTTGCCGACCAGGCGGCACTCAAGCGGATGATAGAAGTCTCCGGCTCCAGAAACGTGCCGGTCATCGAGATTGGTGATTTAGTTCTCGTGGGCTTTGACGAGAACGAGTTGGTTTGCTCGCTTGGCCGAGAATTGAAACTCCCCCGTGAACCCATGTATCAAACCCTCGGAGTTGGTGGTCTAATTTTGGCAAGTACCTAATGCTAGATAGGGACTTGGTTGACAAACTCTTGTAGGTCGGGGCATGGGCGTTTAGTGAAGGAGGACTGTGGGCATATTATACCTGAGAGAACCGAAGTTGATTTTTATGTTCGGATTTTTAAAACATAAAGTATGTGTAAACCAATGGGGCGGTTGTGACTCCTTTCGACTTATTAGTTTTAGTTTCCGTTCTATCTTGTGTTTCCTTAATTATGTACGGCTCCTTCCCCGAACTCTGAGAAATCCATGTTGGCTAGCAAGCGTCAACAAACCAGTGCGTATTTAGCGTATGCGCTGCCGATGGCTAATCCCTCTCCCAGATTGTGCAGGCCAATCCCAATGGCTATCAAGTACCCCCAGACCAACGCCGAGAACGTCATCAAGGAGCTCCAAGGGTGGCTTCAATCTGGACAAGCAGCCGCCCACCGACAGCTGGAGGGCCAACGAGGCCTACCTGCAACTCTGCCTGGTGGCTTACAATCTC
>JALLOF010000499.1 GCA_027717595.1 Nitrospinae bacterium AH_259_B05_G02_I21 | reverse complement strand
CGCGCGCGGCCTTCGAGGCGCTCGTGGGGGGCGACGAAATACCGCTTGAGGATGGGGTTGTCCTTGACGACAGCGACCCTTCTGGTGGGAATCGTCTCCTGGTGCTTGACCAGGAGGGTCTCGCCCAGCCAGTCCTCGGTCTCATGGACGCTCGAAATCCCTTCGTACATGATATGAAGGGCGTAGTAGTCCTTGAACTCCGGGTATACCCCGTAGGCCGCAAAGC
>JALLOF010000498.1 GCA_027717595.1 Nitrospinae bacterium AH_259_B05_G02_I21 | reverse complement strand
GTCGCCTCGACGGCATCGGCCACGTAGGTGAAATCCCGGGTCTGCTCGCCGTCGCCGAAGACGCGCAGCGGCTCACCGTCGAGCACCGCCCGGATGAAGCGGTGGAAGGCCATATCGGGCCGCTGGCGCGGGCCGAAGACCGTGAAGTACCTAAGCGCGACCGCCGGCACCCCGTATGAGCGCTCGTAGAGCGCGCAGAGGGCTTCGCCGGCGAGCTTCGTGATCCCGTACGGAGAGATGGGCCGGGTGGGGCCGTCCTCCCGCATGGGGAAGGCCTCCACATCTCCGTAGACCGACGAGGAGGAGGCGAAGACGAACGCTCGCACGCCCTTAGGGC
>JALLOF010000497.1 GCA_027717595.1 Nitrospinae bacterium AH_259_B05_G02_I21 | reverse complement strand
TGTCGCCCGAGTGGACCCCCGCCTCCTCGATGTGCTCCATGAGCCCGCTTATGACCACCTCACGCCCGTCACAGACGGCGTCGACGTCCACTTCGAGAGCCTCCTCGAGGAACTTATCTATGAGGATCGGGTGGTCGGGCGATACCCGGACCGCCTCGCCCATGTAGGCTTCGAGGCTCTCCTCGTCGTAGACGATCTCCATCGCCCGGCCCCCGAGCACGTACGATGGGCGAACGACGATGGGGTAGCCGATGCGGCCGGCCACCTCGACGGCGCTGGCGAAGCTCGTGGCCGTGCCGTTGTCCGGCTGCTTGAGGCCCAGCTTCTCGACCAGGAC
>JALLOF010000496.1 GCA_027717595.1 Nitrospinae bacterium AH_259_B05_G02_I21 | reverse complement strand
CGCTGGCCCTCGCCGCGAGGAACTTCTTCAGCGACCCCTCCCGCCGGCTCGCCCTCATAGGGGTGACCGGGACCAACGGGAAGACGACGACCGTGCTGCTGATCGAGAGCGTACTTCGCGCAGCCGGCGTGCGGGCGGGCTTGTTGGGCACCGTGGTCTACCGATTTGCTGATGAGGAGGTGGCTCCTCAACACACCACCCCCGAGGCACCCGCGCTCCAAGGAGCGCTGGCCCGAATGGTCAAGGAGGGCTTGACCCACTGTGTGATGGAAGTGAGCTCCCATGCCCTGGTGTTGGAGCGGACGGTCGGCTGTACGTTCGAGGTCTGCGTGTTCACC
>JALLOF010000495.1 GCA_027717595.1 Nitrospinae bacterium AH_259_B05_G02_I21 | reverse complement strand
GTGCAGACGATGTTGTTGTCTAAGCTCGCCCCGGCCACGATGTCGCGGGCCGCCCGGTCGATGTCGGCCGTCTCGTCCACCACGACCGGGGGGTTTCCGGGCCCGGCCCCGATGACCCGCTTGCCCGCCCGGCGGGCCTCCTCGACGACGGCCTGCCCGCCGGTCACCAGGTTGAGGGCGACGGTGGGGTGGCGCTTGAGAGCCTGGGCCGTCTCGCTGCTCAACGAGGCCGCCGCCGCGGCCGGGGGCCCTGCGACCTGCTTCACCTCCGTCGCGGAGCCGACGGTCGAGACGGCCCAGGCTCTCATGCGCCACCCGACGGTCGCCCTCAACGTGGTGA
>JALLOF010000494.1 GCA_027717595.1 Nitrospinae bacterium AH_259_B05_G02_I21 | reverse complement strand
TCCTTAGCTTACGGAGCGTCGCTCGTTGCGGAGAGTCGGGCGGCTCTTGCCGACCCCGCTCCAGCAGGCAGTGGCCCGCCTGGCTCAGGGCATCGGTCATGATGGTTCCCGGCAGGACGGGTCGCTTGGGAAAGTGGTCGGCAAGCATCGCGTCGGCGCGGGTGACGGCCTTGACGGCCACCAGCCGGGCTCCCGGCTCCCAGGCCACGACCCGGTCCACCATGGGGTACGGCCAAAGGTGCCCGGCCAAGAGGGGCCACCGCTCCTCGAGCCCCTCGGCGTTCCAGACGGCGTCGGGGTCGGGCTCCTCTCCGCGCAGGAATCGGTAGCGAGCCCGAACG
>JALLOF010000493.1 GCA_027717595.1 Nitrospinae bacterium AH_259_B05_G02_I21 | reverse complement strand
ACGCTCATGACTGCTGGTTGGCTACGGCGCTGTGGCGGCTAAGCTCGCCTACATACAGCTGCTCAAGGGACCTGGCCTGGAGGCCATGGCCTCACGCCAGCGCCAGCGGGTTGTTACCTTGAAGCCGGAGCGAGGCAACCTCCTCGACCGCCGAGGCCGGGCCCTGGCGGTGAGTCTCGAGGCCGCCAGCGTCTACGCCCACCCCGAGGACGTGGTTGACGTGCGCCGTACGGCCCGTGCTCTGGCCCCCGTTCTCAAGCTCCGTCCTGCCGATGTGCGCCGTCGCCTGGCGAAGGACCGCTCCTTTGTGTGGCTTCGCCGCCAAGTGGATCCCCCCACGGC
>JALLOF010000492.1 GCA_027717595.1 Nitrospinae bacterium AH_259_B05_G02_I21 | reverse complement strand
CCGGGCCCTCAGGCGCCGGGGTGAGCCTCTTCGGCATCATCTTCACCGAGGAGGGGGCCGTGATCGACAACGGCAGCCTGCATGGGCGCAGCGCCGTGGAGGTGGGGGTCGAGTTCGTGGACGAGCGGGAGTCGCTGGAGAGCCCTCGCCGGGTTCCAATGGTCTGGCTGGCCCGCGAAGGCCCGCCTCACGACCTCCAAGGATACCTTGGGCTTGTGGCTGTTGAGATGCTCATCGACCAAGGGGCGGGGCGAGGGTGGAAGGACCTGGCCGAGCACACCAACCGCATGAGATTCTCAGAGTTGTCTTGCTCGTGCAAGAAGCCAGCTTGTTGTCGGAGCTGC
>JALLOF010000491.1 GCA_027717595.1 Nitrospinae bacterium AH_259_B05_G02_I21 | reverse complement strand
ACAAGGGGCCGGCCGATGGGTTGGCGGGCAGCCTGCCCGATGGGTGGGCAGTCGTGCAACTCCCATGTTTTCAACGGCTCACGCTCATTCGGCGGGCGAGGTGGCGCAAAATCGGTCAACCCCGTCGATTCGTAAGATCGGCCGCCTAGGCGCCTTTAGCGTAACGCTTGCTAAATCAAAGGAATACTACAGCACGGGATGCCCCCCAGGTGGCACAACTCTTGCTTTATCTAGCCTTTGCCGGGTCGATGGGGACACTATCTGCCCGTGAGGCGTGGAGACCGGTTGACGACCGTCAACCGGGTGTGCGCCGTCGATTCCGACACGCTCCTCGGGTATTATCC
>JALLOF010000490.1 GCA_027717595.1 Nitrospinae bacterium AH_259_B05_G02_I21 | reverse complement strand
ACCACAGCCAGGCCACCTTCGCCCCGCTGCTGGCGAAGGAGGACGGCCGCCTCGATTGGAGCGAGCCGGCAGAGACGCTGGTCAACCGGGTGCGGGGGGTGACCCCGTGGCCTGGGGCGACGACCACGCTGGATGGGACTCCCCTCAAGGTGTGGCGGGCGACCGTGGGGGCCAAAGAGGCCTCCGGGCGGCCGGGAGAGGTCGTGGCCGTTGGAGACGACGGCCTCAGCGTGG
>JALLOF010000048.1 GCA_027717595.1 Nitrospinae bacterium AH_259_B05_G02_I21 | reverse complement strand
CCCAAAACTGGAAGGCAGGCTTCTACCGTATCCCCGAGAACATGCTAACCCCAACAGAAGCTATTGAGCTGATGAGACAGGAGGGCTGGCAGCAGAACAAATAAGACTATCAACCGAGAACCACCATCATCATGCTTAGAAAGCCGAGGCCATTTGAAAAAAAAAGACGCGCCAGGGACAGTATAATTCCAATTCGAGCGCGTGTGGGGGTCCCCCCCCTCTAGGCACTGACAATTCTTGCCAGCATCAATGACCACCCACACCATGACCGCCCCGCCGGCCACAGGCACCGTGCGACTCGGGTCCACCATCACGCCCAGGACATCCACCACCGTCACCACCAGCCCTACTATCAATGGACAAGAGGATGAGATCGATCATGATCGATCTTACCAGCCCGGTCACCACGAGATGGGTGGTTGGGTCACAGTTCTCTCCCTTTTCTGCCCCAATCACAAACACGGACTACGGATTTACTAGGTTTAGGCTGTCCCCACTGCTGATAATTTGGGTCACAATTCATTAAACGGAGAGAAAGGACGGGGGCAATTACTGTTGAAATATTAACTTTTGAGCAGGCTGGCGGGAGTCAATATTTCCTGGGATAATAGTAACTTGGAAAAGGCGATTGCGCTGTCCACTAGAATGAAGTAATGTTTAACACACTGTACTTCTCCACCCCAATATAGCAATATTGCATAAATCCGCGAAGCCGACACGGGGGGAGTCAGTTATGTAAAGCAATAAGCCGTGTAGCTCCCTGAAGAGAGCAGCTCGGCTTTTTTCATAGTACTTTGTGGAGCAAAAATATTTTCCTGACAGGAAAGAGTTCTTTAACTTTCAATACACATTGCCCAAAAAGGTAGTTATTGGATGACAGCGACAAATTACTTCTCCTCTGATTATAAGGAGGCGCGGGCCAATTTCTTGGATGCGTGCAATGAGGCAGGTGCGAATGTTGAGAGCTACAAGAATCCTAATACAACTCCGGAGGGCGAACCGCTTTATACCGACGTCGCTGTTTTAGGAAAAGGTGATGCGAGGGTTTCTCTGGCGCTGGGGTCTGGGACACATGGTGTTGAGGGTTTCTGCGGATCCGGCATTCAAAATGGGCTGCTACGTGAGGGCCTTTCATCGCGACTGAGTCCCGACTTGAACGTTATCATGATTCACGCCATCAACCCATATGGCTTTGCGCATCTGCGTCGGTTCAACGAAGACAACATCGACCTGAACCGTAACTTTGTCGATCATTCCAAGCCCTATCCACAAAATCCAGACTATGAAGCGCTGGCCGACGCCATCGCTCCTGCGGTCTATTCCGCGCAGACGGTCAAAGAGGCGATTAAGCGGCTCATGTCCTACGGTGAGGAATATGGGCATGCTGCGTTACAGGCCGCAATAAGTGGTGGACAATACTCACACCCACAAGGCCTATTTTTTGGAGGTCAGTTCGAGACGTGGTCGAACAAGACTTTTCGGACAATTGTGCAGGGCTATCTCTCTAGCGCAACTCGCGTAGCGTTTATTGATATCCACACAGGTCTCGGCCCGCACGGCTACGGGGAGATCATATTGGATGACCCGACGGGATCACCGGCTTACGAGTACGCCGTGGCATGGTGGGGAGACAGAACAAAGTCCACGAAAGCCGGGGAGTCCGTTTCCATTGAGCTGTCCGGTACGGTAAAGCATGCTCTTTCAGAGATGCTGCCCAATGCAGAGCATATTGGTGTCACACTGGAATTTGGCACTGTGCCGTACGAAGAAGTTTTCCAAGCATTGCAAGCTGAAAACTGGCTGTATCATCATGGGGGAGAAGACAATCCATTAGGCAAGGAGATCAAGGCTGAGATGCGCCGGGTCTTCTATCCGGATACTGATGACTGGAAGGCCCTCGTTTGGGACCAGGGAAAGGAGGTCGTTGCTCAGGCGCTCGCTGGCCTATCTATCTGAATCCGAATTTGGTTGAATTTTCATACCGCAGAAGTCTGGGCAGGTCAGAAGGATGTGGAGGAATAAGAAAGCCCTTTGCTAATTAGTTTGGAGGTGAAGGATGCCACTGGTAAAAGGACACAACTATCATTGGATGAGAATAGATTGGAATTCTCCAGAAGAGCTAGATGATTTTATCGAGAATCCCGATGACTATCACTACACATTCTACGCCTTCTTAGTTTGGAGCAGGGGCAGATGGGTACTTGCCTATATTGGAAGAGCGTATGAACAATCCATACACTGGCGTATTATACAACACATAAATGAAGGTCTTGTTAGGCGTATCAAGCGGCATTGTAAAAGTGATACTGTTTATATATCGATAGGTTATCCTTATATGGAAAGAGGAGGTAATGTTACCCGGCAGCGTGTGGTGGATGCTGCAAAATTGTTGATTTATGTCCATGACCCAATAATTAACAAGATGGGTCGCAAGTGGATCCACATTAACGAACACCTTCGGATCCAAAACGAGGGTTCTCTGAGGGGGATAATCAAGAGGAGAATTGCTTTTGGCCCAGTAATGGGATGATCCACGCCGCGGTTTTTTTCGGCTTTCAAAAGACCACCTCAACTAAACATATAAAAATGGACCGGGCCCAGCATTTTGCCAGGCCCGGCTAGATCCATACAAAGGTTTTTCTATCTATCGGAGGCTATTTCACCCTAATACTTCCTCCACTTTTCTGAAATCCTCGGGAAGGAACTCGTTAACTTTTCCAGTCCGAGCCCAGCCAGCCAGAGGGCACATAACACGATGAAATCGTCACTATTGACCGTTGGGGCTCAGGGGCAATAACTGGTGAAATATGTACTCTCGCCACGCCCTCAGGTGGTTCCGACTTCAGAACGTTATATATAGTTTAACCTTTAGTCTTAAGGTGGGCGTCTAGGTCAAATCAACCCGGTCCTGGCCTTCCAGTCTCCCCATTTCCCGAGGGGCAATAACTGTTGAAATATGCCCCTAAGCCTACTGGCCACTAGGGGCAATAACTGGTGAAATATGTTCCTTTTCCCTTCTACGCGAAAGTAACGATTTCCTGGGATTATAAGTAGCAGGAATTTTCATGTATTGTGACTATAGGCATCGGTTTTTGATTTCAAGATAAATTAATCGACAAGACTCATCTTGGCTTGCTATGATGAGATGTACTTGGAATGGCTGTATGATTAATATGGACTTAACGAAAAACTCTATTGTTAGAGGAAACAATGGCAAGGATTCCCTCTGATAGCGAGCGAGTAGGAACCATTTGGTTCGACATAGAGACGTACAGATTTTATCTCGAAGGCATTAAAGGGCTAAGAGACCACCTATCACAATTCGAAGAAATTAAGAATTTATTCGGAATACAATTATCCCCATACGATCGGCAGATGATGCGGGTCAACAGAATGATTGAGTGGGCGGACAAACGTTTACAAGAAGCTACTCCAGAGGACCCAGATATTGTAGAGTGGGACGTTACATATGGAACTTTGCGCCTTCTTAAAGCAGGCGGTTTGTTTAGGGTGCGTCAGATAGAAAAACAACGGGAAGAGGTGATCAATAAGTACCCTAATATGCCGCGAGCACTATTAGCATCTATAGACGAAAAGATGGCACAATATCGAGACAAACTCGAGATAGGCAAGATGAGCGGTCTCCCGCCAGCCGACATTTTTTTAGAAGCAACGCAAGAAGGCGTCGAAACGATAGACGCTATTGGGGTTGTGGGCAAGCCTACAGATCCAAAAGTAATAACCCATGTGCCGCCCTACCTCGAGACGATCCCTCTCCTGGATGAGGAACTCAGAGCTAGGTGCCTCCCTCTCATTGCACTGCTAGATTCCGAAGAAGTTGATTCTGAGGATACAGAAGAAGGGACAAAACTCGATACTGTGGTAAGAGAGATGAGCGTAATCCTAGAGAACCGCATCCGGAAGCTGGCTAGGCTCAAGGAAGCACGCCTTAAGGGCGTAAAATTGATGGGTCGCGCTTTTGGCGGTGACAAACCACTGTTACGTTTTAGTACAGAGAAAGATATTCAGGAGAGTGCCCATCTGCTTTACAGAGGATACAGCGGCTTTGTGCGAAATGAGGTAATGCACAGCCTCATACCAACATTTACCCGTGAGCGGGTTTTGCAACTCTTGGGTTTTGTTGACTACCTTCTTTTTATATTGACCCAAGCTAAGCGCCCGACGAAAAAGCGGAAGAAAAAGTCAGACGGCGGGTAAAGGTAGTCGACAGGAATATTCCCCTTGCTCCGAAAGAAAAATTCAGAACCACAATAAGCTCTCATACGGCAGCCAATCCCGTTGATGCTATATGTAAGAATGATAAGCGCTTCATTATTGCCTTGAGGATTGACTGGAGAAACCCAAATGGCGCAATGGGGTGTAAAGTTACATTTATACAGCTTGCTTACCCAGTCGGCGTCATAGCGGGCCAGGGAAAGCCGTTGGTTCGCCCCATCTCACAACCGTCTGATATCGAGCCACCAACTGCCATCTGGCCGTGCCCGGAATAAATTCAGGCTAAGTTTCTTCTTCAAGCTAATGGCATATTTCACGATGAAATAGTAACTTTCCCGCCGATCCGCTCAGTATCATATTTCGGTGAAATATACACTTCCCCACCTTGAAAGACCTATAAGGCATCCCACCAGTCCTGTCCCAAGAGCCTCATTGAATCGTTCCTCTTGGGGCAAAAAGGGGTTGATAAGATTAATAGGATATCCTATATTAAGAGGAAATATTGGATAAATTGGAGGTATTCATGGCTGTCATTCAAATCGAAAGCATTCCTGATGAGCTTCATCGCTCCTTTAAAGCGGCCTGCGCCGTTGAAGGAATTTCCATGAAAGACAAGTTGTTGGAGCTTATGCGGGAATACGTGGATAAACAGGAGAAGAAGAAAGGCAAAAAGTAAAACGGGCAAAGCGCCTACCCAGGAAGATAACCGCTCTGCCCAAAGCGTCAACCCCTCAGAGAGGAGTCGAGCTATGAGTTATCCTACCAACAAATCTGCACGTAGTCAAACATCCCCACGAACCAAGAGAGAAAGCGGCTTTCTCACGCCGGAGGAGATAGCCGCCATACTCCGGGTGTCCGACAGACGCACTATCCAGGGTAAGAGGGATTTCGCCATCCTCAAGACTCTGTTTGCTTCGGGGCTCCGCTCTGCTGAACTCTGCACCCTGAACGTCGAGGACATCCAGACCTACCGCAACCAGCCGATCCTCCTTGTCAACGGCAAGGGCGGGAAGGTCCGAAAGGTACCACTTCATCCCGATGCTCTTAATGCCATCAAAGCCTACTGGCGGGCAGAGGGGAGGAACGGCCTTGGCCCTGAAGAGCCCGTCTTTCGCACACTCGGCCGTCATGGACCCCACAAGGCGGGTAGGCTCACCTACAAGGCCATTAGGCACCTTGTTACCTGTACTCGTAAGGAAGCCTTAATAAAGCGTCGGGTGACGCCTCACACGCTGCGCCACACTTTCGCCGTCTCGCTCCTAGACCAAGGTGTGGATTTGAGGACTGTCCAGGACCTAATGGGCCATTCCAGCATAACGACGACGCAGGCTTACTTGCACACAAGCGACGAGAAGAAGCTGGCAGCCGTGAACTCCCTCAGCTTTGAGAGATGATGGATTCATGTTTTGTGCCCCAAATCGTAGAGGGTGGGAGTCCTGTAAGTCTTTGATTGGCTGTCACGCCCCAAGGGGCTTGGGGCGATTTTCGAAAGGTTCTCTGACCTAAATCCCAAGTGTATATTTCACTGAAATATGATACTGGGCGGATCGGCGGGAAAGTTACTATTTCATCGTGAAATCGAACCTCGGGGAAGCCTGGTGGGCAGATAAATTGAGGACGTGGCATACAGTAATCGACCGACAATTCCTGGCTGCCCGTAAAATTTATCTGTAGCTACTCATCCCCCTCAAGTAGGGCGAGCTTTGTCATGAGGACAATCTCCAAGTAGTCCCTGTCAATCGGCTTAGTGATGTAGTCGAACGCCCCTTCGTCCATAGCCTGATTAGCCAGCACTTCCTCGTAGAGGGCGGTGGTAGGAACCGAACCCACGCGAGGCTCAGTACTCCTGGAAGAGCTGGCCCCAGGGAGTCTTGAGGGCCTCCCGCACCCGAGAGCGGCCCACGAAGAGGTACCAGTAGACGTCGTGATAGAGGATGCTGGCCAGGTAAGACCAGGGAACAAGCCAGGTTTGCAGCAGCAGCTTCTCCAGGGGCTTGAACGGCCCCCAGTAGATTAGCTTCTGTCCGCGGCTGGCGAGGGTGTCCTGGCCGTGAAAGCCCCAGTTGACCGAGAGGGCATCCTCCTGGCCAACAACTTCAATCTCTTTGACCTGCCCGCAGCCGAGGCCCCGCTCGTGGGCCAGGCGGATGTAGCGGATGTCCATGGGGTCGAAGCCCATCATGTGGGCCGCCACGGCGTCAATGGCCACCTGGTCGGCGCTGGCAAGGATGGTGTTCTTCACGTGGGGCACCATGCAGCGGGGGCCAGGGCCATCACCGGCGAAGGTTCCGTCCATGACGGCGAAGAGGCCCGTGTGGATCTCCTTCTGGATGGTTAGCAAATCCACCAAGGTTTCATGGATTACCGAATGGGTCCAGTGGCGCTTCTCGTGGAGCAGCCCTCCGAAGGCATTCTTCATGGCCCCCGTCGTGGTGGTGAAGACGTGGGTCTTTATCGTCGGCAGCTGGATGATGTTCTCTCCGATGAGGCGCTTGGGAATCCGGATACCGTCGGGGTAGATCTCGGGTAGGGCAAGCATCTCGCCCTTGGGCTGGTAGGTAATCCACTCTTCCCCCGGCTCGTAGAGGTGGATGTTGCGCAGCCCATACTTCTCCACCACAGGCTTGTGCTTATTGGCCACCTCGCCCCGCTTGGCTGAGACCACAACAGTTCGGTTGTGGCAGGCGTGGAGAAGCTCCCGCCGGTAGCCGTCGGCCAGCATAGAGCTAATGACCCCTTCGAGCTGCCAAGGGGCAGTCGAGCAGGCCGGATACCAATGGTGCCAGGAGATGTTTATTTTCAAGGCCGTATCCTTGTCCTTGGGCAAGTAGGCTTCGTAATCGGCTAGCTTGAGGAGGCGGTGGTAGTTCTCCAGGACCGTCTCAGGCGTTGTTGTCAGAACTGCAACTTTCGAGTGGCCCATCGTTGCCTCCTAAAGGTAGAGAATGATCCCAACGGTCATAACGTAAAGGGCGATGGAAATAAGAAGCGGCTTGTCCGTCAACAAGGTTATCTCGGGCTGGCCGCCCAGCTCCCGCTTGTGAACCAGATAGAGATAGCGCAGGATGCCGTAGAGGACGAAGGGGATAGTGTACTTGAGGTTGTCCGTGCCGAACTTCTTCGCCGTCACATCACTCAAGGTGTAGAGGATATAGCTCATCAGCGTGGATGCCGTGACCACGGCAATCATCTGGTCCAACAACTGGAGGCTGTACTCCTGGAGGCTGGGGCGGTGGGATGTAGCCTCCTCCTTGAGGATGGTCAGTTCGTGGCGTCGTTTGGCCAAGGCGAGGAATAGGCCCAGCATGATGGTGCATACGATGAGCCACGAGCTGATGTGTACGGCGACTACGAGCCCGCCGGCCACGGCCCGGAGCACAAAACCCGTCGAGACGCAGATGATATCGAGGATGATGACCTCTTTCAACCACCAGACGTAGGCCATTTGCACACCGAGGTAGATGGCCGCCACCACGCCGAAGGGCACCGCCAACAGCACGCTCAGGGCAAGGCCCACCCCCATGAGGGTGATGGATGCCCAGCGGGCCACCCCCTCGGAGAGCTTCCCGGCGGCCAGCGGACGAAGCCGCTTGACCGGATGGAGGCGGTCCATCTCCAAGTCCTTGAGGTCGTTCATTAGATAGACACCGCTGGAGATGGCGCAGAAGCAGAAGAAGCCGAGGACGGCCTTGCCCACGAGCAGGGGATTGAAGAGGTTTTGACTGAAGAGGAGGGCGGCGAACACTAAGAGGTTCTTAATCCACTGCCTGGGCCTCAGGCTGATCCAGAGGGCCCTGGCCTGGCTGCGGACAGGCTGCGAAACCGCGGTCGCCTCGGCCGAAGCAACGGTGGAGAGCTTGTTGATTACCATGGACAATTCTCGCTTAGCACCGCACCCCCCTATGGGTAGTGCCTGATAAATTTTACAGCATCGTGCAGCGAAGGCAAGGAGAATTCCCTTGCAAGAGCGCCTTTTCCGTAACCCTCAGATTGGGTTCTGATAAGTCGACAATAGCTAAAGGTGCCCTGCTTCACCCGAACCTAGCTCTGGGGAACTTAACCCTGGTCGATCCGACAAACCTGAGGACTCCTCGGACGGGCTCACTTCCACGAGTTGTTGGTTCCGATAGATAAGGAACCTAGCCTTCGGAAAACGATGAGGAAAGGTGGCTGTCTGGTCCACCCAGTGAACAAGTAGCGTAGGTTTCTTCAAATGGACCCGAAATGCATATTGGAGTAATTTTTTTTCAATGGTTCTTGCGTAACCATGAATCCTTGGAAGGCCTTTAACAAACAGAGGCTTGTCCCCATCGAAGGGGCCGAGTTGTTCCAAATCATGAACCACCTGCGAGTAAATCATTCCAGCAGCCCGGTAATCCCGGCCCATCTGGCCAATATAAGAAACCTGATAGATCACCCACCCCGTGAGGACGAGGATGGAAGCAAAGCGCACGGCCATCTGCCTTCGAGGGAAGGAAGAAAAGGAGGAAGCCGTCCATCCCCAGAATTGAAGAAACCAATAAGAAATGACGAGGGAGAATCCTATAATAGGAATATAAAAGTACCAATTGACTATGCCACCGGAGAGAGAGAAAGGGATGAAAGCCAGCAGAAAGAATAGGCAGCCGAACCGCTCCAACTTCGTTCCGCGAAGCACCCTCCACACGAACAACGCCACCGTTCCAGCAGCACAGAGGAGCCTAGCGATAATCGTTCCCGCAACCGGCGCGTTAAGGAGGCTCATTACAAACGCGAATACCGATGATGATTGTTTATAGAGAATGGTAACGCCACCTGGGAACCCAAAATAGTACCAAGGGTAGGATAATATTGTGATCACATTTCTAATCAAGTTGATGCCTATGGAGTATTTCCCTTTCGCTAGCTCTAAAGAAAGCGCTAACGAAAGGCCGATTGCGGGCAAAAACGCGAAGAGCCTCCGACAAGATAAGACAAAGGTTCGACCAAGAGACGAGTCGGGGCGGGGATAGACCATATCATACAGAAGAAGAATCGCTACAAGACCGATGGTGGCTTGATTTGAAAAAACGGCTACGTAGAAGAGCACCACCGAAACGAGAAAGGCCCATCGTCGCTCGCTCTGCCGATAGTGAATATAGGCGATTAGGGAGAGGAGAAACCAAAATCCGCCCAGAATGTGCACTTGCGCAATGCGGAACAACAGTGGCTCACTATGTAGGTACGAAAGAAAAAAGAAGAGAGCGGCGAGGGCTGCGTGGGTCCGATTCCGTGACACCAAAAATGCAAGGATGCTGACGAGGGTGGCATTGATGAGGTGCAGACCTAAACCTGCCGCATGGTACGCAATTGGATTTAGTCCGAAGAAATGATAAATTGCCGACTCAAAGAACCAGAATATCGGTCGAAAATAAGCGGAGGTGCCGGGTACGGAACTAAGCGGCGAGGTTAGTTCCGCCAGCGGCATGTGAAGAACCTCGCGGTAATGATAGAGATAGAAAATGTCCTCATGGACTAGCGGGTTGTTATAGAAGGGGCCATAGACAGTCACCGCCAGCACGGCCAAAGCAAGGATAAGGCCCGTCATCCATCGGGCGCCAAAACGCTCTGCCCACCCGGGGACGGACGAATCCTCTGGCAATCGGGCGCCAGGGAAAGAAACCCTTAACATTCTTAACCGCGAGCGTTTCGGCACCATTTCAAGGATATGACAACGTTAAGTGATGAAGCTGCTATTACGCAGTTGGGCTTAGCTCAGCAGTGAGGAAATCTGTTATCATTGTACCGCACCCGGTTTCTTGGACACAAGCAGGGGATGGAAGAGGTTTTGACTGAAGAGGAGAGCGGCGAAGACAAGGAGGTTCTTAATCCACTGCCTGGGCCTCAGGCTGATCCAGAGGGCCCTGGCCTGGCTGCGGACAGGCTGCGAAACCGGGGGTGCCTTGGCTGGAGGAGCGGTTGAGGGGTGTTGGTCTTCATGAATGGACCTCGTTCGGCACCGCGCTGCCCAGAATCCATGCCTAATCCATTATAAATCTAGAATTATTCCTCAGGCAGTTCATTATCCAATCTCTCTAACAATCAAAAGCTCCAAAGTCGGCTCGAGTCCGCATTCACACCTCTCCTCCAATTGCTGGGTTAGAAAAGACGCGCCTTGTGCTCGTTTGGTGCCCCAAAGGGTATCAAATTATATAGGGAAAAGAAACCCGTCCCTGGATAACTCCATAAATTGATAATTTTCAGGAGGTTGCGTGGGCACGGAGATGATCCTCTGGTCGTCGGCGTTACAGTCTGCGGCCTGGCCTAATACCCTTATCAGAGGGATGGCCGTGGCAACGTAGAGCCGCTAAGCAGGTACGATTATCCCAGGGAATCGTTACTTTCGCTTATGGGGGGAAAGTTGCTATTTCAACCGAAATTTGCCCCTGGAGGCAGGGGGTCATCAGGGGCAATTTCATCGTGAAATATGTAGTTAGGCAGTTATCGATTATTGGCCTGGTCGAATCCGCTCAGCGCGGTCGAGCAGCCTCTTCGCTTCGTCGTCCTTGCCCTGGGCTAGGTA
>JALLOF010000489.1 GCA_027717595.1 Nitrospinae bacterium AH_259_B05_G02_I21 | reverse complement strand
CGATGGCACTGATCGTGTTGGGCAGGTTGGACCTCGCCACCGGCAAAACGGGGGAGGGGTGCGGGACGTTCGAGGAGGCCTTGGGTCGGTCCCGGCAGACGGGCATGGCCCCGCTTAGGATGAAGGCCTGGATGGGTCTTGGGCGCTGCCGGCTGGCCGGGGGAAAGCTCGCCGAAGCCGAGGAGGCCTTCGAGGAGGCCTTTGGCGAGGCGGTCGGCTTGGGCGACAAGCTCTCGGTGGCTCGGCTCATCCAGGAGATGGGCCGGCTCGCCGCCGCCCGCGATGAGTCCGCCCGAGCCGACGAGCTCTACACTGAGGCCCTCCGGAAATACCGCGCCTTGGAG
>JALLOF010000488.1 GCA_027717595.1 Nitrospinae bacterium AH_259_B05_G02_I21 | reverse complement strand
CCTCAAGCTTGGCGGGTTACATCGAACATCACCCGCACGTGGTGGTGCTGCGCTCTTTCTCCAAGATGGGGTTGGCGGGCCTGCGCTTGGGCGCCCTGATCGCCGCCGAGCCGGTCGTGGCGGCGCTGGAGAAGGTCCGGCTGCCGTACAACGTCAACAGCTTCACCCAGGCGGCCGTGAGGCTGGTGCTAGAGCACCGCGAGGCGCTCGAAGAGCAGATCGAGGCCGTCCGTGCCGAGCGGGGGCGCCTCTTCGGCGCCCTTGAGGCACAGGCGGGCGTGACCCCTTATCCTTCGGAGGCCAATTTCGTGCACGCCCCTGGCATCGACCTCATCCACCCCGAAG
>JALLOF010000487.1 GCA_027717595.1 Nitrospinae bacterium AH_259_B05_G02_I21 | reverse complement strand
TCTGCCGCCTCGGCCGCCCGGTTCGTCTTGCGAAGCAGCGAGGCGTAGTTCTCCAGGCTCTGGGCCACATGGGGGTGGTCGGACCCCAACGCCTTCTCCCGGATTGCCAGCGCCCGTTTGTGGAGAGGCTCGGCCAGGGCAAACTGGCCCTGGGCGCGGTAAAGTTCCGCCAGGATGTTCAGGCTTATGGCCGCAATGGGGCTGTCCGTTCCAAAGATTTTCTCCGCAACGCTCAATGCCTCTTTGGCGACCTTGACCCCTTCCTGATGTTTCCCTTGCTGGTATAGCTGGTGGGCCTCCTGGTTGAGCGTCATCCAAGGCTTTTCCTGAGCCAACGTAATGGAGC
>JALLOF010000486.1 GCA_027717595.1 Nitrospinae bacterium AH_259_B05_G02_I21 | reverse complement strand
GGTTTTCGATTCCTCCCGCGAGCGAAGTCCCATGGAGGTCCAGATAGGCGCGGGCCCAATTATCCCCGGCTTCGAGTCCGGCATCATGGGCATGGAGGAGGGAGAGACCCGCACCTTCACCATTGCACCGGAGGATGCCTACGGCGAGCACGATGAGGACCTATGCCACCGGGTGGAGAAGGAGCGGTTCGCCGAGCCCGAAGGCGTCAAGGTGGGCAGGGTTTGTGAGGTACCCGTGGGCCAGGGCCGCCACGTGCCGGGCACCGTAATTCAGGTGGGGGAAGAGGATGTCCTAATTGACCTCAACCATCCCCTGGCCGGGAAGGCGCTCACCTTCGAGGTCGAGTGC
>JALLOF010000485.1 GCA_027717595.1 Nitrospinae bacterium AH_259_B05_G02_I21 | reverse complement strand
GAGGATAAGGAGGTGGCCGAGCACCTGCTCGAGCAGGCCCGCATGAAGCTTAAGTACAAGGCCGACCGGGCCCGACGACGCCGGGCCGCCAAGGAACGCTAGGCGGGAAGGCCGAAGGGTCTCAACCCCACCAACACACGCTCGCCGCACGCGCCGACATGAGGAAAAGAGTGTATCCCCGCAGGCGGGCCTCAATACGTGTTGTCCGCTGATGGAAAATCGTCAGGAGGCCGGCCCCTGTTCGGCCTCGGCCTCAAGGGCGGCGATCTCTTCCGAGTCGAGGAAGCTCGCGAGATCCATGAGGCTCACCAGCCCCAGGGCCTCGAGCGCGGCGTGCTCTTCGGCCGAG
>JALLOF010000484.1 GCA_027717595.1 Nitrospinae bacterium AH_259_B05_G02_I21 | reverse complement strand
CGCCGTGGCCGGGCTGCTCTTCACCTCTGGCCTGGGCTGGTCCGACCGGCTGGGAGCCGCCCGGGCTGTCCGGGCCTTCCTGCGCGGGGGGCCGGAGCTGGACGGACGGACGGTCGCTGAGGTCCAAGACCATCTAGGGACCCCTCCCGCCGCCCGGGCCCACGTCCTTGAGCCGCTGGCGCTGGCCACCCTCAACGACCGGCCCGACAGGGCGCTGGCGACGGCACTGGCGGCCGTCGT
>JALLOF010000483.1 GCA_027717595.1 Nitrospinae bacterium AH_259_B05_G02_I21 | reverse complement strand
TGACGAACAGCTCAATTGCTCTAATATTGACCCCCCGGAGAGCCTCTAGAGGCTCCCCCCCCACCCCTCTCCCCCCAAGGCTCTCGGGGGGAGGGGTTGGAAAGCGGCGTGCTTCCTGTACTAGGTCTTTGAACCCCCATGAAGCGCGCTACCCTCCAACCCCTCCATAGAGAGAGATGGACGCTCCCGCAGGAGAGGAAGACATGTCGTCATGGATACGCCGCCGGGTGTTTGGCGAAGAGGGAAACGCCGCGGTTGAGCTGGCCCTGGTGCTCCCCCCTTTCCTGGCCCTGGTTATGGGGATTATCGAGTTCGGCCGGGTCCTCTACTTCAAGCAGGTTATCACGAACG
>JALLOF010000482.1 GCA_027717595.1 Nitrospinae bacterium AH_259_B05_G02_I21 | reverse complement strand
ATCGCTCACCTTCCAGACGTCGCCCGCCCCGAGGGTGAGCACCAGATCGCCGGGACGAAGGCGCTCCTCGAGCAGGGCGAGCACGTCGCTCGCCTGCTCGACGTAGGACACATCCCGGTGCCCATGCCTTTTCACCCCGTCGTATATCTGGCGGCCGCTGACCCCAGGGACGGGCGTCTCCCCGGCGGGGTAAATCTCCGTGGTAATCAGCACGTCGGCCTCGTTGAAGGCCGAGAAGAAGTCCTGCAAGAGGTACTGGGTGCGGCTGTAGCGGTGGGGCTGGAAGACGACGACGAGGCGGCGCTCGCCCCAGCCGTCCTTGGCTGCCTGCAGGGTCGCGCGGGGTGATGGT
>JALLOF010000481.1 GCA_027717595.1 Nitrospinae bacterium AH_259_B05_G02_I21 | reverse complement strand
TAAGCTACAGAGCGTAGCCCCCCCCGGAGGCGTAGACCGGCTCGTCTTCGGGCTCGGGCATGAAGACCCGCTCGCAGACGACATCCTCCCGGGCGTTGAGCAGGCCGTAGACGACCTGCAGACCGAGATTGCTCATCCCCACGAAGTAGGTATTGGGGAAAGCCAGAGCGACCCGGATGCGCCCCCCGTGGTCTTTATAGACCGTGTTGCTCTCGTCGGCGAGCAGATCTAAGGTTTTTTGCCGAAGCTTCCATGGAATCACGCCCACAACGTAGCGCGCGCGCGGTGAAAAGTCAACGTCGGGGGGCCCTCAATCCAACTGCTTGCGCAGGAAAGCGGGCACGTCCCACTCC
>JALLOF010000480.1 GCA_027717595.1 Nitrospinae bacterium AH_259_B05_G02_I21 | reverse complement strand
CTTCCCGACAACGCTCTACGCCACCGGCCCCATCGCGGGGGAGAGGCTTCGGGGGGACCTCGTGTTGAAGGGCTTCGGTGACCCGGAGCTGGTGAGCGAGCGGCTCTGGCTCCTCGCCGCGGCCCTCCGCCGCAAGGGGCTCCGCGAGGTCGAGGGCGACCTCGTCATCGACGAGTCCTTCTTCGACGACCAGATGCGGGCCCCGTCGTGGGGCGGCCACGTCAGCACACGGGCCTACTACGCCCCGGTGGCCCCGGCGAGTCTCAACTTCAACTCAGCCGCCGTCCACGTCGAGCCCGGCCCCACGCCCGGCCAGCCCGCCCGGGTTCTGCTCGAGCCGCAGACGGCATACCTC
>JALLOF010000047.1 GCA_027717595.1 Nitrospinae bacterium AH_259_B05_G02_I21 | reverse complement strand
CACCTGTGCCAGATGAAATTTCTCAATCGCCCTTTCTAGGGATATCTCAAGGGGCAGAAGGGGGGTCGCACCCTTTTCCTCCTCATGGCGAAGGGTTTTAGTTAGCCAGACCTTGATCATGATTTCCCCCTTTTCAAGGTTACATTCATTGTTGATTATATCACCCCCCAGTGTGTCCCCGCTGGTGACATGTCCCCTATATGGTCGCCAGGAGCGATTTTATTGGGCTTCGTGAGGAAGTGCCGGGGAGGCGGGCCTTGCGTGAGGATTTCCCCGTTGCTTTAGTTACGTTGGTATGATAATTCCTTGTTAAGATGAAAGAACCAACATTTTCCACATTATTTCTTCACCGAGAAACTAATCGTATTTACCTGGGGCCCGTAAAGGTGCCTCAGGGTGAACAGGTTGAGTCGCTTGATCTTGGTGGAGACTTAAGAACCAGTGATGTTCAAAAATGGATTGCAGATTACATTGTAAATTCTAATAACCGGGATATTAGGATTATGTACGAGGAGCATGACATTTGCCCCCGCGCCACACACATCTCCGAAGAAGGTCATTGGTATCCGCGATTTAGTGTCGAGTATCACGACAATGAAGGAGTGCGAACTTTTTCGCCCCAATATAGGCCAGACATCATTTGTCAATCAGAAGCGGAGGCACTATCAAATGCCCTAGGTCTTGGGCTCCGATTCGTTGATAGGTTAGTAGGAGGACACTCGCCGTAGTGTTTAGACTCGTCGCGTTTTTACGCGACTGATGCCCCTTCAATGGCAAGATTCTCATGCCCCGGTGGCCGGTATATGGCCGGTATTCTACCGTGAAAATGGCCGGCTTGCCTTTATAACTCTTTATTTTTCATTATCCCCCGAGTCGCTCTCCAGACTTTGGATCTGGTGGTGGAGGTTCGAATCCTCCCCGGGGATCCATCCACCCCTAAAATAGGAACCCGAGATTGTTACGGGTTCCTATTTGTTTAGATACCCCTCTAGTTTTCCGCTGACGCCCGTCATCCGCGGTCCGCGAGGTGGGCCGGGTCGCGGCTTGGTCTTTACTCCTTGACCGGGTGCTTGCGGGCCCAGGACGCCCACTTCGAGACGGCCCGCTGGCGCTTCAGCCACGAAGCGGAATCCGCGTAGCCGAAGTCCTGGCCCGTTCGACGGCGAAGCTCCGCCGCGATGGGGCCTTTGACCGTCAGATACGGGTCCTGGAGGTCCTCTACCAGGTCGGAAATGGTGTCGCCATCCCGCCGGGCTAGCATATCCCCCCAAACCCGAGGGGTGTCGACGAAGTAGGCCACCGGGGCATCCACGAAGACGGTTCGGGAGCCGTAGAGCCCGAAGGCGGCAGGCCAGAGGAAGCCGGCCACCTCGCTGTCGGGAGCGAACGGCGCCTCCTGGGCGGACGCCAGGGGGGCTACCAGCAGAACCGAAGCGACGAGCAGTATGCAACAGAGCCGACTCATGGGGTGGACCCGCCTCATCGACAAGAAGAGTGGTCGCGAAAACGGCCCGAGGGGTTTCTTGCCTGGCACCCTCGACAGTGCTATATTCTAGCAAGGTATGGAGGTTAGTCAAATCCCACCGGGCCGAACCCCTTACTGGCCACGACGCCGGCCAGAATCACCGAGGCTATGGAAGAGCACATTCGAGAGCTTATAGCCAAAATGGGTGAAGACCCGAAGCGGGCGGGCCTGCTCGATACCCCGGCCCGTGCGGCCGAGGCCCTCCGAGCCCTGACGGTCGGCTACTTCATGGACCTCGACCAAGTCGTCAACGGCGCCATCTTCGAGGAGAAGTACGACGAGATGGTCATCTGCAAGGGCATCGAGGTCTACTCGCTCTGCGAGCACCACATCCTGCCCTTCTACGGCCAGGCCCACATCGCCTACGTCCCCGACGGGCGCATCCTGGGACTCAGCAAGCTGGCCCGCGTCGTGGACGTCTTCGCCCGCCGCCTCCAGTTGCAGGAGCGCCTCACCCACCAGGTCGCCGAGGCCCTCGATAAGGTCCTTTCGCCCAAGGGCGTGGCCGTCGTCATCGAGGCCAAGCACCTCTGCATGCTCATGCGGGGCGTGGAGAAGCAAAACACCATCGCCACCACGAGCTGCATGCTCGGGGTCTTCAAGAGCCGCCACGAAACCCGGATGGAGTTTTTGAACTTGATTGGGCGCAAGGACGGCTGAAGCCGACGGCCTCCCGTCTGAGCGCCCCTATCCCCGGGGGACAGCGTCAGCTGGTCTCCGGGGTTTTCTTTTGCCAATCGAATATCAGCGGTGGGAGGAACGGGTTGGTTTTTACCTAGGTGCGAAATTGATTAGTTCAGGCACACCTGGCGGTACTCTCCTAAGTTCTCCATGACCATCCCCGTGCCACGGACGACCGCCCGGAGCGGCTCGCGGGCCCGATAGATGTGGAGATTGGTCTCGCGGTGGAGTCGGCTCCCCAGGCCCCGCAATATGGCCCCGCCGCCGGCCAACACGATGCCCCGCTCCATAATCTCGGTGGTGAACTCCGGTGAGATGTTATCCAGGGCCTTCGTGATGGCCCCGACGATGGCGTTGATGGGCTCGTTCAAGGCCTCGCGCAGTATCTCGTCGGTCAGTGTGATCTGTTTGGGGATGCCTCGGACCACGTCGCGGCCGCGCACGTCCACATGGAGACGCTGCTTGAGGGGGCTGGCGCTTCCGGCGGCGATTTTCACCCGCTCGGCCTCGAAGATGCCCACCTCCAGGTTATAGCGGGTCCGGAGGTATCGGACGATGGCCTCGTCCATCTCGTCGCCGGCCACCCGGATGGACTCGTTGTAGGCGATGGCCGAGCGGCTGATGACGGCTACCTCGGTCGTACCCCCGCCGATATCGACGATCATGCTGCCCATGGTGCTGGCGATATCGATTTTGGCCCCGATGGCGGCGGCCATAGGCTCTTCGATGAGGTTGATCTGGCGGGCCCCGGACTCGTAGGCCGCCTCGATCACGGCACGCTTCTCCACCGGGGTGATGCCGCTAGGCACCGCCACAATCACCTTCGGCCGGGCGCCCTTGTGCTGGTGCACCTGCCGGATGAAGTGCCGGATCATCATCTGGGTGACGTCGAAGTCGGCGATGACCCCATCCTTCATAGGACGGACGACTCTAATGGAATCTGGCGTCTTGCCGTAGAGAATCTTCGCCTCCGCCCCAACCGCCAAGATGTCGCCGTTCGCACTCTCCAGGGCTACCATGGAGGGCTCATCCAGCACGATCCCCTCGCCTCGGATGTGGATGAGCGTGTTGGCCGTGCCCAGGTCGATAGCCAGGTCCTTCGATATAAAGCCGAACACCCAGTCAAACAGACCCATGGAGTCTCCCCTTACCAGCGACTAGTTGCCTCCCGCCGCGCCGTCGCCCTTGTCTCCCCGTCGCATTGTACGCCGCCTGGCCAAGTAGCGCATCCAGGTCCGTGGCCTCATCGGGGAAGACGGCCAACCCCACTTTGGCTCGGACGCTGAAGGGCTTGCCGGGGCCGGTGAAGGCCATACGGCCAAGCCCGTCGAGGAGTCGGTCGGCCATCGACCGAGCGTGAGCGACGTTGAGCCCATAGCAGAGCATCACAAGGCGGCCCTCTTCGTCGCGCCCCAGCAGGTCCCTCTCCCCAATGAGGCTCCGGCAATGGGCCGCAACCCCTCGGACGGCCTCATCCACGGCGGGGCGGCCGGCCGAGAGGCGCAACGCGTCAAGCTCCTGGAGGGCCACAGTCAGGCAGGCCACCCGATGGCCCTCAGCGGTCCCCCGCTCAAGAAGCGCTCGCCCGCGGTCGCGGACGTACCGCAGATTGGGCAGACCAGAGTTCGGCTCCCGGTTGGCGAGCCACCCCCCGCGCCGCTCCGCGGCGGCCGCCCGCAAGACGGTCGCCAAATGTGTCCCCAAAAGCCGAGCCGTCGAGACCTCCGCCTCCTTGAACGCCCCTCGCCGCCGGGCGAGGAAGACCAGCACCCCAAGAGCGCCGGACCCACCCGTCAGGGGAACCCCGAGGAAGGCCTGCACCCCCAAGTGGGGCTCTTCGGGCGAGAAGACGAAGGTTTTGGAGTAATATTCCCGGCACTCGGTCAGGGCCAGGGCCTGAGCGTTGCGGATCACCCATCCGGCGAGGCTCTGCTCCAGGCTGACGACGAGGTCCCGACATGCTGGCATGGTCTCGCCGGCTGAGCCCACGACCCGACAGGTCTCGCCCCCCTCATCGACGAGCGCCACGGCCACCCCGTCGGCCCCGACCAGGTCCAGGGGACAGGCCATCACCGCCTCAAGCGCCGCCGTCGGGTCCCGGGCGTGGGCCAGGGGGTCGAAGACGGCCAGGAGGCAGTCGATCGCCGAGGCATTCTGGACCATGAGGGCCTGGACGGCGCTGTTGTGAAGCCACCGACCCACGTGATCGGCGAAGAGGATCATCAGTTTTTGCATCCGGGGTGGGAAGACGTAGGAGCGTTTGCTATCGATTGCCAACACCCCGCGCCGATCACCCACGGGGACGGGAACGGCGAGGAAGCTCTTGATCTCCTCGTCGGCATCGTAGAAACCGAGGGTGGTGGTCTCGGGTTTGAAATCGCTGACGGCGATGGGCTCGCCATTGGCGGCGACCCACCCGACGAGGCCACTGCCGACCTCGATGGCGCAGTCGTGCCGGATGTGGGGGCTTAAGGAGTGGTATGCCGTGAGGGTTACGGTGTCTCCCCGCTCGGCGGGGAGAAAGAGGGCGGCGGTAAACGCCTCGGCGACGGACGCGATGAGCTTGATGAGGTGGTCGAGGTTTCGCTCAATACCCATAAAGGTTGAATGCAATCCTTCAAGCATCCATCCGAACAGGCGCGCATCATCACGCTACCATAAAACGACCTCATCCTTCAAGCAGATTTTCCCGCAACGGGGCTACGTAGGGGGTTGTGGTCACGCGCCGAAGGCATCGCCTTCGGTGTCCAAGAACCCATTGATGGCGTCAAGGAGCTCCACGGTGCAGGCCCGATAGTGCATGGCGCTCCCCCCCGTAGGGGTCGGGGACCGCGCGCTCCGGGTCGTTGTCCGGCCCATAGGCGCCGAGCAGGCGGACTTTATCAGTCGCCTCGGGCACCATCGCCACCACGGCATCCCGCTGCTGGGGCGTCATGACCAGGATGCTGTCGGCCCACCGGATGAGCTCCTCGGAGATCATCCGGGCCCGGTGTCCGCTCAAGTCAACCCCGAAAGGCTCCACGGCCTCTTGGGCCAGCGGCTCGGCGGTCCAGCCGTCCATGGCGGCGATGCCGGTGCTTTCCACCTCGACGCCGTCAACGCCTCTGTCGGCCAGAGCCTTCCGAAACAGCCCCGCCGCCATAGGGCTTCGACAGATGTTGCCCATACATACAAAGAGGACGCGTTTCATCGAGCCTGCGGGGGCGTGAGGACGGGGGCGGTTGGCCGGGCCCGCGTACCGAGAAAATCCCTCATACAGACGGCGAAGTTCCCCGCTACGTCGGGCCTGGCGTTTACGATGTAGAGGGCGTGGTTGATGTGGAAGAGCTCGTCCTGGAGGCGAATGACGGGGTAGTCGGTGGCCGACGGGCCGTACTCGCCGGCCAGGATCTCCTCGACCATGGGCACAATCTTATCAGCCATGCGAAGCTCGGTGTCCTCGAAGAAGATGGCCATCTGGGGCTTCAAGGCTCGCACCCGGCGGAAAAAGGCGCCCACCTCCTGGGTCGTGATGTGCTTGGGCGGGGCGCTCTTGACCTCGATGTAGACCAAGTGTCCCTCGACAAAGGCGATCACGTCGTAGTCTCCGCCGTGCTTGGTGTCCTGAAGCGTGATGCCCCAGGCAGCCTCGCAGCCGAACTCCCTGTGGAAGAACTCTGCGACGAACCACTCGAGGGTCTCGCCGAAGCTGTCCCTCGCCCCGGCGGCGAGCCGCCAGCGCCCGCGACCGGCCTGCTCGACCAGGCCGAGCCCGACGGCCTGCTCCACGTATCGCTCGCACTGCGCACGGGCGCAATAGCGGGTCAGGTCCTCGACGGTGAACCCCTCCGCCTCGCGAATCATGTCGCGCACCACGAGGCGGAAGGAGTACTTCTTCAGCCACTCGTAGAATGTGTCGAGAAAGGCCGCATCGGCGTCGGCGGGAAAGCAGCACGCCTCAAGGGGCTCGGACCGTTGGATGGTGAAGCCCCGGCGGGCCAGACGGTTGACGATGGATTCCCCCGCACCGTCGAGCCGACGGGCGAGCGCGGCCACCTCTCGGCGCAGCTCGGCAAGTTCGGTAACAACGGAGGAGAGGTCGGCGTGGTCACCAACCCGGGGATCATTCATCGGAGAGGTTCGCGTCCCGGCGACGGAGCTCGCGGTAGTGCTCATCGAACTGGTCGACAAGTTTGTCGATGTCGCGACGCCCGGTTCGAACTTTCGGCCGGCCGGTGAAACGGTAGAGCAGATAAGCGACGAGGAGGCCCACGATCAGGCCCACCCCGAAGCCATCGAGGAAGATCTGGTAGTTCATCCCACAACTCCCCCTAGCCGAACACAATCAGGCACGCGTCCATAATATGACAGGAGGAGGCGGAGAAGTCAACTGAGAGAGGGTGACTGGGGAGTGTCCTATTTTGGATGAACTAAACATCCTCTGCCCCTTTGAAGCGGCAACAATAAAGAATTTCCGGTGTGGGGGCAGCCAGCTCCCCATCCAGCCCAGTCGGCCCAAACCAGCAAGATAGATGAAACGGCCTAATCTAGCGAAGGGCAATTTCAGATGAAATATTAACTTTCCCGTTAGTTAGCTGGAGTTATTATTTCCTGGGATAATTGCAATTTCTTATTTGACCATCACGGCAATTTGGGTTTAGGAAAGCGGGCTCCACAAGACATATCATTCATCTTTTTTTAAGCTCGAGTTGTGGAGTTTCATCCCCCGCCATCTCTGAATAGATGATGTACTTGAACGGGCCAGCAAACTGGTATTTCTCTTTGAGTTTCAAGAAGGCACTCTTTCTTAAGGCGCGTAATCGTTTTGATGACTGATGCTGGGTCAGCGCCCAGCCAGCCACTCGGCCAGCTAGGTGATAATCGCCTCTATCGACCATCTTCCTTACGGCGCCAATCAGCCGTCGCTCCGAGAGCCCGAAGTACTGGGTCAACATCCCTCCATATTCATCCTGACTTATATGGTCGAGTCCAGTCAAATCCCGGTGCCAATATCCTACGTGCTGGTCGAAAAGTCGATTGATGAAGTTCTCTCGCATGATCAAGTACACGAGCTGCACCTCGGAATGCTCTATGAGCGTAGGGGGTATCAGGTTGAGATGGTGAATAGCTGGCCTACTCACTCCGGCGCGTATACGTTTCAGCACCTCCTCGTACAACCACACCAGCTGGAGCTTGAGCGCAGCGAGCTTTTTGGGGGAATTCCAGTTACGTGTTAGGGTTTCATGCCCGTGCAAAATATGCTTCGGGTTGAGGGCGACGACGGCGTCGATGGCCTCGAAGAGCCCGGGGATATTGCCTTCCTCAAAAAAGGGGGCTCCGATAAACGGCATAATGAAGTCCCCGACAAAGAGAACCTCGTGGTCGTGAAGGTAGATGAACATCCCATCGGGGGTCTCCCCTCCGGGAACCGGGATGAGCTCAAACCTCGTTCCGCCTACCCTAACCTTTGTCCGCTCAGCGATGGTTACATCAGGCCTGTAGTCATCAATAAAATCGTTGCTGTATCTGGTTCCAAAAAAGTAGTCGAATGGTATGCGGGCATCGCGGATGGCCATAAGTTCTTCAGTATAGTTCTCACGAGCGTAAAATTTAACGTCAGGGTTCAACTTACGAAAATAGCTATGGCCCCCGATGTGATCCCAGTGCGCGTGGGTAAAAAATACCGTCGTCAGTGGGGGAAGGTGGGGAAAGCGCTTCAAAAGATACTCATAGGCATCTTGGGCTGAATCTGGGCGGGTTCCAGCGTCGATCGAGACAAGCTCGCGCTTATCATCAGAGACGATGAAGTAATACTCCGTGAATTCAAAGCCCGACAACACAAATACTCTTCCCGGGACGATCTCCTTAAGCAGTTTGGGGTAGAACGTGTGTCCCGTATCAGCATTTTCGCCAAAAGATGTGAGCAGAGTGAGTGGTTTTTCGAAGCTCTCGTAGCCGCTCAATCGTAAGTACCGTTGCGCCTCGCCTGCCTCTCCGTCGGCGTTGTGCAAGCGAGCCAGCTGAAAGTAGACCTCCCGTAAGAGCCCGAACTCGGGCGCTTCGCTCCCGTGGTCAACGAGCCAGCGGAGATCCTGGTACGCCTGCGCACGCATGCCAAATTGGTTTGGAAGCTGTGCATAGACGATACCCGTAGCAAAGCGGGTTACAAAATCTTCATTGTCGGTGAGCTCTCTCGCTGTCTCAAGAAGGGCGATCGTCTCTTTGACCCACGCGACCCGGTTGAGGAGGGGGACGTCGTCTGCGTACCTCGCTCGGAGGATTCCCAAGGAGCTTAAGTACAGAGCTCGGCGCGCGGGCGTGAGCGTGGAAGAATGCTTCTCCAGCAATGCCTCGAAGAATTGGATACCTTCCTGATACTTGTTAGCGCTGAGATACTCTGCCATCAGGAGAAAGGTCAGCCGAGGATCGTCAGGAGGCTTGGCCCCATTTACGACCTTGAGGTAGGCCAGCTCGGCGTTGTAGGTGAGAGCCGTTGGAGAAGGTGCTGGAGCGCATCCAGGGACGGATAACAAAACTATCAATGCTATTGCGAGTATTGAGGCGATCAGCAACCGCGACGCCAACCACTGGTCAGTTGCAAGAGAACGCGCAGGTGCGTCCCGGTCGTCCGAGTGTCGCCAGCTTGATTGCCTAGTCGTCGTGCTCATATTCTTATCTCCGGTTGGAAAAGACCGCGCAATGTGGTTTGAGTGTAGAGGGTCAAGGCGGTCTTAGAGTGGTTTTGAAGTGTATGGGTTAAGGGTACAAGAGCAGAGGCATGAAGGCAAGGCCTGATGCCTTTCTCAAGCCAACGGGAGCCTAAATTATTGGGGTTCTTGGTACGATTACACGATGTAATTGCCCCCGTATGGCCGTTAGCCCCCGGGGGCAAATAACACCGAAATCTGTCCCTCTCTGTAATCCTGGCTAGTAACGATTACCTGGGATAATCGTAACTACCAAGGGGATCTTCATATCTATTAGCACCCCATACCAAGCGCTCACGAGATCATAGCCTCCATGATCTCTTCCATGTGGTTATAGGCTACCAAGAGATGAGTTTCACCCGGATAAAACCTCGCTTGGCAATGAGGTATGGCTTTGGCCATAGCCAGTCCCATCGATACCGGGACGTTTACATCTCGCTCTCCATGCCAGAGGTAAACGTTGTTAAAGGTAACATCTTCCAACTTGAACCCCCATGGTTGTACATATAACTTTGCGTCGTGTGCGGGTCCCCTACTTCCTTGAAGCAAAGCTTCAAGCATTTGGGCAATATAAAACGTCCCCAACTCGGGATCGCCCAACGCGTTCCTGCCCGCTTCGGGCAATCCCTTCCAGAACTTTAATGATAGCTCTTTAATTTTCTTTTCGTCCTGAGTATGTCGACGGTAACGCCCTATGTCCAACCACCATATCGCTCTGAGAAGCCAGGAGATCCGTCGGGCAACGAAAAATCTCACTCTATTGCCCAAGATCATCCCTTCAGTCCCCAAAAGGTCAATCGGCCCTAAGCCTGCGACGATCCCACAAGCCGTGAGTCGGTCGGGAACCTGGTATGCGCACGCCAGAGCGTAAGGCCCCCCTCCAGATACTCCCTCAACGGCAAAGCTATCGATCTCCAAGGTATTGGCCAACTGCACAACGTCGTCCGGCCAATCCAATATCTGGCGACCGGGTTGAAAGTCGGACAGCCCCATGCCAGGGCGATCGATCCCGATGAGACGGACCCCTACTTTTGCCGCAGCTTCATCGGATACGCTGGCCTCAAGTCGAGAACCTAGGTACCCGTGAAAATGAAACATCGGCTTGCCTTCGGGATCCCCGTACTCGGCGTATCCCAACGACCGTCCATCGCGTAGCGTATGCGTTTTGTGTGTTGTGGCTGATGAATAGAGTGTCGACATAGGTTCTTTACCTGCCCCTAGTCATTGTACCACCTACAAAGAGGTATTGACATCTTAATGAGCGCCATACTTAGATTTGATTACACGATGTAATCGCCCCTCGTAGCCCTGAACCTCCAGGGGCAAATAACACCGGAATCTGCCCCCTTTCTGTAAACCTACCGAGTTACTATTTCCTGGGTTGAAAAAGGAAAGGTTCTATCTTATAATATATTTGGTCTTTGTGGCGCGTAACTCTAAATAAATAAAGGGGTTTGAGGCTTGCGGTTGGGTTTTGGTCGCCGCAGCCCACATAGGTATGGCTGTCCCACTGACCTTCTTGCATAAGATCTGGATTTTCATCTCCATCGTCGTCGTTAACTTCTTGTTGAGGCTCGTTGCGCGTGTGGAGGTTCAGGGTCGTGAGAACATACCGCTTGACGGAGGTGTGCTTTTTGTTGCCAATCACACCTCTGCCTACGACGTGCTGCTCATACCTCCCACTGTCCTGCCTCGCTGGCCCCTGACTTCTATCGAGTATGTCAGGGCGCCTGCGAATGAGATATTCTTCCGGATTCCCATTATCGGTACCATAATCCACTCCTGGGGGGCATTCCCCATCCAGCATAGCGGCCGGGACCTCTCCTCCATGGGGCGAATTGTGGAACTTATGAAGACTGAAAAGATGATGCTCTTTCCCGAGGGAGCCCGAAGCCACGACGGACAGCTTCAGCCGGGTATGCGGAGTGTAGGCTGGCTCATCCATCAGGCTCAACCTCTGGTCATTCCAACGGCCATCTTCGGCACGGAGAAGGTGTGGCCCAGGGAGCGCCTCTTGCCCCGGCCCTACGGGCGGGTAAGGTTGGTCTTTGGAAAGCCGTTAAATCTCGATAGATATTATGATCAGCCGCTCTCGAAAGCCCTTGCACAGCAAGTGGTTGACGAGGTAATGGCCGCGATTGCCCATCTCAAGATGGTTCATCGAC
>JALLOF010000479.1 GCA_027717595.1 Nitrospinae bacterium AH_259_B05_G02_I21 | reverse complement strand
AGAGACATCCACCATCCGGGCCTTGCCTGCCTCATCGAAGTGGGTGAGCGCCATGAGGCAACCTTTCGGTTATAGAGAGAATGACCCTTCAGGATACCCAGCGGGATAGGACCTCGTCAAGGCGAAAGGGGACCAGCATGGTGTCATGCCCTTGGAACCGTTTGCACAGAGGCGGGCGAGGCATTATCTTTATTAAGGAACCGTTCCATCACTTCATCTAGCAGCCATCTGCGGAGACTGCATGGCTCCTCTCATTGATACCTTTGGCCGCGTTGCAAAGAACCTTCGGGTTTCCGTGACTGATCGCTGTGATCTGAGATGCCTCTACTGCATGCCGCCCGAAGGGCTGGAGTGGC
>JALLOF010000478.1 GCA_027717595.1 Nitrospinae bacterium AH_259_B05_G02_I21 | reverse complement strand
AGAGACATCCACCATCCGGGCCTTGCCTGCCTCATCGAAGTGGGTGAGCGCCATGGGGCCACCTTCCGGTTCTAGAGAGAATGAGCACTTAGGATACTCAGGGAACCAGGACTTCGTCAAGTTGGAAGGAAGACCAGAATGAGGTCATAGCGTGGGGACCATTTGCATAGAGCTGGGCGAGGCATTATGTTTATTAAGGAACCGTTCCATAAATTCTCTGGGCAGCCATCTGCGGAGACTGCATGGCCCCTCTCATTGATACCTTTGGCCGCGTGGCAAAGAACCTTCGGGTTTCCGTGACGGATCGCTGTGATCTGAGATGCCTCTACTGCATGCCGCCCGAAGGGCTGGAGTGGC
>JALLOF010000477.1 GCA_027717595.1 Nitrospinae bacterium AH_259_B05_G02_I21 | reverse complement strand
CCGTGGAGCCCCACCCGCCCTGCTTCGGCCGCCTCGGCCACGACGGGGTATGTGAGCAGGTGGTCCAGCTGGACCATGACGTTGAGCTCAACCAGCCGGTCCCACCGCTCCTGGACGCCCTGCTCGCCCTCCTCTTGCTCCAGGCGGCGTCGCGCCTCCTCGGCGAGGGTCACCCACGCGCGCACCGCCGGGGCGGCCTCCATCGCCTCGGGCCCCGCGAGCAGCGCCTTCATCCCGCCGCAGCCGTAATGGCCCCATACGATGATGCGCTTGAGGTCCGGAAGGTGCCCGAGGGCATATTCCAACACCGCCCCCACGCTGGAATCACCCTCGCCGCGGGGCGGGACGATGTTGGCG
>JALLOF010000476.1 GCA_027717595.1 Nitrospinae bacterium AH_259_B05_G02_I21 | reverse complement strand
CGGCATCCTCTCGTCCGTCCACGCCTTCAGCGACTCCAACCTCGGGGCCTATTTCCTCGGCTTCATCGGCTTGGTGCTGCTCGTCTCCTACGGGCTCGTCCTCTATCGGGGAGCGGCGTTGCGGAGCGTGCCGAAGATGGAGAGCTTTCTGTCCCGAGAGACGGGCTTCCTGTTCAACAACGTCCTGCTCGTCGGGGCGGCCTTCACCGTCTTTCTCGGCACGACCTTCCCCATCATCGCCGAGGCTGTGGCCGGCAAGAAGGTCTCCGTGGGCGCCCCGTTTTTCAACACCGTGCTTGGGCCCATCCTGCTGGGCCTCATGTTTATGATGGGCATTGGGCCCCTGATATCGTGGCGG
>JALLOF010000475.1 GCA_027717595.1 Nitrospinae bacterium AH_259_B05_G02_I21 | reverse complement strand
CGCCTGGTAGGCCGCCTCGAGCAGCAGCACCATTCGCTTGCGGAAGCCCGGCTCGGGCGGGTCGGCGTCTTCCACCTCTAAGACCCCGCGGCAGAGCAGCTCGCGCTCCCGCTCGGTCAGCGGCTGGTCGGTGGCCCCAGCGGCCTTCTCGATCTTTAGAAGAAAGACGTTCTGAGAGGTGGCTGCCCAGTCCACGGCCCACGCTCTGCGCTACGGCATATCCTCGGCGACCAGCCGAAAGGTCGTCGTCCAGGTGGCGCCCGGCTCGAGCACCACGGCCCACGATGGGACGAGCGCTGTACCCTGGTACGTCCGCTCGATGCCGATGATGGCCCGCGAGAGGGTCTCGACAGGGAAGCGC
>JALLOF010000474.1 GCA_027717595.1 Nitrospinae bacterium AH_259_B05_G02_I21 | reverse complement strand
ACCCATCACTATCCGGCGACGAATGCCGATGCCAGTCCGACCACCTACTCCATCGATTCGCGCCAGCTGCTCCAGATCCATCGGGACGTCCGCGAGGCGGGGCTCGATATCGTAAGCGTCTATCACTCCCACCCGATGTCGGGGGCGTACCCATCGCCCACCGACGTCAATCGGGCCTTTTGGGAGGAAGCGGAGATCGAGACCTACCCAGGGTGCATCCACCTGATCATCTCACTGGCCGAGGGGGACGAGCCCGTGCTTCGGGGCTTTCGGATTCCCAATCGCACGACCATCGAGGAAGTGCCGATTACCGTGGTTGAGGACGCCCCGTAGGGAGGCCGGGCCGATGAAATTTTCCAGT
>JALLOF010000473.1 GCA_027717595.1 Nitrospinae bacterium AH_259_B05_G02_I21 | reverse complement strand
CGCAATGCGCTCGATCTTGTCATAAAGTCAATACGCTTCGAGTTTAACGCGCTCCCCGAAGGATTCAGCGGGCTCACGATTTTGCATCTATCCGACATTCACGTTGACGGGATCCCAGGGCTTGCCGAACGCATTTGCGAGACGATTCAAGGCCTGGAGACAGACGTGTGTGTGATGACAGGCGACTACCGCTACGAGTTCTACGGGCCGTGTAACGATGTCTATCGTGATATGGAGAAAATCCTGGCGAACGTCAACGCCCGTTACGGAATCGTCGGCATCCTGGGAAACCATGACTCTGCCGAAATGATTCCAGAGCTAGAGCGGATGGGTGTCAAGATGCTTGTCAATGAAGCCTGGGAG
>JALLOF010000472.1 GCA_027717595.1 Nitrospinae bacterium AH_259_B05_G02_I21 | reverse complement strand
TGGCCCTGGGCCACGTGGAAGAGATACGGGGCGGCGCACCCGCCGGCCGTTGCCAGCCCTAGAGCGAGAACAAGGGTAAGGACGCGGCGAATCATCTTGCGGGGTCGGAGCATATTCCTCTCACGACAGGGTGTATGGAAGCCCATGATACCGCCGTGCCGGTCCTCTTGGCAAGCATCGCACCGCCTGTTGGGGTTCCCTTATCCGACGGACAAAGCGCCGACCGTCCGTCGGGACCCATCTCTCACCGCTC
>JALLOF010000471.1 GCA_027717595.1 Nitrospinae bacterium AH_259_B05_G02_I21 | reverse complement strand
CGTGGAGTTTTACGCCAAGGCGGAGTGGTTCAACCCCGGCGGCAGCGTCAAGGACCGCCCGGCGCTCAAGATGATCGAGGTGGCCGAGGAGACGGGCGAGCTTACGAAGAACAAGATCATCCTCGACTCCACGAGCGGCAACACCGGCATCGCTTACGCCCTGGTCGCCGGCATCAAGGGTTACAAGGTCGAGCTCGTGATGCCGGGCAACGTGAGCGAGGAGCGCAAAAAGATCGTCACCTCCTACGGGGCCGGTATCATGTACTCCGATCCCATGGAAGGCTCCGACGGAGCCCAGCGCGAAGCCCAGCGCCTTGCGCGTGAGCTTCCGGATAAGTACTGCATGCCCGACCAGTACAACAA
>JALLOF010000470.1 GCA_027717595.1 Nitrospinae bacterium AH_259_B05_G02_I21 | reverse complement strand
AAGCAGGTCACCAGCATCCACTTGAGGGCCGACTGCCTCCCGTCATAGACCTCTCGCTCCTCGTCCGAGCCCGCCGTTTTCATGAGCTCCTTGTAGCGTGCCCGCTTCTGTAGGATGGGCCTTAAGGTCTTCGGCACCAGCCCCTCCCTCCTGCGGCAGATGGAGGTGCCGATCTCTGGCACGACGTGGCTACAACAGGCGCATCCCACCGTCTCGGGGGAGACGTTGTAGGTCGCCATGATGGTTGGATACATGGAGGAGAAGTCAATTTCGGCCACGTTCTCATGGAGGCCGAGCACCGGCTGATAGGTGAGGCCTCCCTTGTCGGTGGTCAGCAGCTCAAGCCCCGTCTTGAACTCTTCAG
>JALLOF010000046.1 GCA_027717595.1 Nitrospinae bacterium AH_259_B05_G02_I21 | reverse complement strand
GCTATCCCGACCAACCCGATTACC
Organism: Nitrospinae bacterium AH_259_B05_G02_I21; assembly: GCA_027717595.1. GTDB lineage: Bacteria > JADFOP01 > JADFOP01 > JADFOP01 > JADFOP01 > JADFOP01. Next base: position 11,932 of record JALLOF010000046.1, on the reverse strand, counting down.
TGAGCTATCCCGACCAACCCGATTACGAGGCGTTTAGGCGCACCGAGATCGAGACGCTTGCCGCGCTCACCCAAGAAGACCCCTACCGGGCCCTCACCTTTCGCCTCCTCATGTCTCATCGGCGTCTGCGAGAAGTCCAGCTCATGGTCCTGAAGGAGAAGTTCCAGCTCGTGCCACCTGCTCTCGAGGCCTATGGGGAGGCGATCCAGAGAGTGATGGAGAACCTTCAGACGCTTCCACGGGAGGCGCTGACCGCCGCTGGCGCATATTGGTCCATCGAAGTGACCGGCCACCACCAGATGGAACTCCTCCAGACCATCGCCAGTCGTGTCCCCCAAGGGCTCAACCCGGCTGTGCAGGACGCCCTGGCCGCATCTCAACAACTTCGCCTGTTTGGAGAGGGGATGACCCGTGCGCCGGAGGCCAGACTGTCCACGGAGGGCTTCGGAAGGAGGCACTCGGCCACCATTGAAGAGCCGCTGGCCCCGGAGGAAGCCTTGTCCGAGGAAGAGGGCATCTCGCCGTTGAGCCCGGCCGCCACTCCGAAGGTGAAAATCCTTCAGCCCGCCGTACTCCCCCCGCGGACGCCCGACCAAGCCTTCGGCCGCAGGCTTCGGCCCTTCGAGCGCCGCATCCGCGGGCTCCGCCGCCCGGGGTCCACCCACCCCAGGCCGCGGTCCAGAGAAAGAGGGAGGGATTGAGCCCAAGTCCCCGCGCCTGCCGCAAATCCTACACTGGTCGCTGAGCCTCAGACACCTTTTGACACTTCTGGCTTCTGAAAGGGTCGATCCTCGCTCTGGCGTGGAGGGGTATCAGACTTGCCGGATTCCGGTAAGTCTTTTGGCATCAAGCCTTTTCAAGGTTGTTGCTATTGCGGGGAGCATGATGGGAAGCCAGGAGGCAGAAATGGCATTAAACTTGCAGTCACATATACGATAAGAACCCAAAAGGGGATGCCCCCGGGCTTGGAACCCGGAAGTCTTCATCACCTTTAGGCGGGATGGAAAGAGGTGCCATGGTTTCGCAGATGATCCAATTCTATGAAGACCGGCTGGGACGAGTCATTACTGAGGCCGAGCAAGAGGCCGTCCGTACAATGTACGAGGAGTTTCGCCGCCATAGGATCCGCCCTGAGGACCGGGGGCTCGCCTTGCACCGGATTGGCGGCCAATCATCCTTGACAAGGCCAGAGGCCTAACTTAAACTTTAATAAGTACATAACTGTTTTTGCCGCCAATATTCGGGTTCCCTGGTGCTCTCCATGCCGCTTTCCCAACGTTATCGCCGCAATCCTGAATTTGTATTTCGCCAAATCGCCGACGAGATGATTCTCGTGCCCATCAAGCAGAAGGTGGGTGATCTGGGGTGCCTCTATTCGCTGAACGCCACGGCAGGACGGATCTGGGACCTCCTGGATGGTACGGAAGACCTGGCGGCCATTCGAGATGCGCTCGCAAGCGAGTTCGACATCGGAGAGGAAGACCTCACCGAGCACCTGCTCACCTTCGTCGAGCAGCTGAAGGAAATCGAGGCGGTGACCGAGGTCACCCCGCAAGCAGCGACCGGCCGAGAAGCTGTGAATCCGCCCTGATGAAAGCCCTTTCTCCATGGAGGGGAGGATAAAGCATATGGGATGTACCGTCTTTCCTGAATTTAATCCCGAGGTATTCTTCGACTCGTTAGGTGAGAAAGGCCACAAACTTCGGATTCCCCTTGTGGGGTCCATGGAGCTGACCGACCGCTGCAACCTGAGTTGCAAACATTGCTACATCAATCTGCCGGCCAACGACCGGGCGGCGCGGGCCACCGAGCTGAGCACGAAAGAAATCTTTCGGATTTTCGACGAAATCACCGACGCCGGCTGCCTGTGGCTTTTGCTGTCGGGAGGAGACCCCTTTCTACGCCCAGACTTTCTCGATATCTATACATATGCCAAGAAGAAGGGGTTACTCGTCACCATCTTCACCAACGGGACTATGATTACCCACAAGATTGCAGACTACCTTGCTCTGTGGCCTCCGCGCAAGATCGAGATCACTCTCTACGGCATGACGGAGGCCACCTACGAGGCGGTCACCGGCCTGCCCGGCTCGTATAAAAAGTGCATCCGGGGGATCGAGCTTCTCCACGAGCGGGGGTTGCAGCTCAAGCTGAAAGCCGTCGGTCTCACCATCAACAAGCACGAAATCGCTGACATGCGGGCCTATTCCGAGAGCCTGGGGCTGAAAGGCTTCAAGGTAGAATACCTAATCAACCCCCGCCTTAACGGGTCCAAGCTTCCCTGCAATTTCCGTCTCGATACCATGGAAATCGTCGAGATGCAGATGGCCGACCCCGAATATGCCTCAGCTTTGCAAGAATCGGCCCAGGAATTGCGAGACGTGGACTTTGACCGCTCGAATCTGTATGGCTGCGGGGCGGGCATCCAGGCTTTCCACATTGACTCCCACGGGCGTCTGAGCCTCTGTACGATCTCTCGGCTCAATAGCTACGACCTCCGACAGGGCTCCTTCGCCGAAGGGTTCAATACCTTCTTGCTGGGCGCGCGTACCAAGGCCCGGCCGCGGGATTTCCTGTGCAACCAGTGCGAGATTGAGTATCTCTGCGACCACTGCCCCGCGCAGTCCGAGCTGGTCCACGGGGTGCTCGACAAACCGGTGGAGTTCTTGTGCGAGCTGACCCACCGTCAGGCTGCCGCCATAGGCATCTATCCCAAAAATCCCGTGCTTGACCTTCGACGACTCGACAGGAAAAAGGAACAAGAAGAATCCGAACGCACGGTCATTCCCTTGCGGGTAGTCGCCTGATGACGTGAGACCCCGGCCGCCGGCAAGCCAGATGGGCCGCGGGAGGAAAGGAGAAATGCCATGGAAAAGAAGAAGACGTTTGACCCCCCGGTGATACTCCGCATCAAAGTCATGGCCGAAGAGTCCGTGCTTCAAAACTGCAAAACTGATGCACCAACGGGCAGAGGAGGCTGTAAAGTGGGAAAAACTCCTGGCGTGGCTTTAGGTTCGTGAAGCCAGACTTCAAAGAGGCCCTACGGGACCACCGGCAATACATCTCATGAGAGTTAATGCTACCCTCCAGATCGGCGCCTTGCGCATCCACTTCCGGCCGGCGAGCCACGAGGTCGCATGCCACTTTACCCCACCGCACATATCCTTCCTTCGAGATCTAGTCCGAAGCAGGTCATCCAAGCCGGGTGCCCTGCCTCTTTTTATGAAATGCTCCGAGAGACTTAACGATGGCCTCTCGACGACCGCTGGTCGTACCGGTAGAGCACAATGGACGCCTCTTTAGATTCACGAAGCTGATGGACAGGTGTCTACTGGGGCTCGAAGAAAGGTCTGTTCTATTAAAGCCTACGGTTCAGACAGCACACGTGTTGAAACGTCATGAATAGAATTGGTAAGTTCGTCCCTAAGTTTATCAGGAGATGGGCTCATCGCTTTTTGGCTACGGAATTGGCTAGAGAGCCACCCTTTAGGCTGTTGGTCAAGAAAGTCTTATCCGTCGTTCCCGTCCCGATGCAAATGAAAAGCCGATGGGATGCCTGTGCTCGACCCCCATACCTCTTTGGGCTCCTCCACGCTGCATACCAGGCGATCGATAAAAAGGTGCCCGCAATCTCTGCAATTGAGTTTGGAGTGGCGGATGGGGAAGGCCTCCTTATCCTCGAAGAGTACGCCTCTGCGGTCGAACGAGAAACGGGCGTCATAACTAAGGTCTACGGATTCGACACTGGGAAGGGTTACCCAGAACTCTGTGGGGACTACCGGGACCATCCCGACATGTTGAACCCGGGGCAATATCCGATGGACGAAGCAGCCTTACGGCAGCGGCTGAGCTCTCGAACCACCCTCATCATCGGTGATGTCGCGCAATCCGTTCCCGACTTCGTCCGCGACTCCCGCCACCCGCCTGTCGGATTCATTGCATGTGATTTCGCCACTTACTCGTCCACTCGCGACGCCTTGCAGGTCCTTTCGCTTCCGGGAAAGCGAATGCTGATGAAGGTACCAATGTGCTTTGGCAACATCGCTGGCCTTGGATGGCATCAGTTTGCTGGAGAACTCCTCGCCATCGCTGAACTCAATGCTAAAAACCACAATGTCAAAATTGATCAATGGCACGGAATCTCGTCCTGGAGAGTTTTCCCCGAAGCGCCCTGGCTCCAAAGCATGTATGTCGCGCACGACCTTGAGGCGATATCCAAGGCGCAGTGAAAAGGATCCAAAGGATCGTCTGAGGAGGGGTTTCTTTTCCCTCTAATATTATGATATCTTGGGGCAGAGGAACGGCCGGGGGGTGCGTTTCATGACAGCCGATACGACCCTGCAGATCGGTGACTCGCGTATTTGCTTCCGGCCAACAAGCCCCGAGGCCACCTGCCGCTTCATCTCACCCTACGACTCCTTCCTCGGCGGCGGCACCCCCGATGTCATCCTAGACGTCCACCGCGGTCCCCCGCCTCTGCTGAGCAACAGTTTCCTCTGCTTCGACACCGGCACAACGTGGTGCATGGTCAAGGCCAACGGCCTTGTGGCCATCTATGGATGCTCCTACGACGCGCTCCAAGAACGAAACAACATCGGGCTCGTCATGGCACCCGATTTCACGCGGGGAAACCTCTACGTCCTCCGGCCGGAAAGCAGGGGGAGGCCTTATCTGGAGAATCCTCTAGGCTATCCTCTCGATCAGATATTGACCATCCAGCTATTGGCGCAAGGGCGGGGCCTGCTCCTTCACGCCTGCGCCGTGCTGGACGAAGGGCGGGGCTACTGTTTCGCCGGCGTCTCGGGCCGGGGCAAATCTACGATGGCGGGCCTCTGGGACGGGGAGGCGACCATTCTCAATGACGACCGGATCATCCTGCGGCCCAGGGACAATGGCTTTTGGATGTACGGCACCCCGTGGCACGGGACCTATCCCGCCACCTCCCCGGAAGGGTGCCCGGTGAACGAACTCTTTCTCCTTGCCCACGGTCCTGAGAACACCCTCCGCCGGCTCCCTCCGGCCGAGGCCGCCTGCCGCCTGCTCCAAACGTCGTTCCCGCCCCTGTGGGACCACGAAGGCATGGCCTGGACCCTCGAGTTCCTCGACCAACTGACCACCTCGGTGCCGGTCTATGAGCTGACCTTCCGTCCCGATGAGGCAGTTGTTCCCTTTGTACGCCACGCCGCACGCGGGTAGCAGAATGGCCCCCATCCCGTCTGACCGGTCGGAAGCGAAGACCCCCGCCACGGAGAGGCCCCGAGTGCTGTACGCCTCCGGGGCAGAGCTCCTTGCACTCGCCCGCCCCATCCTCCAGCAAGGCAACCGCTTTCGGATGCGAGCCCCCGGCTACAGCATGGGCCGCACCATCCGCAACGGCGAGCTCATCGAGGTCGCCCCTTGCAGGTCCGCCGACCTCCGCCCGGGTGTCATCGCCTTCTACCAGCGGGGTGACCGCCACATCGCCCACCGCATCATCAGGCGCCTTGAGACCAACGGCGACGTCACGTTCCTCCTGCGGGGCGACGCCCTCCTCGGAACCGCCGAGGTTGTCCCTGCCGACGCTATCCTCGGGAGAGTGACGGCCGTTCATCGTGGAGACACCTGGCGACCTCTTCCTTCCCTGCAGAGATGGTTCCTCATCGGACGACTCGCACCCTGGATACCAGACGGGGGCTGGAGGCTCATTCGCCGCATGCGGGCGACCCCCGCCTACCGGATCACTCACGAGCTTCTGGCCCGAGGGAGGACGGCGACCCCTGGCGCTTCACGTGATCACCCGGAAGAGCCGTTTGACTGGGAAGAGTGGATCGACCTTGTTTTGCGAGAGGGGCTGGGAGGTCTCTTCGGTTACCGGTGTCAGACGGATGAACAATTTGCCGCCGCGCTTCCCGAGGCCGTTCGCCACCGGCTCACCCAGTTTCATTATGCTATAGCGGCCCGGAACCTTCGCATTTTCAAGGGGGTGGCCTCTATCATCGCCCAGCTTCACCAGGCTGGGGTGGACGTGGTGGTGTTGAAAGGCGCCCACCTGGCCGAGGCGGTCTACCCTTCGGTGGGCTGCCGCCCCATGGGCGATGTGGACCTGCTTCTTCGTCCCGGTGATTTCTCCAAAGCCGCCCGCGTTCTGTCCGAGATGGGCTACGAAGCGTTCACTGGCCCCGAGGCGGAGGGGATCCCCTCTGTCGGCGTCACCCTCAACTCATCTTGGTTGAGACACCCCGACCCTTATCGAGCCTCTCTCCATCTCCACTGGCACCTGAGGAACACCAGCCTCCCCTACGGCCTTGTGACCGCCGTGAACGACGAGCGCCTCTGGACCGACGCGCAGGGCTTCGACCTGGCCGGCTACGCGACCCAGGGACTGGCCCCCCATCACCTGCTGCTCCACCTGGCCGACCACGCCGTCGTGCATCGTTACGACCGGCTCATGCTGCTGGCCGACATGGCCGCCGTCATCGAGCGATACGGCGATTCGCTCGACTGGCCCCTCCTGCTGGACGAAGCGCAGTCTTTTGGGCTTCTCTCCTCCCTCGCTATGAGCCTCCTGCTGGCGGCCCGTTATGCCGCCGCTCCCGTCCCATCGGAGATTCACGTGGCCCTCGCCGGGGTCCCCCTCACCCTTCCGGAGCGTCGACTGGTGCACCGGTTCGAGCGCCATCGGGGCTCCCTCCTCTGGGGCTGGCTCATCTACGGGTCGCGCTGCCCCACCTGGAGTAAGCGGCTCCGCTACCTCTGGTTGACGCTCCGGCCAGCCTCCACCCGCCTCACCCTCCAGGCCGGGGGAGCGACCGGCTGGCGAGGGTATGTGGCCTTTTGCCTCCGCCGTCTGGCAGGACACACCCGTCCGTAGCGACGAAGATTAATCGCCTCCGTTGCTCCGACCCGATCCCTGCGAAGAGCCGGTCAGTAGTGGGTCAGGCTGCCGTTGATTTTCGCCCTGCGAATGGCCCGGGTGAGGGTCCAATAGCTGACCGGGATCAAGAGGAGAACAAAGAGCGCGAGGGCTGTGGCGTGGGGGCTGACGTCCCGGAGCGAGGCGCCATGGTAAACCGCCCGTTGCATCGCCTCGACAGCATACGTTACGGGGTTCAACCGGGCCACGAGCTGCAGCCAGTCGGGCAGGACGCTCACGGGTACGTACACCCCTCCGACCAGCCCCAAGAGGCTCCCGGCGAACCATGCCACGGGGCTGCCCCGCTGGAAGGCGAGGACGAAACAGGCATCGAGGGTCCCCAGACAGGAAAACGCCAAAACGCTCAGGCCCAGGATGCATCCCGCCGACAGGAGGTTTACCGAGGAGAAGTCGACACCGAAGACCAGGGCGCCGACGAGCAGATAGAGGACCATATCGAAGGTGGCAATACAAAAGTTCCACAGGTTCATGGACAGGACAAACGTGGCCATGGATGTCGGGGTCATGAGCAGGGCCTCCAGCGTGCCCATTTGGCGCTCACTTGAGAGTCGGCCCGCCACGCCGCCCAGGCTCGTCCCCACATAGTTGAAAAAGGCCAGATTCAGCAGCACGTAGGAGAAGAACGCGACCCCGAATGGCTCCAGGTGAGACACCAGGCGGTTGCCGAAGAGCCGATCGATGAAGAAGAAGGTGGCCATGGAGATGGCAACATACAGGATATTAGAGCCAAAAGAATAGATATAGCTGCTGTCAACGAGGAAATCTTTTTTGAGAAACGCCGGCAGCACCCGCCAATTCATGACACTTCCTCGCCCGTCCGAGAAGGCGAGTCCTCCGCAATGGGGGCTTTTTGGCCGGGGTGACCATCTTTCGCCAGCAAGGCGTAGAGCGTCTCAACGTCGGAGCCCGAGTGGCCAACGGTCTTGGCGAGGTCGGGAAGCGTCCCCACCGCGGCCAAGCGCCCGGCGTGCAACACAGCCACACGATCGGCCAGGCTCGCCGCCTCGTGGACGGAGTGGGTCGCGTAGAGCACCGTTTTGCCCTGGCGTTCGACCAGCTCGTGGCGGATGAACGCCTGGACCCGGCGCGTCGTGGGCGGGTCCAGATGCCGGGTGGGCTCGTCCAGGAGCAAGACGGGGGGGTCGGCGAGCAGGCCCCGGGCTATGGCCAGCCGTTGCCTCATCCCGGCCGAAAGCACCTGGACCCGCCGGTCCGGGCCCTCGACCTCCAGCAGATCAAGGAGCCAAGCGACCCGCGCCCGTGCCGCCTCTCCCCGCAAGCCGTATAGTGTGGCGAAGAAGCGGAGGTTCTCTGTGGCGGAGAGCCGCCAGTAGAAGCTCCTCTCGTCGCCTGTGATGAGCCCCACCTGGGCCTTAACCTCGTCGGCCTGGCGGGCGGGGTCCATCCCCAACACCCTGACGCTTCCCGATGTCGGTAGAATTAGGCTGCTCAAAATCTTCAGCAGGGTCGTCTTGCCGGAGCCGTTGGGGCCCACCAGCACCACCAGCTCGCCTTGTGCCACGGAGAGGGCGAACTCCCACAGCGCCCGGGTCGGCTCCACCGGCTGCCAGGGGCGCATAAGACGAGACCACGTCCATGGGGCGGGGAAGAACTTCGTCAGGCGGTCCACCGTGATGGCCCGGGGCCTATCCACCGATCAACCCTCCCATCGGGCGGAGACGCCCGATGGAGCTACTATAAAGAAGCTCGTGCCGTTGCACAACCGCAGTGACGGGGCAGGGTGCAATGCCTTCTGCACCTGTTACTAAGGGGCTAACATTCCTTGACACGGCCAACTTGCTTAGAGAGGAAATATTAACCCAGATTGGGATTTGGCGGTGTGATTTTGAAGAAGAAAAGCCTCCAACTGTAGTAAAGTGGGGTTGTTAGAGCGCACCACTTCGCCCCAGAGGAGGTACCTAAAAGGTGAATACGACTGTAGCAAATCTCTGGGGCCAGGGCAAGGTCAAGACCGTCCGGTTCGACGAGAAGCACCTAACCTCTTCCAGCGGCGCCAAGCCCTTTGTCACCTACCTCAGGAAGGTCGGCCTGCCGGCGTTTTGTGACGGGCCGCTGGGGTTGGACAAAAGGGTGCGTCTCTACACCATCTCTCAGCTGGTCTTGCTGATGGTGACGGCCATCGTGGTGGTCGTGGGGGACCCGAGCCTGGATAAAGCCGGCCAACGGGTCTACCAGGAGTTGGAGAAGATTTCATTCGAAGGCATGCATTACAGAAAGGATATCGGGCAGGGAGGCGAGGGCGGCCCATCTGCATTACTTCGGTGGCCCTGGCAATGGGGTTCCTGACCCTATTGGCTTCCAACTTCGCGCCTACGGTATCCTTTGGATATCTCTCCGCCATAGTCATGATCGTCGCCCTGTGTGCAGACCTGGTGTTGACACCGGTGCTACTACAGGCGACTCAGTTGATTTCCATCTGGGACGTTGTTATGATTAAGATCAGTCTCGAGGTCCTCCAAAAGAGCCCCCTCTTCCAGGACTTCCGGCGGGGGGAGGCCAAACGCGTCGTACTCTTGGGGGAAGTCCGTACATATGCATCAGGTTATGTTCGCCAGACCCAACCGTATCAGGGTTGAACTCATCCGTGGTAAGGACCGCAACAGACGCCGCACCAATCGATTTTCAGTTGATCCTGGATTATGGGGCGAAGTAGTCAAAATTGTGATAAACTTAAATTGGATGTTTTTGTCTCTTTGGTTACCTTCTTCCCTAGAATGCACGGCCAAAAGTGAATATTTAGGCCATCTGACGGCAAATGCTGCGTAAACTCAGGTTATCATTATGGGAGCTCGAAGAAGGAGAGGACCTAACTTAATGGCCCCCACTCCCATCGGCGAAATTCTCGTCAATAATGGTGTCCTGACACCTGAACAGCTCAAAAGCTGCCTCGACCTCCAGGATAAGGAAGCTGGCAAACTGGGCCAGGTTCTCATTAGAGAGGGCTACACGACGGCGGAAGAGGTGTTCCATGCGCTATCGGAACAGCTCGACGCGATGCTCGTCCATTCCATAGAGGAACTGGGAATCGAGCCAGGCGAGGATATGCTTCTTTCTAGAACCTCCATGCTCCAGAAGCTCGAACGCCTCTCCAAGCTTTCCAAGACCACGTTGGCTATCTCAGGGAAGGATGACTTTGATGGGCTGCTCGCCGTCATCGCCAATGAAGCGCGCCTGCTATTGGACGCTGAGCGAAGCACCCTCTTCCTGCTGAGCGAATCAGGCGAGGAGCTTTGGGCCAAGGTGGCCCTCGGGGTTGAGGAAACCGAGACGCTTCGGATCGATGCGAAAACCGGAGTGGCAGGCCACGTTGTCTCCACGGGCGAGGTGGTCTGCGTCGAGGATGCCTACGCCGACGAGCGATTCAGCCCTGTAGTGGACGAACGAACGGGCTATCGGACCAAGACCATCTGCTGCGTCCCCTTGCGGGGCAAGGAGGGCCGAATCATCGGGGCGTTCCAGGTCCTCAATAAGCTGCTCGGAACATTTACTCTCGAGGACGCAGAACTTCTCGAGGGCCTTGCCAACCAGGCAGCCCTGATCATCGAGCGGACGATTCAGCTCCACGCCATGGTCGATAACAATACCATGCTCGCCCAGGAGAACCTAAGGCTCCGCCAGGAAATTTCCGACCACTTTCCCTTCACCGCCATCGTAGGGCGCAGCAACGCGATGACGCAGGTGATTAGGCTCGTTGAGAAGGCGATCGACAGCTCCATCAACGTGCTCGTCACGGGCGAGAGCGGCACCGGCAAGGAACTCATCGCCAAGACCATTCACTATAACAGCGATCGGAGCGAGAAACCCTTCCTGCCCCTCAACTGCGCCGCCCTCCCAGAGAGCCTCCTGGAGGCTGAGCTGTTCGGTATTGAGAAGGGGGTCGCCACGGGGGTGGACAAGCGTCCCGGCAAGTTCGAGCAGGCCGACGGCGGCACCATCTTCCTTGACGAGATCGGGGACATGGCTGTCGGGCTTCAGGCAAAGCTCTTGCGGGTGTTTGAGGATGGGGAGATCTATCGCCTGGGGGCGTCCAAACCCATGAAGGTCGATGTGAGGGTGCTCGCGGCCACCAATCAAAACCTCCCCGAATCCATCGAGCAAGGCTCCTTCCGAGAAGACCTCTTCTGGCGGCTCAATGCTTTTCCGATCCATCTTCCCGCGCTGCGGGAGCACCCGGAGGTCATCCCTGAGCTGGCTGAGCACTTCTTCACGACCTTCCCCCTGACGCGGAAGAAAGAGCTCAAGGGCATCGCCCCGGAGATCATCGAGCGATTCACGGCCTACGCGTGGCCGGGCAATGTACGGGAGCTTAAGAATGAGATCGAGCGGGCCGTCACTCTGGCCGACCCTTCAAGCCTGCTGACACCGTCGCTGCTTTCCAAGCACGTACGGACCGCGGACGCTCGGGCAGTTGGGGAGACCGCTTCCGCGCCGGGGACCCTCAAGGATGTGGTCCGCCAGGTGGAGGTGGAAGCCATCCGTCAGGCCCTGGCCGAGACGGACGGCAACAAGCAGAAGGCGGCCAAGCGGCTTGGGATCTCCCGCGAGGGGCTCAGGAAGAAGATGCTCGGCTACGGGATGTCCTGAGAGAGGGCGTTGGAGAATATTGGCGTGAGGAGGGGCCAGGGCATATGTCCTCCTCGGCCGATTCACAGGCTCCATCACCCCAGATTAGGCGACCCTGAGATTCCAATCCCCACTTGAGGCTATACACAGCTGGCTCGCCAGTGAAACTGGTGGGGCGTGGGTTCCCGCGGCTTGTGGGGGGTTACTCTGTCTGCCCCTCGTAAGCCAGCCACGGTCGATGTCCATACACCAACTTCGGGCCTATCGGCACAGGAAGTTGGCTCGAACTCCCGGTTCTCGCCGTCAAGTCCCAATCTGGGATTAACTCTTCCCTAATTGTCTCTGCCGACAACCCATTTTTTATCAGACAGTTCCAAGGTGCTGCCCAGAGGATGCGGTGCGGCGGAAGGCGCTGCTCCACGGTGGCATCAAACT
>JALLOF010000469.1 GCA_027717595.1 Nitrospinae bacterium AH_259_B05_G02_I21 | reverse complement strand
GCCCGCGCCTATCTGGACCTCCATGGGACTTCGCTCGCGGGAGGAATCGAAAACCGTGCCATCGGCCAATGTTCCGGTGTAGTGGAACACCATCGTGCGGCCTTCCTCAACGCTTGACATATAAGCTCCTCCCTGGCCAACCCCCAACGCATGGGATACTGACCAAGAGAAACCACCGCGATGGAGGCAGGTATTATAGGATATCTGTGGATGATAGTAGGCAAAAAATATGATCCTTTAATCCTAGGTTGCTTTGAAACGATTCTGGAACTACGAGCCTTAATGATTGTTGGGTTCATCTGATGGTTGATCCTTCTTCTCCATCTCTTGCTTGAATCTCTCGACGAATTCTTTCTGGAACTCTT
>JALLOF010000468.1 GCA_027717595.1 Nitrospinae bacterium AH_259_B05_G02_I21 | reverse complement strand
ACGCTGCTTCCGGTGGGCATCGAGGCCTTGGGGGCCGAGGCCACCCCTGTGGTGGAGGAGGCCGTCGCCGGGGCCGATGTCATCATGGTGCTTAGGGTCCAGCGCGAGCGCCAGGGCGAAGCCTTCTTCCCATCGGTGCGCGAGTACAGCCGGTTCTGGTGCCTGACGCTGGAGCGGGTGCGCCTGGCCAAACCGGAGGTGCTGATTTTGCACCCCGGGCCCATCAACCGGGGGGTCGAGATAGCCCCGGAGGTGGCCGACGGGCCCTTCAGCCTCATCCTCGAGCAGGTGGCCAACGGCGTGGCCGTGCGCATGGCCCTGCTCTACCTCTTTGCCGGAGGACGGAGAGATGCGGCTACTGATTG
>JALLOF010000467.1 GCA_027717595.1 Nitrospinae bacterium AH_259_B05_G02_I21 | reverse complement strand
GGTGGAGATAAGGGGGGGCCCGTAGATGCGCAAGCTCCTCATAGCACTCTCGGCGGGCGTTATTATCCTGTCCGCCGCCCCGCCCGCCCGGGCCGGTCTTCTCACCGACCTCAAGGCCCATTGGAAGCTCAACGAAGCGAGCGGCACGCGGAGCGATAGCCACGGCTCCAACGACCTGACCGACAACAACACCGTCGGCCAGGCGGCGGGGAAAATAGGAAACGCCGCAGACTTCATCAGGGTCAACTCGGAGTATCTTTCTATTGCGGACAATGCCGATGTGAGCGCCGGCGATGTCGACATCACCTGGGCCCTGTGGGTTTGGCTCGACGACAACACCAACTCCCATAGCCTGATAGGAAAGAG
>JALLOF010000466.1 GCA_027717595.1 Nitrospinae bacterium AH_259_B05_G02_I21 | reverse complement strand
ATCGACCGTGGCTGGCTGACGAGGGGCTGAGCACTCCTATGGGCCGCGATTCCGGCTGTAGGCGACACCCGTCCCCTGGAGGGAGCTTCAAGACCTTTTTGCTGCAGGTTGCTAGAGACGCAACCGGAGTTGGCACCACTCGCAGAGCATGAAGTCTTGCTTGAAGGCGAAGGAGCGGTTGATCCTGATGACCCACCGCCTGGCCCGCTTCACCCACCGGCCAGCCACGTGGAAGTGGATGAGCAGCATGGTCTGGACCGTCTGGTAGATCGCCCCGCCCGGTGCGTAGACCTCCCTGAGGTAGCCGACGTAGAGATTGTAAGCCACCAGGCAGAGTTGCAGGTAGGCCTCGTTGGCCCTCCAGCTG
>JALLOF010000465.1 GCA_027717595.1 Nitrospinae bacterium AH_259_B05_G02_I21 | reverse complement strand
GTCCAGCCCGCCGAGGACGGACGCTACGGCTGGAGGTTCAAGACCATCAGGCGCATCTCCGTCATCTCTTCGATGGCGTACTTCAACCCTTCGCGGCCGAAGCCCGATTCCTTCACGCCACCGTACGGCATGTGGTCGACGCGATAGGCGGGGACGTCGTTGATGATGACGCCCCCCACCTCCAGGGCCTCGTAGGCCCGGTGGACCGCCGAGAGATCGTTGGTGAAGATGCCCGCCTGAAGGCCGTAGACGGAGTCGTTGACGGCGCGGACGGCCTCCATGAAGTCACCGTAAGGCTCAACGGTCACCACAGGCCCAAAGGCCTCGAGGCAACTGATCCGCATCTCGGGCTTTACGCCCTCCAAGAC
>JALLOF010000464.1 GCA_027717595.1 Nitrospinae bacterium AH_259_B05_G02_I21 | reverse complement strand
GCATGTATTGGCGACCATCCCGGAGAATGAGCGGCTGGAGATTGTCCCCACGCCTTCCTTCTCCCGGGTCATCATCCCGTATGCCGCCTACATCCCGCCCGGGGCGTTCGAGGCCGACCAGACCGGCTACTTTTGGGTGACTCCGGTGGATGAGGCCAACCCGAAGGTTCGCGCCGAGCGCCTTCGGGGCCATTGCCCGACGAAGGCCCAGGTGACCGCGCTCCACGAGGCCTACCCCGGCCACCACCTCCAGTTCGCCCGGGCCAACCGGCTGGAGTGGCCAGTCCGGAAGGTCTTCTCCTCGACGGTCCTTGTGGAGGGCTGGGCGCTCTACTGTGAGGAGCTCATGCACGAGGAGGGTTTCTACAC
>JALLOF010000463.1 GCA_027717595.1 Nitrospinae bacterium AH_259_B05_G02_I21 | reverse complement strand
CTGGCGATCCCCGCGGCGGTTGCCTTCTTCGGTCTCGAGCGCACGCAGGAGCTGGCCTCCAACTCATACGACATGGCATTCGCCGTGATGCCCGCCCTCTTCCAGCAGCTGCCCGCCGGGCAGATCTTCGGAGCGCTCTGGTTCGCGCTGCTGTACATCGCCGGGATCACCTCCTCGCTGGCGATGGGACAGCCGCTGATGGCCTTCTTGCAGGACGAGTTCAAGCTGACCCGGAAAAAGGCGGCGGTCACGCTCGGCGTCGTCGTCTTCGTCCTTGTGCAGCCGGTGATCTTGTTCATGCCCCACTTCATGAACCAGTTCGACTTCTGGGCCGGCACCTTCGGTCTTGTCGTGCTGGCGCCCATCGAG
>JALLOF010000462.1 GCA_027717595.1 Nitrospinae bacterium AH_259_B05_G02_I21 | reverse complement strand
CTCCCACCCGGGGGGACGGCGAGCCTCTGCTTTCCCGCCCCTGGAACCTACGGCTACGCGGTCCATGGTCTCGATCGGCCCGCCTCCGGCACCGTCACGGTTGGAGCCCATCGATGAGGCGCTGGTGGGCTAGAGGCCTCCTCGCTTGCCTCCTAGTTGCTCTCGTGGGCTTCGCTGGCCTCGATAGGGCGGAGGCGAGGAAGAAGAAAAAGAAAACCACTCGTCTGCCTATCCGGGTCGCCGTATTGCCATTTGCCCTCGACGTCAAACGCCCCGCTGATCCGATCCAGCGCCAGGCGACCCTGATGCTTAGGGAACAGTTCTTCAGCCGCTTCGCCGCGCTCCGCTACCTCGACCTCGACCTGGCAG
>JALLOF010000461.1 GCA_027717595.1 Nitrospinae bacterium AH_259_B05_G02_I21 | reverse complement strand
ACCGGATACCGAACGGCGCTGCGCGAGTTGCCCCAGGTCGCGGCGGTCCTCTACTTCCCGCTCGATTTCCCCTGGATCGTCGGCCGGGTGCTCGAGGCGCTGCGGCCCCGGTGCGTGGGCCTCGTCGAGACCGAGCTTTGGCCGAACTTCCTGCGGGCCTGCGGCCGGCGGGCGATTCCGGTGGTCGTGCTCAACGGCCGCATCTCCGACCGGTCCTATCCGGGGTATAAGCGCTTGCGGCCCTTTTTCCGCCGCGTGCTTGCCCACGTGGCGTGCTTCGGCATGCGGACCTCTCAGGACGCCGAGCGCATCCGGGCGATGGGGGCCCACCCCGAGCGGGTCGTGGTGACGGGAAACCTCAAGTATGAT
>JALLOF010000460.1 GCA_027717595.1 Nitrospinae bacterium AH_259_B05_G02_I21 | reverse complement strand
CGCTTCCAGATGCTTACCGAATCCAGCCTGCCGTCGAAGTAGTCCCCCCCCGGCTGCCTTCCGAGGTCGAACTCGCTGTTGCTGTCGTTGATTCCTGCCGTGTAGGAGCTGCTGTCGACGGTCCCGTCGTCTATCTGGATGTTCAGGGTGTTGGCCGTGGCATCATGCCACACCACGACAAAGTACCATTGCCCCGTGCTGCCCACCCCTACCGTCGAGGCTATCCGGTCCGTAGAAGTCCCTCCATCCCACACCCGAACCTTGAACCCTTCGCCGCCCTGGTGGAGAATCCAGTACTCGTTTTGCGTCCCGCCCCTCTTTCCTATCAGGCTATGGGAGTTGGTGTTGTCGTCGAGCCAAACCCACAGGG
>JALLOF010000045.1 GCA_027717595.1 Nitrospinae bacterium AH_259_B05_G02_I21 | reverse complement strand
CGAACTTGATCGGTCCCAGGGAAGGAGACGGCCACCGCCCCGGGCCCCGGAGGGGGCTGGGTGAGGTGAAAGTTCGCAGGCCGGATGGCATACGCCACGGCCATCGCCTCGGCATCCGTGGGGCCGTTCAGGGCGAGCTCGACCACCCCGGCCATCGCCCCCGCGTCGGCACCGTTTTGCAACTCGCTGCGAACGACGTAGAGCCACCCGAGGTCAACGACCAGGGCCGCCATCCCGACCATCGCGGTCAGCAGCAGCACGGCGATGACGGCGATCACGCCCCGCTCGTCGCGCCACAGGCAGAGAGACAATCGCCCTGGGGGCATAAAAGGGTCGCCTCCTGCTCTTCGCTGAGTGCTCCGCACCACTGACAGTCCCTCCCCCAGCCAGCTCGGCGTCGTTCTGAGACGGTTTAGCCTGTGAATATCAGGAGAACTGGTGTATTCTCAGCCATATATACACCATTCCCCACACTTGTCAACGTCACCGGGGGGTTCGGCTATCCCGGCCTGCCCGCCGGCACAAGAGCCCGGACGACCTCTGGGGATTAAGGACTCCCCTGGCTCCCTTGTATCAAATCCGACACCCGGTGCGTGGTCGCCAACATCTGCTGGCACGCCTTGATATCCTCCTGCCGGAATAATCCGTCCCTAAACTGACACAATGGTCCACCCCCCGCCTGTCGTCAATCTCTTTCTTATCAGACAGTTCCACGCCAACTACCGCGAAGCGACCCTTTGGTTGGGAAGAGACGGCCCACTGTGGCACCAAATTTGCTTAACTTTCTACTTACAAAGGCAATAGGTGCCTTTGACCATACATAACAATTCCGTGATCACAGAGTCCACCATACCGCTTCATGGCAATCCGGCCGGGATTTTCCGGCTTCGCGTGCCGCCCCCTGCCTGTTCCCTCATCGTACCGTGGTCACGCAATGACGGCTTCCGTTGGCGCGGCCTCGATGCCGCACCACGCCAACACCATTGGGAGAGCCGCACTGCCAATGTTCAAACAACTTTTCTGCCCCTTTCTTCAAGAAATTTACAGGGTCACAGGGGAGAGCCTTTTGCTGAAAAAGGGCTTGCGAATAGATTCTATGTAATGTTAAACTATATGATGTTACACTAGGTATGTCTCTAAGGCCCACCTTGTCCCGTAGGTCTAGTTCAATGACGCCTGCCACGAGCACTACGCGCAATCGACGGCTTCCCCCGAGCGACACGATGGAAGGCTCCCGGGGCCCCGGCGGTATCTTCCTAAATCGGGGGCCTGTCGCCCCGAGACGAACGAAGCTGGCGTTGAGCACCCTAGCCGCCCTCATGCTCCTTGGGCCGGCAAGCACCCACGCCCAATCCCTCAAGCTTCACAAAGGAACGCTCCTTGAGGAGCGGGGAGCGCCCAAGGAAATCCGCGTGACGGTCGGCAAAACCAAGTTGATGGATAGCACGGATGCCATTCAGCGAGTGAGCGTGACCGAGCCCAAGGTCGCCGACGTCGTCATCATCTCCCCCCACCAAATTATCATCAACGGCAAGAAAATCGGCGCGACTAACCTCATCGTGTGGAACAAGGATGGATCGAACCACGTCTTCGACCTCTTGATATCACCGGACGTCGAGCTGGTCCGCAGGCGGCTGGATGAGTTGTTGCCTGGCAGCCAGGTAGAGGTCGAAGCGGACAGGGACAGGCTGGTGATCTTCGGTGATGTGTCTAATCTCCAGACCATGGATCAGATTATCACCGTCGTCCAGCCCCACGCCCCCAACTTGATCAATCTCATGAAGGTCAAGAGCCCTCAGCAGGTCCAGCTCCAGGTCCGCATCGCCCTGGTGAGCCGGCCGGCCCTGCGGGAGGCGGGGATTTCCATTACGGGAGCACGCCAGAGAGAGGATCGCTTTCTTTTCTCTGCACCTGGCAGCAACGTCACCGAATTTGAACCCACCACGGACACCGGTTCCGTCCCGCTAGGCGCAATTTCCGACGAATTCCGCATCCCGCAATCGGTTGGTTCCGCCTTCGGCCTCGCCTTCCAGCTCGCCGACACCGCCCTCAACAAGCAGGCCTCAATAGGGGGGTTTATCAATCTATTGGAGACACAGGGTTTCGCCAAGACGCTCGCCGAGCCTACCCTGGTGGCCCTGAGCGGCCAGACGGCCTCGTTCCTCTCGGGCGGGGAGGAGCCTGTTGTCAGTGTCTCGGGAGTGGGATCGACTGATGTGGAGTTTAAGGAGTTCGGAACGCGGCTGCGGTTCACGCCCACGGTTATGGGGGATGAGACCATATGGCTCAAGGTGGCTCCCGAGGTGAGTGAGGTATCGGGAAGAACCGCTTCGGATTTCCCCAAGTTTACCACCCAGCGGGCAGAGACGACCATTCAGCTCAAGGACGGCCAGACCTTCGTCATCGCCGGGCTCCTGCAAGACGAGATAAGCTCCACGATTCAGAAGGTCCCTTTCCTGGGCGACATTCCCATCATCGGGACGCTCTTCCGCCAAGTGCGCCACAGCCGCACCGAGACCGAACTTATCATTACGGTGACCGCGCGCCTGGTCAAGCCCCTCGGCCCCGACGATGTCGTCCCCATGCCGGGCGACGAAGCCGTCTACGACCCGGATGATTTCGAGCTCTTCCTGCTGGGCAAGCTCACCCACGCGGAGCTTGGCAAGAAGACCAGGGAACAAAAAGAGATGAAGGAGTATCTCAAATCCGGGCCCGCCGGATACATGGGGTTTATCCGATGAAGCGGGACCGGACGAGATGCGGCCTGGCCTGGGCCGTTGTGTGCCTGGCGGCGCTGGCGTTCCTCGGGGGCTGCGGCCAGAGAACCAAGGCGGCGAACAAGAAGAACATCTTCCCCCCGCCCAAAAACACGGTCCTGGACAATCTTCGGTCTCACGCAAAGGACATCAAGCACGAAGGCGTCGTCAACAAGCAACTGGTGCGGTTTCTGATAGGCCAGCGCATGTACGTCCTGGCCCTCCATCATATAGAGAACCTGCCAAAGAAGGAACGGGAGAAGCCCGAGGCCCTCTTCCTCAAAGGCTTCGCCCTGAGGGAGCTCGGCCAATACGACGAGGCGGTCGAGGCGCTGAAGGCCGCATCCAACAGCCAGCGTGACTACGCCCAAGCCTGGAACGCCCTGGGCATGACCTATGATTTGATGCGCAGCTCCGAGGAGGCCGAGCAGGCCTACATGGAGGCCCTCCGCATCAACCCCTCCTCGCCCAAGTACCTCAACAACCTGGGGTTTTCCCACTTCAGCAGGGGCAATTACAGCCCGGCCGTCGAGTTGTACCAGAAGGCGCTCGCCTCGGATCCCCACAACGTGCGGATCCACAACAACCTGGGCTTCGCCTACGGGATGCTCGGCCGCTACCCCGAGGCCATCGCGGAGTTCAAGCAGGCGGGCCGCGAGGAGGTCGTCTACAACAACCTCGGGTTCCTCTACTACATGCTGGGGCTCAACGACGAGGCCAAGGTCATGTACGCCAAGGCCCTTGAGATCAACCCACAGTTCGGCAAGGCGCGCAAAAACCTCCGCATGATCGAGGGCGACGGGGCCATGAGCGGCTACATCCCCGAGCCCGCTCTCAAAGGACGGATCAAGCCATGAAGGCGCGCTGGACCGTAACCGTCGTTGTGCTCGTGGCGGGGGTTGTGCTGAGTGGCTGCAGCCGGCGTCAGTCCGCTCCCTACCACGGCGTCGCCACGGAGATGAACTTCGGCCGGCAGGTCATCAACCCGAAGGCCCCCGACAACCCAGAGCTGCCCGCCGAGGTCTCTGGTCCCATAGGCCAGTCAATCTACAAGCGTCAGGCCGACACCTACGACAAACCCGTCCCTGACTGCCTCTTTGCGGAATCGTGCACCTTTGGGTCCGGCCCCAGCGAGACAGAAACAGGCGACAGCCAGACTGAACCATAATCCACCCTAAACCAGCAATAGGACGCCCTTAGGGATACTTCGCTAAGGGACAAGCCCCATTAATCGCCCGAATCCCACGGATGGGGGCGTATCTCTCCTTCCACGACCCAGTTCCCGGCGAAGTGGACTTACTTTAACTGAGGGAGAAAGTCCTGAACGAGCTTGATGATGCTCGGCCCGATGACGATGATGAAGGTGGCCGGCAAGATGAATAGCACCAGGGGGAAGGTCAATTTCACGGTCGTCTTGGTCGCCTTCTCCTCGGCCTTCTGGCGCCGCTTGGTGCGAATGGAATCGGAGGAGACCCGGAGGGCCTGGGCAATGGAGGTGCCGAACTTGTCGGCCTGGACCAGGATGGTGCTAAGGCTGCGGAGATCATCGAGTCCGTTGCGCTCTCCGAGGTTTGCCAGGGCTCGTTGGCGAGGAATGCCGGAATTCAGCTCCAGCGAGACGAGGCTAATCTCCATTGCCAACACCGGAGCGGTTGCGGCGAGCTCCGTCCCCACCCGCTTGAGCGCCATATCGAGCCCCAAACCCGCCTCGACGCAGACTACGAGGAAATCGAGCGCATTGGGCAAGGCCTTGCTTATGGCATCATTGCGGCGGGACGTCTTCATTCTCAACCACAGGTTGGGCCCGTACAGGCCTATAGCCGTCCCGACAATCACGGGGATGAGACCCTGTAGGATGGTCTGGGCAATGAATAACGAGTAGACCACCGCGGCCCCTCCAAAGACCAACGACCCCAGGGCTTTCAAACCAAAGAAATGCACGGCTACGTTGGGGCGGCGGTAGCCAGCGTACGAGAGCTTATTCTGGAGAGTCGTCAACTCCCTCTTCTCTTTCGGCGCGGTGAGGCGGCTTAGGGACTGGAGGGTTTTGGTCAACTTCTCGTCGGCCTCCCGGGCGGACGCCTTCCCCGGAGACTTGATGTGTTGGAGCCGCTCCTGGACGCCGTCCGGGGCGGCGCCCCAAACGGACTGATACACAAAGACGCCGATCCCGGCAACGGTGAGGGCCGCGAGGGCTATAACGGCGTAAAAGAGCATCGACACGGACCGGCCTCCTAAATCTCGATGGTGACAATCTTTTTGATCATCAGCGCACCGATCAGCACGAGTCCCACAGCCGAAGCCATGAGCGCCTTGCCGAGGGGGGTGACAAGGAGCGGTTCGAAGTATTCAGGGTTGAGGGAGTAAATCAACAAGCCAACGACCACCGGGAGAAGGCCCAACACCAAGCCGCTTAGGCGCCCCTCACCGGTGAGCGCCTTGATATGGCCCCTCAGCTTAAACCTCTCACGGATCGTGTAGCTGAGGTTGGAGAGGATCTCCGTCAGGTTGCCACCGATCTCCCACTGAATTAGGACGCTTGTGACGAATAGCTTGATGTCCACGTTGTCGCACCGCCGAAGGAGATTTTCCATGGAATCCTTCAGGCTTATCCCGAGCTTGCCCTCTTCTCTGATTTTTGCGAACTCGGTACTGATGGGCGGGGCAACCTCATTGGCCACAATCTCGAAGGCCGTCGCCAGGGCGTAACCCGCCCGCAGGCCTCGGACGATGGTATCAAGGGCCTCGGGGAGCTGCTCCGATATCTTGGCCATTCGGCGGCGTTTGGTATAGATGACGTAGGCCCACGGGGCCATGACCCCTCCAACCAAGCCGAGGGGGCCCAACACGGGATTGCCGGTAAAGGCGTAGGCCAGCGTGGCGCAGCCGAGCCCGGAGAGGGCGACGAACAGGAGGAAGCGGTCCAGCAACATCCTCACGTGGGCCTGCTCCAGCGCGTTGTCGAGCTTCTCAGTGAAAGGTAATGATCCAAGCATCCTGTTGATGGCAGGGTTATGCGAGAGGACAACGACCCGGAGGATGCCTCCGCCTGGTTTTTTGGCCGTGGTTTCAACCTGGATGGCCCGGAGACCTTCGGTGATGGACTTGTCGCCTTTCCCCACCCTGTCGCGAAGCATCAGGTAGAGGCCTTCGACAAGGAGCGCAACGGTCGCTATGGCCAAAACGATGATGAGTTGCTTCATCACAGCCCCGGCACCTCTCGGTGGACGGCGAATATTCCCTCCGGCAGCCGCACCCCATAGGCCTCCATCCGCTCCACAGAAGAAGGCCGGATACCCGTGGCCCGAAAGACGCCGAAGACGTTGCCGTTTCCGTCCACTCCCTGCTGGTCGAAGGTAAAGACGTCCTGGGTGGTGACGGTCTCCCCCTCCATACCCGTCAGCTCCGCGATTTGGACGACTTTGCGCTTGCCGTCGGGGAGCCGGTTGACCTGGATCATGATATCGATCGCTGAGGAAACTTGCTGGCGGATCGCCTTGTCCGGCAGATCGAGGCCCGCCATCGCAACCATCGTCTCCAGCCGCATGAGGGCGTCGCGGGTGGTGTTGGCGTGAATGGTGGTCAAGCTACCCTCGTGGCCGGTGTTCATGGCCTGGAGCATATCGAGGGCCTCACCGCCCCGGACCTCGCCGATAATAATCCGGTCCGGCCGCATCCGTAGCGTATTCTTCACCAGGTCGCGCTGGGTGACCTCACCTTGGCCCTCGATATTGGGCGGCCGCGTCTCGAGACGAACGACGTGAGGCTGCTGGAGCTGAAGCTCGGCGCTGTCCTCGATGGTGACGATCCGCTCGCTTTCGGGGATGAAACTGCTCAACGCGTTGAGGAGGGTCGTCTTGCCGCTGCCCGTACCGCCTGAGATGAGGATGTTTAGCTTGGCCTTCACGCAGGCAGTCAGAAACTCCACCATCTCCGGCAGGACGCTCTGGAAGCGAATCAAATCCTCGAATTTCAGCGGTATGCTCCCAAACCGGCGAATGGACAGACAGGGTCCGTCAAGAGCAAGGGGTGGGATGATGGCGTTGATACGGCTGCCGTCAGGAAGCCGGGCGTCCACCATGGGCGAGGAATCATCGATCCGCCGGCCCACGGCGGCGACGATGCGGTGAATGATGTGGAGGAGATGCTCGTCGTTCTTGAAGCGGATGTTGGTCTTCTCCAGAAGCCCCTTGCGCTCGATGTAGACCGAGTTGTAGTTGTTGGCCAAGATATCGGTGATGGAGGGGTCCTTGAGGAGGTGCTCCAAGGGGCCGTAACCGAGGACCTCGTGGAGCACCTCTTCGACGAGGACCTCCCGCTCGGAATGGTTGAGCGGAACGTCCTCGGTGCGTACGAGCTGGGTAATGGCTTCGTGGATTTCCCCCTGGAGCTCCTCGTTCGACAGGGACTCCAGGCTGGCGAAGTCGAGATTTTCGACGAGTTTGGCGTGTATGTCCCCCTTGACCTCATGATAGTGGTCGTCGGTATGCCCGAGGGGTGCGTCAGGGGAGCCCTCCCCGGGGGTAGCGGGCCTATCGATCTTGCTAAGACGGCGCCGTAGCATCGGTTAGCCTTACTTCTTGAGGAATCTTAACAGCCTCGACCGTTTGGCCACCTTGGGGGCCTCTCCCGCGAGGGTCTCGCCCAGCGAAAAAATTTCCTGGGTCAGCTTCGCCTTCGGGAAAACGTCGTGGAGAAGCCGACCGGCGTTCATGACCTCCGTCGTCTCCTGTTCAAGATTCGTCAAGGTGGCCGTGACGGGCCAATCCAAGGTCTTCTCGACGTTGTCCACAGAGAAGAGCTTCTTCTTCGCAAACCGGTTCAAGACCACTTTGATCTTCTCTTGATTATACCCAAGCTGCTCGAAGAGCTCAAGGCAACGCTTGGTGTTCTTCAACGCCGGGACCGTCTGGAGCGCCACGAGAACGATTACGTCGGAAGCGTCCATGACGGCGAGGAAAATGTCGTTAATGGCCTTGAGGCAGTCAACGACGACGAAGTCATAGTGCTGGCTAAGCTTTTTTAGAGCCTGGGTGAGGTGCTCGCCTGTTATGTCCTCGATCTCCTCGTAGGACTTGGGGTGCCCGAGGACAAAGAGGCCCGATGGGTGTTTGGCCAGGGAGGAGTCGAGGAGGTCCCCGTCGAGCCGACCGAGGTTGTGTTGGAAATCGGTAATCGTAAAGGGCGTCTCGAGATTCAGAAAAAAGGAGACGTCCCCCTTGTAGAGGTCCAGGTCGAAAAGAATGCTTTTCTTCTCCGAATTCAGGGCGAAACAACCTGCCAGATTCGTCGCCAACGTGGTTGCGCCGCAACCTCCAAGGAGGCTGAAAACGGTCAGAATCTTTCCTCTGGGGGGGGGCTTCTCAACCATGGCCGGAGTGAGTGTGCCGATGGCGTGCGAAATGGCTGCCTCGTTGTCCGGCAAGACGAAAAAGTCCCGAACACCCAATCGCATTACCTTGAGAATGAGGTCGGGGCTTTTCTCCTTGCTGATGACAAACATCGCAGAGGCCGTGTGTCCCGCTACGAGCTTTTCAATGAGCCCGACGCCCTGGCCGGGGTCCGGGCTCAGATCGATGAAGATGACGCCCGGATTGGTCGTTGTGGCTAACGTGTAGCCAGAGGAATAATCGGGAGCTTCGCTGACCACTTCGGCCACGCCCTTAAGCAGCCGGACAAGCTCCTGCCTCGTGGAGGCATCGGGCCCGATGATGAGTATCTCTTCTTTGCTCATGGTCGACGCTCTAGAACTTCTCCATCCCCCGGGTGGCGCCTCGAATGACTTCCACCATCACCGGCGGCGGGCCTTCCTCTTCTTTCGGCTCAGGGGGCGGCTCCTCTTCCTTTTCAGGCTTGGGGGGCAATCCAACGAGGCGGACGGGCGTTGCTCCGACGGTGGAGACCCTCACACTGTCAAGCGTGTTGCGCATCGCCAGCTGGATGTCATTGCGGCTCGCCAGCGCCAGCTTCTCGGCATCAGCCGGGTTCACCATAAGGGTCACAGCGGTGACCCGCTTGGGCTTGCCCCCCTCCCGGGAGATTTCCTGCCCGACGGCAATAACCGGCACCCGCTGCAGAACGGTCTTGGTGACGATGCCCGTCTCTTCATCCGGCTCCAAGGTGACGATGACGTCAACGAGATCGCCCGGCTTGATAAAGCCCGCAACGCCGACGATTTCGTTCACGCGTACGGCCATGGCCCGCTTGCCCTTGGGGATGATCGCGGCAAGCCCCGTCCCGCTTCCCTTGGAGGCGAGGTGGCCTTCAAGGACGGGCTCACCAGCTATAATCTTTCGGGCCGCCACCCGATCCTTAAGGGACTTCAGGTCGTGAAAGGCGTCTTTCGGTAATGCTTTCTTTGGCCAGGTAGTCCTCTCTACGTCCACAGAAGTGATCGTCCGGGCCGCTGGAATATCCCTCTTGGCCAACATCACGTGGGTCAGGCCTTCTTGGGCGAGCCGGGCTGAGATTTGGCTCTCCCGCAGACTTATGTACCGGGTCAGCAGAATGATCGTAAGGAGGCCGGCGACGGCCGCCCCAAGAAGGGTGAGGGTTCGCAGGTTAAGAAATCGTCCCATCTTCCTCTCCTTCGACGTCGGCTACATCACGCCGGTGGGCCCAGAAAAATGAAGCCCAGGGTGCCTGCGGCAATGGCCAGGCTGTAAGGAATGCGCCGTTTCCCCCGCTCGGCGAGCGGAGGCCGCTCGCCAAAACTCACGAAGTATACCACGTCGTCGTAGATGGTTTTCATAAACTTGAAGGCGCCCTCACCGGTGGCCACCATCACGCCGAGCGCCAAGAGGCCGCCGGCCAAGCCGCCGTACAGCGCCGCAAAGAGAATCCCACGGGGGCCAAGCCAGGCCCCAAGGGCCGCCAGCAGCTTCACATCGCCTCCGCCGAGACCCCCCAGCAAAAATGGAATAAGGAGTATCGCCAAGCCCAGCAGGAGGCCCAAGACACTGGACTTCAGGCCTGGAAGTCCGGCCGTGGTCACGTGGTATCCAATACCCGCCAAGGCGGCGGGCGCGGTAATGGCGTTCGGAATCCTCAACGACCGCAGATCCCAGGCCACGGCGACGACAAGAATCATGAGTATAAAATAGAAATCCATCTTCATCGGCTGTTCAACGGCTGCAGAAGGAAGCAGGCCCTCCTTTGGAAGTGGTCGCCCCGGCTCAGCCTTCACCAAGAGGTCCGTAGCGCTCCGTTCCGACCCCTCATTCGCGCATCACCGCCGAGGAGGTCAGCGTAATCCCCGATCCCAAACCGGCGTCGCCAACTATAAGGTTCAGCAGCGCCCCAAGAGGAGTAATGTAGGCGGCGCTGTAGGCTATGTCCACTTGATGGGCCTGGGTGGAAGCGGCACCCACCGGGATTGTCACAATGGTCCTGCAGATGGACGCCGAGCCTTCGGAGGGACTCGAGGAGCAGGAGGCAGAGGGCGTTGGAATGCCTGCAGGGTTCAAGACCCGATTGGCCGCCGAAATGTAGGACTCGAACCCCGTCGCAGAAGCCCGCGAGGACTCCCGCGCGGCGTTCGTGATAACTTGCTTGAAGTAGAGGACCCGGCCGAACTCGATAATCCCCATCACAAGGGCGAGGAAGAAGGGGAACACCAGGGCCAGCTCCACCGCGGCGTTCCCTCCCTCAGCCGACACCCGACGGCGAATCCATGACAACATGGCTTAAACCTCAGCGGCCTAACCGCTCCGGCTCCCCGGTCGAGTAGAGCGCAGGACGGGCACAATGGCGTCTGAACCCTGCCACCCAAGTGGGGGCGCAGACCCTCATCCCTTCCCTCTGCTCGAGAGGGAAAAGCGATGGACGCCCGCGGGGGCACGTCTCCCCCCGCTGGGCCGCATTGTCACCACGCTCAAGTGTCGAGAGATGGTCAATCTCCCCACCGAAGTAAACTTAATCTACCACAATCACCAATCTAAGGTAAAGTATAAATATATATAGTCCTGAGCCGGAGCGCAACTAGGCTCAAATCGGCCTTCACATGCCGGGTGGCCCGGGCGATTAGGGCTCCAAAGGCATCCGGATCACAGGATCGTTCACATGTCCGAGCCGAAAAAAATCCCTCGGAGGCCATTTTTTGCTTGACAAAATATCTCTGGCAGGCCATTTTGAAGGCAATTTTTGGACAATATGTCTCAATTATATCCAATTGCATTCGGAACCAAGGGTAAATGGGCAAAAATTGGGCCATGGGCGGGAGAACATAGGCCGAACGAGTGGAAATGGATAGGAGCTGCATCATAAGGAAGGTTAGTATCGCGAGCGTGGGCGCGCTCCTGGTCCTCTTCCTCGCCACTCCCGGCTTCCCCGACCAAGGGACAGAGGAAGTAGAGAACCTAAAGAGTATGGTGCAGGAACTCAAGGAGCGGGTGGAGACCTTAGAACAACAGGCCGAAACCGCTGCTGCTGAGCAGAAAAGCCTTAAGGAGCGCATCCAGGAGACCGTGGGGCTGAAGATCAGTGGCTATGTGGACACAAGCTTCGTCTGGAACGCCAACACCGAGGATCTTGCCACTAGCAACGCGACCCCCGAGGATGCCGATTTCTCCTTGGACCAAGTCGAGATCGACCTGGAGAAGGAGATCACCAGTTGGCTGAAGGTCCGCACCGACATCGATTTCGAGGAGGCCGACGGGAGCCTCACGGCTGATGAGATCTTCGAGCAGGGTTTCGTCGTGGCAACTATCCCCATGTTCGCCTCGATTGACGAGGATGGCTGGGATGTGACGGTCGGTAAGTTCAACGCCCCCATCGGCTGGGAGCTCCTCGATGCCCCCGACACATACCAGTTCTCCCAGTCCATCACCTTCCTCAACGGCATCCCGACGAACCTGACGGGGGTGATGCTGCAGGGCAACGTCACCCAATATCTCGACTTTGCAGTCTACGGGGTGAACGGTTGGGATGATGATACTTCGGCCGTAGAGGACAGAAACCGGGACAAGACCATCGGGGGTCGGCTGGGGGTGACCCCCTTCGGGGAGCTCCTCAACGTGGGGGTGAGCGTCATCCACGGCCCGGAGAGCGATCCGAACGCTGACGACCCGGCAGAGGCCCTGGCGGCGGCCGCCGGAGGCCAGGACAACCACGACCAGCGGACGGTGCTCGATGTGGACTACACCATTAACCTGCCCATCTTAGAGGGACTCATTATCGGCGGGGAGGTCAACATCGGCCGCGACGAGCACGCCCAGATCACCTTCTTGACCCTGCCGGGCCAGCGACCGGCCGACGCAGAATGGTTTGGCTACTTCAACACGATTCACCTAGACGTGCTTTCGTGGCTAGGTTTCACCTACCGCTACGACTACTTCGACGACAGTAGCGGGGCGCGGATCAGCTCCACGCCACGGATTCCCCAGATCTGGCAGTCCCACACGGGGGCCATCACTGTTAACTTCACCGAGAGCGCGGGGTTTGTGGTGGAGTACCGGTTTGACCAGTCCAATCTGGGCGAGTCAGACGTCGCGCCCTTTATCAAAAAGGACGGCACGCGGGACGACGAGAACAGTACCATTGCCACCGAGTTTACATACTCCTTCTAGGGGCGCCTGAAGGAGAAGGTATTCTGACCCAGAGGGAGACGCGACATAAGAGGTGAAGCGCCGGCGGCGGCTGGCTGTTGGGCGGGGAGGCTCAGAACGGTTGTAAGGGGCCGACCGCCGGCGATCCCGACGGCATCGAGATCTCCACGGTGGCCGGCATCGCCCGAGCCGACGACGAAGCCTTCAACACCGAGGTGGAGCTCAACGTCGAGTTCTAGCTCGGCTCGCCATAAACCCCCTCCTCTCCCGAGGCCCCAGGCCACGACCGAGTTCCGAAACCGCTCCCGGCTGGTGACCGAGAGG
>JALLOF010000459.1 GCA_027717595.1 Nitrospinae bacterium AH_259_B05_G02_I21 | reverse complement strand
GGCCATAACGGCCGCCGACGAGCCGCAGCCGGCGGGCTATTACGTGGCCCGGCGCAATTACTTCGGGGATCGCTGGGTGCGCCACTGCGGCTGGTACCCGGACTACAACCTGCGGCTCTTTCGCAAAGGGGCGGGCTGGTTCAACGAGCGGGCCGTCCACGAGGCGGTGGAGCTCACAGGCCACGCCCGGGCCGGGCACCTGCGCCACCCCATGGAGCACTACACGTACGCCTCGATCAGCGATTTCATGGAGCGGCTCGAGCGCTACACCACCCTGGCCGCCGAAGAAGCCTTTCAGGCCGGGCGGCGGGGCGGGCTCCTGGACCTCACGTTGCGGCCCCCCTTCACGTTCCTCAAGATGTACCTCGTT
>JALLOF010000458.1 GCA_027717595.1 Nitrospinae bacterium AH_259_B05_G02_I21 | reverse complement strand
CTCTACGTCTACAGCCAGACCTTCACCTACCAGGATCAACCGGCGCGCCACCGGGTCGGGCTGATGGCGCTGGTGAAGCTGGCCCGCTACGACGAGCGTATCATCTTGCCCCATGAGAAGACCTTCCCCAAACCGAAGGAACACTTGAAGGCCCTCCGGCGGGCCTGCAAAGCCCACCTCTCGCCCGTCTTCGCCGTCTTTTCCGACCCGGCCCGAGAGGTCAACGCCCTGATCGAGCCCGGCGAGCGCCAGCCCTTCATGGACGTCAAGGACGACCACGGCGCCCGCCACTGCGTGTGGCGCATAACCAGCCCGACGGTCTGCCAGCGCATCCAGCAGCTCATGGCGGACAAGCAGATCATCATCGTCGACG
>JALLOF010000457.1 GCA_027717595.1 Nitrospinae bacterium AH_259_B05_G02_I21 | reverse complement strand
GTCCTACCTCCTACTGGACCCACCGCCACTGGGCGAGGATGAGGAGCCCGGCCACCGTGCCGAGCACGGCGACGGCGGCCAGCTCGCCCCTCAGGCGGCTGGCCCGCAAGGTGAGGAGCTTGAGGAGGGTGAGCTTGCGGGCCAGCGGCGGGAGACTCCTCCACCAGGCCACGAGCCCGATCAGGTCGTAGAGGCCGTAGGCCGCAAAGATGCCGAAGAGCACGAACCGATAGGTGCCAAAGGGCTCAAAGATCGAAGCCATTGATAAGGACCTTCCCCGACTCAGCGGGCCGCCGGCGTGCGGACGGTGTAGAGGGGCTTTTCCCAATTGGAGAAGATGCTTGCAAACTGGTCCTTCGAGAATCCGTAGTGC
>JALLOF010000456.1 GCA_027717595.1 Nitrospinae bacterium AH_259_B05_G02_I21 | reverse complement strand
CTCGCCAGTCCGAAGTCGTCGAAGGCCTTGCCGCGGGAAGTGTGGACATCGTCATCGGCACCCATCGGCTGCTACAGGACGATTTGACTTTCGCCAATCTGGGCCTGCTCATCATAGACGAGGAGCAGCGCTTCGGCGTGGCGCACAAGGAGCGGCTCAAGAAGATGCGCTCCGGCGTCGACGTCCTCACCATGACGGCGACACCCATCCCTCGCACCCTGCACATGGCCCTGGCGGGCATCCGGGACCTTTCGATCATCAACACCCCTCCCGAGGACCGCCTGGCGGTGAAGACCTACATCAAGCCCTTCGACCCGCGGGTCATCGAGGAGGCCGTCGGCCGCGAGCTGGCCCGGGGCGGCCAGGTCTTCGC
>JALLOF010000455.1 GCA_027717595.1 Nitrospinae bacterium AH_259_B05_G02_I21 | reverse complement strand
GGTAATGGCCGGTCTCTTGAAGTACGGCCGTCCTCAGGACGAGATCGAACGGACCATCGAGACCGCCTCGGCCCACGAGCTGGCACGCCTGGAGCGTGGCCTCGGCGTCCTGGCGACGATTTCGAACATCGCGCCGCTCCTCGGCTTCCTCGGGACCGTTTCCGGGATGATCAACTCGTTCGACGCGCTGGCCCGTGCCGGCCTCTCCAACCCGGGCCTGGTCGCCCAGGGCATCTCGGAGGCGTTGATCACGACCGCCACCGGTCTCGCGGTCGCCATTCCGATCCTCGCGGCCTACAACTACTTCACGACCCGTGTCGGCAAGTATGTTCTCGAGATGGAGACTGCTGCGAACGTGCTCCTCGAGACGTACG
>JALLOF010000454.1 GCA_027717595.1 Nitrospinae bacterium AH_259_B05_G02_I21 | reverse complement strand
GTTAGCAGGAGGAAGCCGAAATGACGGAGCCCGTCCAGGTGAGCGTTCAGCCCACCCCAAACCCCAACAGCGCAAAGTTCGTCCTTGACCGACCGGCCGTCGCCGAAGGCGAGATGAAAAACTACATGAGCAAAGACGATGCCGCGGGTGACCCGTTGGGAGAGGCGCTATTCGCCATCGAGGGGGTGGAGACCGTCTTCGTGATGGCCAACTTCATCACCGTCAACAAGGCCGCCGACGCCGACTGGGCCAACCTCGTCCCGCCGGTGGAAGAGGCCATCCGGGCCCACTTCTAAGTCGTCACCCGGAGCAGACGGCCTTGAGCGCTGCATCGTAAGGCGGCTCGACGATTCCCCGCTCGGTGATGATGGCGG
>JALLOF010000453.1 GCA_027717595.1 Nitrospinae bacterium AH_259_B05_G02_I21 | reverse complement strand
ATTTCACGATGTAATTGCCCCTGAGTGGCCCCTGACCTCCAGGGGCAGATTACCCTGAAATATTAACTTTTCCCCTCTAAGCCAAAGTAACTATTACCTGGGATAATACGTACTAAGTTGACCAGCCCGGCCGGGCCGGGTCGGCCATACTGGGGCCTGCTTCTCCACTAGGGGAAAGGAGGCTTACATGACTGACCAGCACTCCCTCCAGACCATCCCCCCGAGCGCGTCTGGCGGCTCTACAACGGGCGGGCCAACGCCGAGAACGTCATCAAGGAGCTCAAGGGTGGCTTCAATCTGGACAAGCAGCCGCCCACCGGCAGCTGGAGGGCCAACGAGGCCTACCTGCAACTCTGCCTGGTGGCTTACAATCTC
>JALLOF010000452.1 GCA_027717595.1 Nitrospinae bacterium AH_259_B05_G02_I21 | reverse complement strand
GGCCGGGCCGGGGCCTGCACCTCTATCTCGATGAGACGGCCCGCCAGCTCGTCGATGGCCAGTACGGCACCGACGAGGTCGACTCCGACCTGGGGAGCGGCCGCGGCTACGAGTGGGTCGCGTGGCGCCAGTCCGACCCCCGGATCGTCTTCGATCTCGGCCGCCCCCAGCCGGTGCGCGCCGTGCGCATCCACATCAACCGAAGGGCCGACCGGCGGATCGAGCCGCCCACGACCGTGCGGCTCTTCTTCAGCCCCGACGGGCGGTCGGTCTCCTACAGCCGGGTGAAGTCCACCTCCCGCATGATCTTCCTCAACGGTCGAAGCCGCTCGATCCGCCGGTCGGCCCTTCGGTTGATGTGGATGCGCACGGCGCG
>JALLOF010000451.1 GCA_027717595.1 Nitrospinae bacterium AH_259_B05_G02_I21 | reverse complement strand
AGCCAGAAGAGGTCCTTTTCCAAAAAGACGTGGTCGAGCACCGGCTGGACGAGCCAGGCCGTGGCCCCCGTGGTGATGCTCACCACGACCATACAGCCCATCGCGGCGAAGAGCTTGGGGAAGTGGGGCCTGGCGTAGTTCAGCAGGCGGCGGTACTGCGTGACGGAGAGCTTCGTCTTCTCAACGTTTGGGCGGGCCATCGCGGTTTCGGATCACCTCACGAGCTCTAGCCACCCTCCAGCGGCTTTGCCTCGTCGACGAGCATGATGGGGATCCCGTCTTTTATCTCGTAGAGCAGTTTGCAGGCATCGCAGGAGAGGCCGTCCTCAGCCTCGGTCAGCCGTACCTCCCCCTTGCACTTGGGGCAAGCCAGAAT
>JALLOF010000450.1 GCA_027717595.1 Nitrospinae bacterium AH_259_B05_G02_I21 | reverse complement strand
CAAGTACCTGTCCTCGTCCAACAGCGTTGCCCACACCTGGGCCGGCGAGCGGTCCACGAAGCGCTCCGAGTGAAGCTCCTCGATCACCGCCTGACGCTCCGTTGGCGACAGCGCCCGCGCCGACGGCACCCGTGGCTTGCGGGGCTTCGGAGGCTGGGGCGGACGCCGACGGCGGTAAATCGTCGCCGGCGCCACGCCGAAGGCGCGGCACGCGGGGCGAGTCCCCACGATCGGGGTGAGCTCTTCCACCGCCTGCTCCATCATGTCTCGCTGCTCCCGTCCGGTGTCGCGCCCTTGGGTTCGACCAGCTCGCCCAAGAGCGCGGAGACGTTTCCCTGCACCTCGATCACTTAGCTCTGTCACAGGAGTGGCGATAG
>JALLOF010000044.1 GCA_027717595.1 Nitrospinae bacterium AH_259_B05_G02_I21 | reverse complement strand
GAAACCATAATGAGTTTCTTTAGTTCCTCGTGGCTAACCAGGTCTGTTCCTTTGGTTCTCCATTTAACCTTGACTAGTATTAGTTAATTGATCGTACTCCTCCGTCCAGGGCGAGGGTTTTAAGGCCCTGGCCGAAGGGCAAGCCATGGAGTTCGAGGCCGTCGAAGACGAAATGGGCTTGAAGGCCGTAAACGTGATAACGGTCTAGTGGCCGCCAGACCAGATCGCCGCCGGGTAACCGGCGGGGGTTTTCTATGTGACGATTCCACCCTAGCCCAGTTATACGAGAAATTACCTTCCGTGGGAGGGTTACTCATTCTTTTACGCAGAAGGGAGTGAAGGCTAGATGCCGGGTGTTCGAGTCAGGGAAGGCGAGCCCTTTGAACTGGCCCTCAAACGCTTTAAGAAGCAGTGTGAAAAGTCGGGCATCTTTTCCGACATTCGCCGGAGCGCCCGCTATGATAAGCCAAGTGTCCGCCGCAAGCTTAAAATGCGGGCCGCCCAGAGGAGGCTTAAGAAGGCCTTGAGGAAGGGCCGCCGATAGCAAGATGGTCAGGAGCAAACCTAAGAAACAGGACCCGACTAGAAAAAAGCCCACCACAATCCCTTCAGTAAATATTTCACGATGTAATCGTCCCTCACGCTCCTCTACCCCCAGGGGCATATTTCGGTTGAAATAGTAACTTTTCCTCCTAAGCGACAGTAACGATTGCCTGGGATAATCGTGACTCCACCATCGCTGAAAGCTCACTAGCTGGAGACAAAAAGAAGCCCGGAGGGCTGGTGCCCTCCGGGCTCGGTGAGAAGTCAGAATATCAAGACTAGGAATCCTAGCAGCCTCGCCGTATTCCTACTTATTCTCACAACTTCCATAAACGGCGGGAACCCCTATCCACTTGCAATCCTTGTGAGCCGCCTCGCAACAGGCGTACTTGCCGCTGGCTAGAGGACCAGGGACTAAATTGCACGCCCAGCACGACTTCAGCTCCTGCTTCTTCGTGATGACGTCCTTCCGGCCTGACTTAATCTTGCCGGTGTGTAAATTCAGCTCTTTCGAAATGCACTGGACGGTCGCCCCGGGGTGGGCCATGGCGGTTATAAACCCGTCCACGCTGGCGACCACGGAGGCCGCGTAGTTGCCCTCAACACCTCGAATTATGCAGTGGGCTTTCCCCAGGGGCTTGCCCATCTCGTCCTTCACGGTGAGTTCGTGATGGGTGAGCCGGGCGGCGTCGGCGGCCTTGACCCACGCTCCTGAGGTGAGCAGCGCCGCTACAAAAACACTACACAGCAATTTCCATCCAAGGTAATTCTTAGCCATATACATTCCTCCTCCTTCATAAGCTTATAGTACCAAATGGCCAGGAACCCACCGATTGGGAGGGTTAGGTTGGGGGGTTCGGATTGCGAGGTTAATTTATGCTACTACGTACTTAACGCTCCCGCAAGCATTAGTTTCTTTACTTCCGCTCCGCCCTGCCCTGCTCCGGAGAGGGTCTCAGAGCGACTCAAGGGGTTTGCTCGGGCCGACCCAGAAGTACTGCCAGACCATCCGGCCCGCATCGCTTTGAGCCTGGATGAGATAGAGCGAGTCTCCAGGCGGAGAGAAAGAATACTGGCCGCTTGAATTAAGGACGGCTTTCCGAACGAGGACCTTCCGCTTGAGAGTATCGATCATCCGCAGGGTGATTTGCTCGGACTCGCCCGGGGACTTGGGCCTCATCGTCACGCGCTTGATGCCGGAAGAGAAGACGGGCACTCCGTCGTCGTCGTAGGTATGGGGCTCGAGGTAGGTGAGGCCACTGAAGGGCCGCTCGGCGAACGCCGGAGGGGGAGGAAGCGAAAGGACGGGGTCTCCGAGCAGGGTAAAGTCGACGTACATGGCAAGCTCATCCGCCCCCTTGACCCCGTTGCTCTTCAGATACGAGGTGTGGGCGGCCTTGAAGGCGTCCCCGATGCGGCGCTTCCCTGCATGGTAGGCGACGAGAAACCCGAGAAGGAGGTCGGGCATGTCGCCGGACTTGTCAAATCTGAGGAGGTCGCCCTCGAAGTAAAACTCCGCGCCAGTTATGTTTATCCTCGAGCCCCCGAGGTAGCCGATTCCCGCCCCTTCGGACTGGAGAATCGCCTCGCCGACCGACAGGCCGTCCTGGTCGTAGGGCAGGTCGATGAGGTCGTAGTCGAACCCCGCATCGAGACACGAGGGCGAGAGCACCAGCGGCAGCCCCTTCTTGTGCGGCAGAGCGAGGATGTCTTTGGCCCAGAGCGGCCCGTCGGAGAAGCCAAACCCGTCGCCCGCCCCGTGGGAGAAAATCCACATGAGAGAGGCGCTCTCCTTGGCGAAGACCTCCAGGGCCTGCTTACTTGCGAACTTGTTATCGCTCTCCATGTAGAAAGAGGGCTTATTGCCAAAGACCCTGGCTTTCTGGAGAGCGAGGTAGTACATCTCGCCGAGGTAGCGGTAGTCGCTCGTCACGTTCCCGCCCATGTAGATGGTCTTGTCCGAGAAGGCCTCTGGGCCGTCTTTCTTCCACCGGATGAGCTTCTCTGCGACCCGCAGGGCCTGCTCGTTCGTCTTGGCCGCTATCCTTCCCACGCCCCAGTCGTATTTAAGGTCGAGGTCGGGAGAGCCGTAGAAAATATCCGAGGCAATCCACTTCGTGTACTTGCCAAACAGGAAATCCCTGGGGTCGTAGTCCACATAAAAGTAGTAGCTCGGCGGGACGATGCCGCCGGTCCCCAGTATCAGGACAGAGGATATGGGTTCTTTGCGGTTGTGTCTTTTGAGATACGAGATGATCTTCAGAGCGAGATCGAAATTGTAGCCTTTTATCTTGACCTTGGTCGGCTTGCGCTTGGCCCAGCCGTCGAAGTCGGGCCTAGCCGAAGGGACGCTCTCAGCCTTGTCGATCTCCTCGACGGAGACCAGGATGGACTCGACGGACTCGTACTTGCGGTGAAGGTGGCGGAAGCGTTCCGCAGCCTGGCGGAAGGGCTCGGAGAAAAGGATGACGTTCTTGCCTCCAGGCGTGGGCTCCTTTCCAGCCGCGGCAGGAGCGACGACGAATAGAACCGAGGTAAGGAGAAGGAGTATCGCGGCCCTCGTATGAAACGGAAACGACCTTTTCATGCCACCCTCCTTACCACTCAGGAACAGCATCCTATAAGTGTATGGTAACGCTGGGCTATCTTAGTATTCGAGGGCTTCTCTACATTATAACGTCCCCAGGTTAGTTGCGAAACCTATATACCAAGTGTCGCTTTCACGATGTAATCGCCCCCCATGCTCATCTGCCTCCAGGGGCATATTTCGGTTGAAATCCGCCTGAGGCGGACCAAGCCGTTTACATCTCTAACAGCTTACCGAAACAGGAAGCCACCCCGGTCGGTATCGGTTTGACACCACGAAAAGGCTGTGGTAGCGTGAGGCTTCCGAGGGGCTCGGGCGACATCCACCCGGAGGCCGCCCCTTGAGTCCGACGGGTTTCTATCCTTCGTTCCGCGCATCGCGTTCATGCTGAGTTACCTCCTGATAGCTCCCTTTGTGCTGTGGCTCCTCGTGACCCTCGTCGCGATGGCGGTCATCTGCTACATCTTCTTGACGCTGCCCGCCCCCGAGCGCCCCGTCGACGGCCGGCGTCTCGTGGGTGAGGAAGTCCGGTTCCCAACGGCCGACGGCACCCGGCTGGCCGGAACGTTCGTAGCGGCCTCCGGCCGCTCGCAGGCTCCCTGCATCATCTTCGGCCATCCCTTCGGGGCCGACCGTCACGAAGCCGCCCGCACCGCAGCGTTCCTCGTGGAAGAGGGCTTTCACCTCTTCGCCTTCGACTTCCGCGGCCACGGCGAGAGCCCCTCAGACGACGGCTACCGGCCCGAGCGGTGGGTGACGTGGAGGGAGCGGGAGGATCTGCTCGCGGCGGTCGCCTACTGCGCCGCCCGCCCGGAGACCGCCCGGGAGGCCATCGGGCTGTTTGGGTTGTCCCGGGGGGCCAACGCCGCCCTGTGCGGGGCCGGCGCCCACCCGGCCGTGCGGGCCGTGGCGGCCGAGAGCGCCTTCTCCACCCGCGAGCTCCTCAGGTGGCACGTCAAGAAGCGCGCACCCATCTACGTGAATTTCCCCTGGCTCTGGCGCCACTTTCCCGACCCGCTCTTCGGCCTCGTGACCGACCTCTCTCTCGGTACCTTGCGTCTGTTTCTTCGCCGCCGCTACCTGTCGGTGGAGCGGGCCGTGGCCTCCCTCAACGGACGGCCCTGCCTCTTCATCTACGGGGAGCGAGACTCGTTTATCGACCCCTTCGTGGCTCAGAGGCTTTACGCCGAGGCCAACGAACCCAAAGCCCTCTGGGTCGTCCCCGGGGCCCGGCATAACGAGGGGCTCGCCGTCGCGCCGGAGGACTACCGGGAGCGGGTGACCCGTTTCTTTCGCCGGCACCTCGAGGGGCCCCAGTGCTAGGCCGACTCGTCACCCGCCTGGCGGTGTGGCGGGCACGGCGTCTGAAAGAGGCGTTCGTCGCTGAGGCTAGCGACCCGTGGCGAAGCCAGCGCAAGCTCCTGACGGAGCTGCTCTCCCGCGACCGGGAGACGGCCATCGGGCGGCGATTGGGCTTCTCGACCATTGACGACCCCGAGGCCTTCCGGCGCGCCGTCCCCCTGGTGACCTTCGAAGACGTGGCGGCGGACGTGGAGCGGATGGCCGCCGGTGAGCCGGACGTCCTGGTGAGCCGGAGCGACCCGCTGCTGCGATTTTTCATGACCAGCGGCACCACGGGCCGGCCCAAGGCTGTGCCGGTGACGGAGAGCTTCCTTCGGGCGTACAAGGAGGGCTGGGCGACGTGGGCGTGGGCCGCCATCGAGGACCACCCGGCCCTGATCGAGAAGCTCTCGACCCATAAGCTTTTGGCCCTGGTGGCTCCTGCGGCGGACGGGCGGACCTCAGGAGGGTACCCGACGGGGTCGATCACGGGGTTGACCGTAACCGCGCAGGCCCGCTCGCTGGTCCGCGCCCTGGCCGCCCCCCATGACTGTACGGCCGTCGAGGAGTTTGCGCTTCGGACCTACGCGCTGGTGCGCTTCGCCCTTGAGGAGGAGGTCGGACACATCTCGACCCCCAACCCCTCGACCCTGCTTCGCGTGGCCGACCTCATGGCCGAGCGCACCGAAGAGCTGCTCCGGGATGTTCGAGACGGCACGTGCCGGGGCCTGGAGACCCTTCCGGAGGCCACCGCCTCGGCGCTGCGCCGACACCTCGCGCCCCGTCCCGAGCGGGCCCGCCTCCTTGAGCGGCGCTCAGCCGCCGCGGGCGCGCTTAGGCCCCGAGAAGCCTGGCCCACCCTCACGCTGCTTTCGTGCTGGACGGGCGGCACCATGCGCCTCTATCTGGAGCGCCTGCCCGAGGCCTACGGCCCGGCGGCGGTGCGCGACCTCGGGCTTATCGCATCCGAGGGTCGGATGAGCCTGCCGCTCGCCGACGGGGAGGCCGGCGTGCTCGATCTTCGAAGCAACGTCTACGAGTTCATCCCCGAGGCCGAAGCCGATCGACCGGACCCCACGACCCTCTGGTTGCCCGAGGTAGAGGTGGGCGGGAGGTACTTCCTCGTGCTCACCAACCGCTCCGGCCTCTATCGGTATCAGATCCAGGACTGCGTCGAGGTTGTCGGCAGCTACGGCGCCACCCCCCTCATCGTGTTCCTCCACAAGAGCCGCTCCATCTCCTCGGTGACCGGTGAGAAGCTGACCGAGCACCAGGTCCTCGAGGCCGCCGAGGAGGTGTTCGCGCCCCCCAGCCCCCGGGTGACCCGCTTTACGGTCTGTCCGGCCTGGGCCGATCCCCCACACTACGTCCTCTGCCTGGAGGAGGGCGAGGGCGATGCGCCTGGTGAGGCGTGGCACCAGCGGGTGACCGCCTTCGACCGGGCCCTGGAGCGGCTGAATGTGGAGTACGCCTCCAAGCGCTCGTCGGGCCGTCTGGGGGCCCTGGAGCTTCGCTGGCTCGCCCCGGGAACCTTTGCGGCGCTCGAGGCCGAGCGGATCGCCGTCGCCGCCGGAAGGGCCGAGCAGGTCAAGCACCCCTACCTCGTCGCCGACCTCGACTTCCTCGCCCGGCTCACCCCCTCGTTGGGGGTTGCCAAGGGCTCGAGGGCTGATTCATAATGCCCTTATGAGATTGGTTTCAACCTGCCCATCCTCGGGTTGGTCTGAACGGAAGAGAGAGAACGTCGGGATGAATGATGTTCAGATGGGCCGTCACATCGGCGGGAGAGTGGCCCTATGACCCGTAAAACGTCCGGTTGGTAGCGCCGGGTGCGTCTCGTCGCCTACATCGCCGTGCTTGGGGGAGCCGTCGCGCTCGTCGCCTCGGTATCGGCTCGCTCCGCTCAGAGTCCCGACCCGTATAAGCTCCTGGTCTCGACGCGCGACAGCTTCGCCTCCATCCATGGCTACACCGCCACCTTCACCAAGCATGAGCGCGTCAACGGCGATCTCATGCCCCGCGAGACCGTCTTCATGAAGTTTCAAAAGCCCTTCAAAATCTATATGAAGTGGCTGGGCGGGACCAAAGAAGGCCAGGAAGTCCTTTTCGTGAAAGGCGAAAACGGCAACAGGATTCTGGCCCACCCGGGGTTCGCGGGCACCATCGGTGGGATGATCAACCTGATTCTGCCCACATTCGCCATAAGCCCCGACGGGCCGTCGGCCATGCAGGGCAACCGCCACCCCATCACCGGTGCGGGCATTGGGATGCTGATCGAGAAAATCATCCGGGTAAACTCCAAGGCCCTGGCCAGCAACGATCTTTCGCTCACCCATAAGGGAGATGTGGAGGTGGACGGCCGCCCGTCCGTTCTCGTAGAGCGCATCTTGCCCCAGAAGGACGGCTACCCCGCCCACCGAACCCACTACTACATCGACAAGGAGTACAACCTTCCCGTCAAGGTGGTCCTGCGCGACTGGTCGGGGCGGCTCACGGCCTCCTACGAGTACACGGCCCTCGTCCTCAATCCGGGCCTGAAGCCCGCCGACTTCGAGATCCGCAACAAGGAGTATCGCTTCGGCCTCCTGCCCACCATAATCAGGGATTGACCCGGCCGGCCCATGGCCATCTCCTGCATTACGGTCTTCCACGCCCACCTTCCTCTGCGGTGGTCCGTAGGCCACGCTGCCGCCCGGCGCCGCTCGAGCGAGAACCTCTTCGCCGTCGTGGAGCTTGCCGACGGGACGGTGGGGGTCGGCGAGGGGTTGCCCCGGCCCTACGTCACCGGAGAGACGATGGACGGATGCTGGGGGGCGCTCGAGGCCTTCGACGCGGAGGCCCTCATTGAGGCGTGGCCATCTCCCCATGCCATTGACCGGGCGCTGGGGGTTTTCGTGGCGGGCGAGCAACCGTCGCCCTCGGCCCGGGCCGCCCTGGAGCTCTCCCTCCTGGACGCCCTCGGCCGGGCCACCGGGCGGTCCGCCGCCGCCCTGGCGGCCGAGGTCTTGGGCCTGGAGCCTCCGCTCGCCGGCGAGGTCGCCTACAGCGCCGTGTTGCCCTTCGCCCGCCCCGCCCTGCTGCGGCTGCTCTGCTACGGGGCGCGGGCCTATGGCTTCGCCTCGGCCAAGCTCAAGGTCGGCCGCTCCGTTGAGGAGGACGGCTCGATGCTGGAGGCCGCCAGACGCTGGCTCGGCCCCGGCGTGGAGCTTCGGGCCGACGCCAACGGCGCCTGGTCGCCTGAAGAGGCGCTCGCCGTGATGGATGTCGCCCGCCGGGTGGGGCTGGCGAGTCTGGAACAGCCCGTCACCCCCTCGGCGTGGGGCGAGTTGACCGAGCGGCTTCCCGTCCCGCCGCCCGTGGCTCTGATGGCCGATGAGGGGGTCTGCTCGATGGAGGACCTCGTGCGCCTGAGGGACTCGAAGGCCATCCAGGGCGTCAACTGCCGCATCGCCAAGATGGGCGGGCTAATTCCGGCGGCCAGGATTGGCCGGGCGGCTGCGGGGCTCGACCTTCTCGTCGGGTGCCACGTGGGCGAGTCGTCGGTGCTTTCGGCGGCGGGCCGCCACCTGGCGGCGCTGCTGCCCGAGGCCCGTTGGTTCGAGGGCTCCTACGACCGATGGCTCCTGCGCCCCAAGCTTGCCGCAAATCCCTTCGGCTTCGGCAAAGGGGGCCGGGCGTTGGTGGAGCTTACCCCCGGGCTGGGGGTCGAGATTCACCTCGATGTGCTCGAGAGGCTTGCTGTGAGGCGACTGACCCTCTGGCCGCCGAGAGAAGGCCGGTCATGAAAGCGACAGGTCAGCGCCACACCCTATCGGCGGCCGACGGGGTGGACCTGGCCCTATACACGTACGGGCCGAAGGAGGCCGAGCGGGTGGCCATCGTCTTGCACGGCATCGAGAGCCACGCCGGCTGGTTCACGGCGAGCTGCGAGGCC
This sequence comes from Nitrospinae bacterium AH_259_B05_G02_I21, assembly GCA_027717595.1. Classification (GTDB taxonomy): domain Bacteria; phylum JADFOP01; class JADFOP01; order JADFOP01; family JADFOP01; genus JADFOP01. The sequence goes on along the minus strand of JALLOF010000044.1, from coordinate 4,300 downwards.
CTGGCACGAGCCGGCCTCCGGGTCGTCTGCCTCGACCGGCGAGGCTCCGGCACTAGCGGCGGTAAGCGCGGCCACGCCGCCTCGCCGACGGTGCTCCTGGACGACCTCGGCCGAGTCGTGTCGTGGATTCACGCCGAGCGGCCGGGCCGGCCCCTCCAGGCCGTGGCGCACTCCTGGGGGGCCGTCTACGCCCTGGCCTATCTGGGGCGTTCTCCGGCGGCCTTCGAGCGGCTGAGCCTCGTAAGCCCCGGCCTCTTCCCCCTGGTCGATCTGCGCCCTTCCCGGAAGGTCGCCGTCGCGCTAGGCGCCGTCATCGCGCCCGGGCTCACCCTGCCGATTCCCATCGGTGGCCCGGAGGCCTTCACGGCCAACCCGGCCAGGCGGGAGGCCATCGGCTCGGATGAGGCCCGCCTCCAGCACGCCACGAATCGCTTCTTCGCCTGCGTCTGGCGTCTTCGACGTATGGCCCTCGCAGCCGTCCACCGCACCGAGGCGCCCCTGACCGTCTTTTTGGCCGGCCACGATGCCATCATCGACACCGACGCGACCCGACGGTTCTTCTACCGGCTGGGAGAGGGGGTCCTGGTGGAGACCTTCGAGACCGCCCACCATACGCTGGAGTTCGAGCCCGACCCGGCGGCTTTCCTCGAGGTCCTGGTTCGGTGGTGTGGGGCCCCTCCGGGCCGGGAGGCTCTCCTGTGATCGTGATAACCGGGGCGGCCGGCTACATCGGAAGCCACGCCGCCGCGGCCCTGGCCGAGCGCGCCTCGCCGCTTCGGGTCCTCGTGCGACCCACGACGGAGCCGGAGGCGCTGGCCTTCCTGCAGGAGCTCGGTGCCGAGATCGTCCTGGATCGGGCGGACGACCCCCGGGCTGTGGAGCGGGCGTGCGCGGGCTGCCGGGCGGTCCTCCACTGTATCGGGGGCATCCAACCCCCCCGGCCCGGCGACTTCCACTCCCTCCACGAGGGGCCGGCCGAGGCCCTGGCAAAGGCCGCTCAAGCGACGGGCCTGGAGCGGATCGTGCTGGTCTCGGCGATCGGCGCCACCCATGGGGCCGACAACGCCTACCACCTGAGCAAGGCCCGCGCCGAGGCCATCCTGCGCGCAAGCGGTCGGACGACGATAGTCGTGCGACCATCCCTCGTCTACGGCCGCGCCGGGGGTCTAAAGGACAGCAAGCTCATGGTGCGTCTGGCGGCCCGCCTGCGAGGAGGTCTTCCCCTGCCGCTGCCGGGAGGCGGCCGTAGCCTCATCCAACCCCTCTTCGTGGGCGACCTGGCCCGGGCCTTGGCCCTGAGTGCCGCCGAGGGTGTCGGGGAGGTGGACCGCCCCGTCTTGCTTGGTGGCCCCGAGCGGATGACGCTTCGGGCGTGGGTGGAGCGGCTGGGGGAGGTTCTAGGCGTCCGCCCCCGCATCGTTCCCCTGCCCCGGGTTGCCGCCGTCGCCCTCGCCGCGGTGGCGGAGCGGGTGGCCTCCGACCCGTCCATCACGGTTGACCAGGTCCGCGTAATGAGCCACAATTTCGTTGCGCCTATAGACGGCTTCGAGGCGACGTACGGATTCGCTCCGGTTGCGCCCGCCGAGGGGCTGGATCGGACATACAAGGCAGCGCCCGACGAGGACGCATAAGGGGGTGTAGACGTAATGCGACGAAACGAGCGCCGACCGTTAGCCTCATGGGCCCTCCTGCTCGGTGGGGTCGTCTTGCTGGCGGGCGGCTGTGGGGGCCCGGCGGGCAAGGGCTCATCGGTGGGGCTCTTCGGCAAGCCGAAACGAATCGTCGAGAACCACGGGGTGAAGACCGATGACGGCTGGACCCTGGCGCTCAAGCGCTTCCGGCGCAATGGGGCCCCGGAGCTTCTCGGGCCCGTTGTGCTCACCCACGGCTTTTCATACAACGGGGCGTTTTGGGACCTCGACGAGGCCCACAGCCTGGCCCGCTACCTGGCCGACCGCGACTTCGACGTCTGGGTGGTGTCGCTCCGCGGGGCGGGCGCGAGCACGAAGCCGGGGTTCAGCGCCCTAAAGAGCATCATCACCACGCGCTGGGCCGACCTGCCGGCCACCATCCCCCGCGCCACGCTCGACCCCCGCAAGGCCAACTGGACGGTGGACGACTACATCGACCACGACGTGCCGGCCATCATCTCCTACGTGATCCAGGCCACGGGTCGGCCGAAGCTCTTTTGGGTCGGCCACTCCATGGGGGGGATGATACTGTACGCGTACATGGAGCGGGTGCCCGACCCCCGAGTGGCGGGCCTCGTCGCCGTGGCCAGCCCGATGAACATCCCCCAGCCGCCAAACGACCTCTTGCAAGGCGTACTCAAGCAGGAGGGGCTTTTGAAGATATCCGCCCTGGCCATCAATACCACGCTGCCGGCCAAGCTCACCTCGCCGCTGGGCGGAGCGGTGCAGACCCCGATGGACAAACTCTTCTACAACCGCCAGAACATGGACCACCTCACCGTCACCAACCTCTTTTTGAACGTGGTCGAAGACATCCCCCAAGGCGTCCTCGACCAGTTCATCCACCTGATTCGCACGGGCGAGTTCGAGCGGGCCGACGGCTCGTACAACTACACGAAGAGCCTCGGCAAGGTCACGGTGCCGGTGCTGCTGGTGGCGGGCGCGGTGGATAACCTCGCCCCGCCAGAGGTCGTCCGCTTCTCCTACGACCACGTGGCAAGCTCTGATAAGACCTACCGGATGTTCGGCCGCGTCAACGGCCATAAGGCCGACTACGGCCACAACGACCTCATACTCGGCAAACACTCAAGAGAAGAGGTCTTTCCCCTCATCGCCCAATGGCTCACCGAGCGGGCCAGACCTCGGGCACCCGGGCGCCCGTAGGCGGCTGTCTTACGGAAACGGGAGGGTTTAGGCGTGGAATACGCCCCTGGGGGACGGGGGCGAGTGCGTCGTGGTGTGCGGTCTTTCGGTGATTATGGTGGGCCGTAGCCCTTAGACGGAAGCAGCGGGCGGCCCCGTCCGATTTCTCGAACGTGGTCGCCCGCTGCGCGTCGAGCGGAGGACTGGCCCGTTACGGCTTGATGGGTGCGATGGGGAAGGTGAAGATGTAGTCGTTCGAGCGCACCGACCCATGACAGGAAATGCACCCAGCGGGCTTCCCGGCCTTCAGTATCTCTCCATCCGGCTTGAACTTGCTCCAGAACCAGTCGCCGTGCATGGGATCGTAGCCAGGTTCTTTGTACATCACGGTGACCGCGGCCAACTGCCGGTTGGGCTTGTAATTCTCCTTGACGATGATGGCGTCCTCAGGCATCACGCCTTTCTTGGACCTCATCCCCTTCGCGGCTTCCGGGTTCAGATAGGTCGAAAGGAATTTGCCGTGAGGGGGCTGGCCCCGGTACATGGTGCCCTTGCCGGGCACTGTGGGCCAGTTGCGATACTTGGCTTTCTGGATCTTTTGCCAGAGATCTTGGGCCATCCGCTTATCCCCGGACCCTGCCTGGGCGTACGAGGTCAGCACCAGCGCCACCAGCAGGACGAGGCCCACTACGAGGCCTCCGGCGCGGATCGCCTCTCGTTTGCTAAATCGCCTCATAAATCATCCTCCCCTCCGTTAAACGGACACAAAAGCACCTCTTGTTTCCTAAAACCACGGTTGGATCTATATTATTCCACAATTCGTCCATCGGGGATAGGGACGGTGAGGCGGGAGGGCTCCAGGCCGGCTAACTCAGAAAGACCTCCAGTTCCTGGGCTTCCGCTTCCGGCGTGAGCCGCTCCAGGGCTTTGCGCTCGATCTGGCGAATCCGCTCTTTGGACAGCCTCATGCGCTTCCCGACTTGCTCCAAGGTCATCGGCTCCTTGCCGCTCAAACCGAAGCGCAACTTGACGATGTCCCGTTCTCGTTTGCTCAGGCCCCTAATGAGCCGTTCGATTGCGTCATGGAGCTCCTCAGCGATGAGCCCTTCATCAATCTGGACGTCGCCCTTCAGCGTGTTCACGTAGCTGAGCCGGGGGTCATCGGCGATCGCATCGTCGAGCGACAGCGGGATGCTGTTGGCTCGGAGTCGCGCCTCGACGTCGTGGGGGTCGAGCCCGAGGACCTCGGCGACCTCATCGCCGATGGGCGCGCGGCCCAGCTGCTGGCCGAGTTCGTTCTCTGTGCGGCGAATCACGGAGACCATATCCCGGTGCTTCACGGGGACGCTGATGACCCCCGTCTGCTTGGTCAGCGCCCGCTTGATGGCGGCGGTGATCCACCAGACGGCGTAGGTGATGAAGCGCACCCCTTTGTCGGGATCGAATTTTTCGGCCGCCCGCATAAG
>JALLOF010000449.1 GCA_027717595.1 Nitrospinae bacterium AH_259_B05_G02_I21 | reverse complement strand
TTAAAATGTTTGGACCGGAAAGGTTGTTTATTTTCCAGACGTAAAGTGTCAATAATACGATGTAATCGCCCCTCACGCCCCTCTGCCTACAGGGGCATATTTCGGTTGAAATAGTAACTTTCCCCCACTAAGCGAAAGTAACGATTACCTGGGATAATCTTAACTACCGAGTAAGTCCGCACTGCCACGCCGCATAATCCAGGATAAATGACGGTGCATAGCGGATTCGATAATCTCTCGACAGCATGATGGTGGTGGTTCTCGGTTGATAATCTTATTTGTCCTGCTACGAGCCCTCCTGTCTCATCAGCTCAATAGCTTCCGTTGGGGTTAGCATGTTCTCGGGGATACGGTAGAAGCCTGCCTTCCAGTTTTGGG
>JALLOF010000448.1 GCA_027717595.1 Nitrospinae bacterium AH_259_B05_G02_I21 | reverse complement strand
GAGCGGTTGCCGTGCTTGGCAATCGTTATCCCCGCGCCGGCGGCCACGAACGCCGCCACCGTCGAGATATTGAACGTCCCCTTGTGGTCGCCTCCCGTGCCGCAGGTATCCACGACCGGCCGGTCAATGGGACCGATGGTGAGCGCGGCCTGCTTCATGGCCCTGGCGCACCCGGTGATCTCTGGGACCGATTCGCCCTTCATCTTCAGGGCCGTCAGGAACGCACCAATTTGGGCGGGCGTGGCCCCGCCGTCCATGATGGCTCCCATGGCCTCAAAGGCCTCGCGCTCTTCGAGGTCCTTTCCCTCAGTTACTTTTGCTATGGCCTTTTGAATCATAGGCATATGGCTATATGGCTAAGAAATTACGCAAAATGTC
>JALLOF010000447.1 GCA_027717595.1 Nitrospinae bacterium AH_259_B05_G02_I21 | reverse complement strand
CAAGAGCTGGTCTAGGCCTACAGGGCTCCGTTCGCCTTCTGGACAATGATTTCTCGATTGGAATCGGTGGCTTTTTACGTTTCCTTGGCCCCCGCGTAGGCCCGCGCCAGGAGCCCCAGCGGATGGAGGACTTCCATGTCGGTCGCGTGCTCCATCTGGAGCTTGCAGGTGCCGCAGGTGGTCAGCCCCACGGGCGCTTCGGTGGCTTGGAGCTGCTCGAAGAGGGGCTCGCCCATCTCCATCGCCTGGTCGTAGTGCTGGGACTTGAAGCC
>JALLOF010000446.1 GCA_027717595.1 Nitrospinae bacterium AH_259_B05_G02_I21 | reverse complement strand
CTTGAGTCCTTCACGAGGCCGTGGTTAGGCATCGTGATGGTCACAGTCATGTTCTGGTTCTGGTATGCCCGCCTTCCCAACCTGTAAGCCCACCCCTGTTCCCAACGACGCGACAGTCTCGCTCTCCGAGAACGTCTTAAAACGTCTCACCCACAACTGGAAGAGGACCCTGCCGCCGGTCAGGTCGGCTGCCCACCCTCTAGCGCCGCCTCGAGGTAGGCGATGCTGGCATCTATGTCGGCCAGGGCGTTCATCTCCAGGATGACCGGGACGCCGGCCTCAAAGCACCGCTGGACAGCCGCCTGCTCGATGGTCCCCTTGCCCAGCGGGAGGTGCTCATCGGACCGTCCACCGTTGTCGTGCAGGTGGATGCCAGCCAGGTGTGGC
>JALLOF010000445.1 GCA_027717595.1 Nitrospinae bacterium AH_259_B05_G02_I21 | reverse complement strand
AACGCCCCGCAGACGAGCGGGTGAATGCGGATGGCCTTGCCCTCCACCAGGACGGGCTCAAAGGCCTGGATGCCTAGCCGATGGAGGGTCGGGGCACGGTTGAGGAGGACCGGGTGGTCCTGTATCACCTCGTCCAGCGCGTCCCAGACCTCCGGGGCCTCGCGCTCGACCATCTTCTTCGCGCTCTTGATCGTCGTGACGATCCCCTTTTGCTCCAGCCGTTGATAGATGAACGGTTTGAACAGCTCGAGGGCCATCTTCTTCGGCAGGCCGCACTGGTGGAACTTGAGCTCCGGCCCCACGACGATGACGCTGCGGCCGGAGTAATCCACCCGCTTGCCCAGGAGGTTCTGTCGGAAGCGGCCCTGCTTGCCCTTGAGCATGTCCGAGA
>JALLOF010000444.1 GCA_027717595.1 Nitrospinae bacterium AH_259_B05_G02_I21 | reverse complement strand
CTCCTCGACCCGGTCTACACGGGCAAAGCCTTCTTCGGCCTTCTCGAGGAGGTGCGAGCCTACCCCGGCCGGTTTGGCCGCCGCATCCTCTTCATTCACACAGGCGGCCTGTTCGCCCTCTTTCCCAAAGAGCCCGAGTTAAGGGCGTGGCTCCACGAGGAATAAGACCTCGGCAGAGCGCCTCGAGGAGGGGGCCAACTTGGCGCCCACGTTGACCCTCTCGGCACCGGATGGTAAGATGCCCTTCCTCCCGCGCACCGGCCCCACGGCCGGCTCACGTGTCCACGAAACCTCCAAGAGGGAATGGCATGCCATGCGGCACCCCTCTCTTCACCATCGTCTCTTCGCCGTGACGGCCCTGGCGGCCCTGGGGGTGGTTGCGTGCTCCGCAA
>JALLOF010000443.1 GCA_027717595.1 Nitrospinae bacterium AH_259_B05_G02_I21 | reverse complement strand
TGACGCATCCGGCCGGGAGCGAGCGGGTCACGGCGGTCATCCCGGCCCGCTTCGGCTCGATACGATTTCCGGGCAAGCCCCTTGTGGCCCTGGCCGGCCGGCCGCTCATCGCCCACGTGGTGGACCGCTGCAGGGAGGCGACGCTTGTGGGGCGCATCATCGTCGCCACAGACGACGAGCGGATCGCCGAGGCCGCCTCCGAGGCCGGAGCCGAGGCCGCCCTTACTTCGGCGGAGCACGCCTCTGGAACCGACCGGGTGGCCGAGGTGGCCGCGGGCCTGGACAGCGAAATCATCGTCAACGTCCAGGGCGATGAGCCGACCATCGCCCCCGAAGCTATAGACGCGGCCGTCGCGCCGCTGCTCGCCGATCCCACGCTGCCCATCTCCACC
>JALLOF010000442.1 GCA_027717595.1 Nitrospinae bacterium AH_259_B05_G02_I21 | reverse complement strand
CCCCCTCGAGTTGCAACACCGCCCACCCGGTCGTCGGGGTCACGTCGGCACGGAAGATGTTGGGCACAACCTCGAATTGGCGGCCCAAGGTATAAATCACCGGCTCTTTAATCATGGCTTCCGGCACTGTCAGGTCAACGAATCGTTGCTCCATGGGACACCTTCTGTGGGGCTAAAAGTTGGTCGAGATGTAGCGGTCGCCTCCGTCGGGAAAGATCGTGACCACCACCCCCTCCTTGATCCTCGAGGCCACCTCCAGGGCCCCCACCATTGCGGCACCGGAGGAGTGGCCGACAAACAGCCCTTCCTCATGAGCCAGCCGATGGGCCATCGCGTACCCATCCTCGGTCTTCACGGGGATGAGGTCGTCGTGGAAGCTTCGGACGTAGATGGAC
>JALLOF010000441.1 GCA_027717595.1 Nitrospinae bacterium AH_259_B05_G02_I21 | reverse complement strand
ATCGTGACGTTCTTTGATGACGGTGGGATCCGTGGTCAGATCGCCCACCGGCTCAGCGGTGCCACAGACGAAGAGGCGTGTGGAGGGCGATGTACTCGAAGTCCGCATCGGGGCTCAAGAGCATGGCCTCTATGTCGAGACACGTCTGCGCGATGACGCAGTCCACGGCACCACGCACGGTGACTCCCTCTCGTCGCAGTGCGCGGAACAAGCGAGCCGCTCGAACGTGGCGGGTGTGCTGAGCATGATTGACAGCTTGGAGGTGAAAGTCCTCTGCCCCTCGTAGGGAAGCTTCGGGCGTTTACGCCTCTCCGATTCGTCCGCCATCGAGTTGTTTCCCCACCGTCTCCATCAGCGCCAATCGCTCACGGCACTCGGCACCCGCTGCTTCAACTC
>JALLOF010000440.1 GCA_027717595.1 Nitrospinae bacterium AH_259_B05_G02_I21 | reverse complement strand
GCTTCATTCCAACCGCATGGATTGAGACTGGTGTCCGCGCCGTCGTCACCGGGGTGTTGGGTCGGCCCATCACCATCGGCGTGGTCCGGGTGACACGCCTCGGCCACATTCGGCTCAATGAGGTGGTCATCTGGCGCGACATGGAACGGTCCGCCCCGCTGGTGCGGTGGGAGAGCTTCGATTTGGCCGTAAAGCTCTTGCCGCTGCTGAGGGGCAAGCTCGCCGTGGAGCGGGTCTCGGTCAACCAGCCCGAACTCTTCGTGCCACTGACCGAGGAGGGCCGCCCCGCGCTTGACTTACCGGTGGCCTCGGCCCCCGCCGCCTTGGGCCTGCTGGTGGGACAGGCGTCGGTGCGCCAGGGCACCGTCACCCTGTTGAATCCCGACACCAGCCCGCG
>JALLOF010000043.1 GCA_027717595.1 Nitrospinae bacterium AH_259_B05_G02_I21 | reverse complement strand
AAGATCGGTAGAAGTAAATTATCTGGAAAGGGTGTGTTTGCAATAAAGTCCTATGAAGCTGGAGGCGTAGTAGAAGTCTGTCCCTATATCACGATGAATGAGGATGATGTTCAAGGAGTCCTTCTGGATTACATTTTTGAAGGCTTTAAGGATGGTACCGCACTTTGCGTGCTGGGTTACGGGATGATTTATAATCATTCCGACAGTCCCAATCTTGAACCTTACCAGGGTGACGGTAATACAATTGAATTTGTTGCACTGCGGAAAATTAAGAAAGGGGAAGAATTGACCCATGATTATGGAAATGATTGGTGGGGCGAGCGATCTAAACACCCTAAGTGAGTTGTTCCTGGTGCCAGCCTGCCAGCCGCTTTGCCCATGTGAGGTGAAGTGATCGCAGTAGCCCGGGAAGCCTTCCTTACTGCTTGCTTGAAGCTTTTAAATTCTCCATTCTCTTCCCGTTGGGAGCAAGAAAGTATGCAACCTCGGGCCTAGATGCCGCCGAAGGTGTGCTGGAGGATAGCAAGCAGGGCAAGGGGAGCCGTCTCCGCTCTGAGTATCCGCGGGCCCAGGCTGGCCGGGACGAAGCCCGCCTCGGTGGCCTTGGCCGCCTCGGCCGCTTCTATCCCACCCTCGGGCCCGACCAGGCAGAGGATTTCGGTTGGATTCCCTACCTGGGCGAGGATGTCTCGGAGGGGCTCGGTGGCCTCCTCCCAAAGCAGCAACCTGAGCTGCCCGGCCTCGGAGGGGCCGATGTCAGCCAGCCAGGCCTCGAGCGAGGTCACCGGGGCCACCTCGGGCACCGATTGGCGTCGGCACTGCTTGGCCGCCTCGGCCGCGATGCGCCTCCACCGCTCGAGCCGCTCGCCCGCGCGGTTTCGTTTGAGGCGAACCACCGTGCGGGCCGATGTGATGGGAACGATGCGTGCCGCTCCAAGCTCCACGGCCTTCTGTAGGATCAGTTCGAACTTACGTCCTTTCGGAAGCGCCTGGATGAGGGTGATGGGCGGTGTCGCATCAGCAGGCGCCTCGGTCGTCTCGACAATCGTTCCTTCAACCGCCTCCTCACCCAATCGTTCGATCCTGAACCGGCCCGTGCGGCCGGCGCCGTCCGAGACCGTCACCGTGTCGCCCGGTCTCAGCCGCAGGACGCGGGTGATGTGGTGGACGTCGGACCCCGTGATCGTGACCCGCCGGCCCGTCCACTGCGCGGGGGGGACGAAGAAGAGGCGCACCGGCTTGCCCCCCTAGCGGCGCTCGGTCAGGAAGGCGACCCAGGGGCCTTCGTCGGCCCGCTCGACGACCGCGAGTCCCGCCGACTCGAACGCCCCGAGGACCGGCCCTTCGTGCTCGACCCGCACGCCCGAGGCCACCATCGCCCCGCCGGAGGCGAGCCATCCGACCAGCCTATCAGACCCGAGCAGGAAGTGGTCTCGGTCGAGGTTGGCGACAAGCAGGTCGGCCCAGGCCCTAGGCTCCATGGTCGTCAGGTCCGCAGCGATGAAGGCGACCTTCGCTCCCACGTCGTTGAGGGCCGCGTTTCGTTGCGCGTTCTCCAGAGCCATCCGGTCCTTCTCGACCCCGACGACCAGGGCCGCCCCCCACTGGGTGGCGGCGATGGCGAGCAGGCCCGAGCCGGTGCCGAGGTCAAGGACCCGTGGCGCCCGCTCCCCCGACAAGCGGCCGAACCAGGCGGCGGCGAGGCGCGCCGCCAGCCGAGTGGACGGGTGGCTTCCCGTTCCGAAGGCGAGGCCCGGGATGAGACGGATGGTTGTGACCCCAGGCGGGATGTCCTCTGGCACCCCGGCCCCCTCGGCGGGGACGACCCACAGGCCGCCTGTCAGCTCGACGGGCTTGAAGCTCGGCGCAAGCAGCGCTTCGAGCCGTTCGGGGGCGATGAGCCGGGTTTCCACCGAGAGGGCCTCTTGGAGGCCCGAGCGTTCCGCCAAGGTCCAGCCCATGGCTTGAAGCTGGTCCACCACCGATTCCACGTCGGCTTCAGCGGGCAGGGCTGTGATGAGGGTGACCGCCTCGGCCGGCCCCACCGTCTCGCCGTTGCCCTCTTCTACCAGGACGCCTGAGGTCCGCCCCTCCAGGAGCCACTCGGCAACCGCGTCGGCCCATATCGTGGGGAGCGTGCAGCGAAGCTCTACCCATCGGCCGACGGTCGATTGAGGGCTTATCGTTGGCATCAGCGGTTAGGGGGATCGGTCGCAAGGAGGATGGGTTCGGTATCCGTCATGTGGAGGCGCCTCATGCCGGTGGGCCGGAGGAGACGATGACCTTGGCCGGCCGCAGTATCCGCTCCTTGTAGCGGTAGCCCTTCTCGATCTGTGTGATGACGCCTCCCTCGGGGACGTCCGTCGAGGGCTCGGTGGAGACGGCTTCGTGGATGGTGGGGTCGAAGCGCTCGCCCGTGGCCTCGACGGGCTCGACGCCTTTTCGGTGCAGGAACTCCTTGAGCTCCCGGAGGGTTAGCTCAACTCCGGCGACGAGTCCGTCATCGTGTGCGCCTCCGACCTGTGCGGCGGCCAGGGCCCGCTCGAGATTGTCAACGACCGGCAGAAAATTCTCCAGCAGCTCTTCGTGGGCGTAGGCGATGGTCGTGGCCCGCTCGCGCTCCATCCGCTTCTTGTAGTTTTCGAACTCGGCTGCGAGCCGCAGGTAGCGCTCCTCCAGGGGCTGCGCCTCTTCTATCTTCTCTTCGGACGGTTGCGCCGAGGGCTCCTCGCCGTCCGGGTTCGGGTCGTCGGGCTCGATGGGGACGCGGCGTGCCACGGCGGGTCTCTCGTTACACAGGCTCGCCCGCAAGCAGGCGACTCAACGTATTGGCGGTGTAGTCGACCAGGGCCATTACCCGGGCGTACTCCATCCGCTTGGGGCCCATGATGCCCACGGCCCCCATGGGCCTATCGCCCACCCGGTAGGACTGGCTCACCACCGAGAGGTCGTCGAGACCCTTGATCTCGCTCTCCTCGCCGATAAATACGCAGATGTCCTCGCTCGATAGGCATCTGTCGAGCAGGCGCACCAGGCGGCTTTTGTCCTCGAAGGCCTCGAAGATGGCCCTCATCTTCTCGATGTCCCGCTGCAGCTCGGGCGAGTTCAAGATGTTGCTCGCCCCTTCGACGATGACCTCTCCGGTGGACTCGTCCACCTCTTGGCCGAAGGCCTGGTCGTAGAGCGCCATGGCTCGCTGGAAGAGCGCGTCGTACTCGGCCTTCTCCTCGGCCATCTGCTCGAGCACCTTGGAGCGGATTTCGCTCAACGAGAGGCCCTCTAACTCGCTGGTTAGGAAGTTGCCCATCTCGGTGAGGGTGTCCTGCGAGAGGTCTTCGTCCAACTTCACGGCCTTGGTGTGGGTCGTCCCCGCCTCGGAGACGAGCACCGCCAGGACCTGCGTGGACTTCAGCCTGGTGAAGGTGACCTGCTTCAGCACGATGGTCGAGAGCCGGGGGGTGAAGACGAGCCCGGCGTGTTGCGAGAGCTGGCTCAGCAGGAGGCTCGTATGCTCCAGGAGCGACTCGATGCGCTCGACCTCAGAGGGCACAGATTGGGTGAGGGCTTCCAGGTCGTTGGTCTGAAGCTGGGGGATGGAGGTGAGGCTGTCGACGTAGTAGCGGTAGGCGAGGTCGGTGGGGACCCGTCCGGCCGAGGCGTGGGGTTGGGTGATTAGGCCCATCTCTTCGAGGTCGGCCATGACGTTGCGGATGGTCGCGGGGCTGAGGTTGAGCCCGCATTTTCGCGCCACCGTCCGGCTGCCTACGGGGTCGCCGGTCAGGATGTAATGCTGGACGATGGTGATGAGGACGGTGCGTTGGCGTTCGCTCAGGGCCAGGGCCATGGTCGGGTCCCCAGATGGTTTTAGCACTCTAGGCGGCGGAGTGCTAATTTCCATAAGATATAGAGCGGCCGGGGGCTTGTCAAGCCTCGTCGCTTGGGAGTAGCGTCCTAATTTGAAACCCGTGCAAATAAAATCACCCCCCTCATTCGCGAAGTCCGCGAAAAAAGCGAAGTACGCGACGGTAGGCCTCCCCCCCGGTCCCCGCTGGGGCCCTTTGACACTTTCCGCTTTTTAGACACCTTTTTGAGACTCAAAATCGCCAGTAATATCTTCAAATTCAATAGGTTGTGGGGGATTAGACACATTAGCCACAAGTGTCAAAAGTGTCTAAAAGTGTCTAACGTGCAAAAGCGAAGTACGTGACGACAGGCCGCGTTGCGGTGTGCTATCCCTTAGAGTGGACGCTGGGAGGTGGCCTCCGGCTGCGAGGCCCCATCGGGCGGGCGACGGCAAGGAGATCGTCGTGAAAGCTCCAGGCGGGTGGATGTTCAGTTCAAATTAGGACATTACCCGCTTGGGCGGGCGTTGTCGCTTGAGGGGCGCTCGTGCTAGAGTGGGCGAGGAGGTGCGCCCGCCGTGAGCGCCAGCGAAGCCCCCCGGTTTCTTTGCGATGCCATGCTGGGCAAGCTCTGCAAGTGGCTTCGCATCGCCGGCTTCGACTCCGCCTACTTAAGCCACTCGGTCCCCGTTCAGCTGGTGGACCGGGCCCGCCGCGAAGGGCGGATCATCCTGACCCGCAACACCAAGCTACTTGCCCGCGAGAACCTCCCCGCCCACCTCTTTATCTCGGACGATCGGTGGGAAGCGCAGCTGGTCGAGGTCGCCGGGGCATTCGGGCTCGATCTCGTGGCCGAGGCCTTCGCGCGATGCCTGGCCTGCAACGTTAATCTCGAACCGATAGAGAGCCGCGCCGAGGTCGAGGCCGTTGTGCCGGAGTATGTGTACCGGCGGGTGGTCTCGTTCCACGGCTGCCCGGCCTGCGGGAAGGTTTTCTGGTCGGGCACCCACCTGGGCCGTATGGAGCAGCGGCTTCGGGCGGTTGCCGAGCGGGTGGCCAAGATCGCCGAAAAGGGGGGAGGCCCGGGCTCCGAAGAATAAGCCGGAGCGCTTGCGATGTCAGCCCATCTAACTTCTTGTGGCCGGTAGGTGAAATGAAGTTTTCCTTTTCAAGTCCCGCGGATGGCTCCATAATATAGGGGAGAGGATCCGTCGTGGGAGGAGCCGCCATGCAACGCGTTGTCTCGTTGATAGCCAGCAGCACCGAGATCGTCTGCGCCCTCGGCTTTGAAGACCACCTGGTCGGCCGCTCGCACGAGTGCGACTTTCCCGAATCGGTCGCGCACCTGCCCGTGTGCACCGAGCCGAAGTTCAACGTGGACGGCACGAGCTACGAGATCGACCAACGGGTGAAAGCCATCCTCCAGGAGGCCTTGTCCGTCTACCGCGTCCACGCCGACACACTCAGGCAGCTCGAGCCCGATCTCATCGTGACCCAATCCCAGTGCGACGTCTGCGCCGTGAGCCTGCGCGATGTGGAAGAGGCCCTGGCCGACTTCCTCGACGCTCGGCCCCGGATCGTCTCGTTGGAGCCGAACGGCCTGGCGGATGTGTGGGTCTCGATCGCGCAGGTGGCCGAGGCGCTTGGTGCCCCCGAGCGGGGCAGTGAGCTGGTAGAGCGGCTGCAGCGCAGGATCGAGGCCGTTGCCGATGCGACCAGGGAGCTGGCGCACACCCCGACGGTGGCCTGCATCGAGTGGATTGACCCACTCATGGCGTGTGGCAACTGGATGCCGGAGCTGGTGGAGATGGCCGGGGGCGAGAACCTCTTCGGCGAGGCCGGGAAGCACTCCCCGTGGATGACCTGGGAGGAGCTTCACGAAAAGGACCCTGAGGTGATCGCCGCGATGCCTTGCGGCTACGACATCGCCAAGACGCGCCAGGAGATGCCCGCATTGACGAGCAAGCCTGGGTGGTCGGACCTCCGGGCGGTGCGGGCCGGAAGGGTCTACCTGCTCGAGGGCAGCCAGTTCTTCAACCGACCGGGCCCGCGCCTGGTCGAGTCGGTCGAGATTCTCGCCGAGGTGTTCCACCCGGGCGTGTTTCAGTATGGGCACGAGGGAGCGGGCTGGGAGCGGCTGTAGCCGTGAGCCGCGCTTGACTTCCCCCCAGGGGCTCGGTAAACTGGCCTTTCACGAGTGCCAGCGAATCCTGGAGCGTGGATGGCGAACCGTGCCCGCTACCTGGCGATCGAGGGGCCCATAGGGGTGGGCAAAACCTCCCTCGCCACTCGGCTCGCCGAGCGCTTGGGTGGCAGGCTGGTTCTGGAGCGGGTCGAGGCTAACCCCTTTCTCGTCGACTTCTACCGCGAGCCGGAACGCTTCGCCTTCCAGACCCAGCTCTTCTTCCTGCTGAGCCGCTACCGGCAGCAGCAGGAGATGGCCCAGCACGAGCTCTTTGACCGGGTGACGGTCGCCGACTACCTCTTCGTCAAGGATCGCATCTTCGCCACGCTGACCTTGGACGAAGCGGAGTTCATCCTCTACGCGGAGGTCTACAACCTCCTGCGGGGCCGGCTCACCGAGCCCGACCTGGTGATCTTCCTCCAGGCCTCCACCGAGGTCTTGCTCGAGCGGATCGCCCAGCGCGGGGTCGTGTACGAGAGGAACTTCGACCCGGACTATCTGGAAAAGCTCGTCGGGGCGTACAACGACTTCTTTTTTCACTACCGGGCGACGCCGTTGCTCGTAGTCAACACGAACGAAGTCGATTTTGTCCACAACGCGGAGGATTTCGAAAGGCTCGCCAAAAAAATAGAGACTCACGCGAAGGGAACCGCCTACTTCGTACCGCTTGGATCCTGAAGCAGGACCGAGACGGAAGCCACGGGGTGCAGTACCCTAAGCGTCATCGGGTAGCCGCCGGGAGGGTTATTTCCTAAGAGAGGGGAAGCCCAGCCCGGACAATGCGGCCGACGTGGCGCCTAAGGGCTCTCGAATCTGCGCAGACTCGAACCTTCCGGCTCGGCCGGAAGGTTTTTTCTTTTCCGGTCTGCCGGCCCCGGAGGCGGAGAGGGGAGGAAGAGATGACTGAACGCAAGAAGATGACCGTCCCGCGGGTGGTGGCCAAGAAGGCCGCCGGCGAGAAAATCACCATGGTGACGGCCTACGATTTTCCGGGGGCCCGCCTGGTGGACCGTGCCGGGATCGACGTCATTCTCGTCGGCGACAGCCTTGGGATGGTCGTGCTGGGATACGAGCATACGACCCAGGTGACGATGGACGAGATGCTCCACCACACCCGGGCCGTGGCTCGGGCCCGCCCACGGGCCCTCGTGGTGGGAGACATGCCCTTCGGGGCATATCAGGCCTCGGCCGACGAGGCTGTGCGAAACGCCGTACGCTTCATCCAGGAAGGGGGCGCAGAGGCGGTCAAGCTCGAGGGGGGCCAGACGGTGGCCGCGACCGTCGCCCGTATCGTCGCCGCCGGCATCCCCGTGATGGGCCACATCGGGCTCACACCCCAGAGCGTCCATGCCTTCGGCGGCTACCGCGTCCAGGGCCGCTCCAGCGAGGCCGAAAGCCAGCTGCTCCGTGACGCCGCATCGCTCGAAGCCGCCGGAGCCTTCGCCGTCGTGCTCGAGGGCATGCCGGTGAAGCTCGCGAGCCGCATCACCGAAGCGATCCGGATTCCCTCGATCGGCATCGGCGCCGGGCCGTACTGCGACGGCCAGGTGCTCGTCTACCACGATCTGCTCGGCTGCTTCGAGGGCTTCGCCCCGAAGTTCGCCAAGGCTTACGCCGATCTCAACACGGTCATTACTGAAGCGGTCGAGCGCTTCCGCGCCGACGTCGAGGCCGGACGCTTTCCCGACCGCGAGCACAGCTACGAATGAGGGCGCCGGCTGTGGCTGTGGAGATCATCGAGACGGTCCGTTCCATGCAGGCCCGCTCTGATGCGTGGCGCTCGGCGGGCGAGACGATCGCGCTGGTGCCGACGATGGGGGCCTTCCACGAAGCTCACCTCAGCCTCATGCGCGAGGGTCGGCGGCGGGCGGACCGGCTCGTGGTGAGCCTCTTTGTGAACCCCACGCAGTTCGGCCCCGGCGAGGATTACGACGCCTATCCCCGCGACCTCGAAGCGGACCTCAAAGCCGCCGAGGGGATCGGGCTGGACGTGCTCTTCCACCCATCGGCCGGCGAGATGTACCCGGTGGGCTACGCTACCTCCGTGGAGGTCGAGGAGCTGACCGAAACCCTGTGCGGGCCGAGCCGGCCGGGGCACTTCCGGGGGGTCGCCACCGTGGTGGCCAAGCTTTTCCAGGCGGTGAGGCCCCACGTGGCCGTCTTCGGCGAGAAGGACTTCCAGCAGCTCGCGGTTATTCGTCGCATGGCGGCCGACCTTCACTTCGATATCGAGATTGTGGGGGTGCCCATCGTCCGGGAGGAAGACGGGCTTGCCATGAGCAGCCGCAACATGTACCTGTCGGCCGATGAGCGCAAGACGGCCTTGAGCTTAAGCCGGTCGTTGGATGTCGCCCGCCGGATGATTGCCGACGGCGAGCGCGGTGCCCTGGCGATTGTGGAGAGGCTCCGAAAAGAGATCGAGTCGGCGGGGCCGTGCACGATAGACTACGTCTCGGTGGCCGACCCCGAGACCATGGCGCACAAAACGACCGTGGACGGACCGGTCCTGGTCGTACTCGCTGTCAAGGTGGGCCGGGCCCGCCTCATTGACAACACCGTCGTCGCCCCCCCGGCGTCGCCATAGGATGGAGGGAGAGAAAACCCATGCGCCTGATGCTCAAGTCCAAGCTTCACCGGGCGGTTGTGACCGAGGCCAACCGCGACTACGAGGGCTCGATCACCGTTGACGCCGACCTCATGGCCGCGGTGGACATCCTGCCCTACGAGCAGGTTGAGGTCTACAACATCACCAACGGCGAACGCTTCACCACCTACGCCATCGAGGGCGAGGGCGGAAGCGGAACCATCTGCATCAACGGGGCCGCCGCGCACCGGGCCTCGGTCGGCGACCGAATCATCGTCTGCGCCTACCGGCCCGTGCGCGACGAAGACGCCCGCGGCCACACCCCAAAGGTGGTAGTCCTTGACGAGGCCAACCGGCCCGAGCGGGTCTCGGTCATCTAGCTGTAATGCGTCGCTAGAAATGCGAGAAATGGTCGGTTGAAATGCGAAAAACCCGCCAGGGCAAGCGGGGGCCCTGGAGTTTGGCTGCTTTGCCGGCGGCGGATCAGGTGCGCTGCGCCTGGTAGATCACCCCCTAGTAATTCCTGATAAGCAGCTCTTTGACTGGCTTGGCACGGCCAACCTTGCTGCCGAGCTGATACATCGTCTTGACCTCCTCAATCCTGAAGCCTTTATACATCCTTCGGACTTCAGGGTGATTGTTATAGCTGAGAAGCCATCGGCCATCGAGTGCGGCGAGATGTTCTCGAAGGTCTTGATGTCTCCCGGTTCCGAGCTTGTACCGGTAGGCCTCGTCTTCCCAGTACGGCGGGTCGAGATAGAGGAAGGTGTGCGGCCTGTCATACCTCTCGAGGCAGAGCTCGTAGGTGAGCTGCTCGACCTGGACGTGCTCGAGCCTCTGGTGGGCCCCGTAGACGGTCTCTCGAATCGACTCCATATTGATGAACCGCCTTCTGGTGGTCGCGGTCCCGTAATGCACCATGCGGCCGCCAAATGACGATTTGATGAGATAGTAATACCTGATCGCCCTTGTGACCTCATCCAGCCAGTAGGGATCGGTTGCAATGAAGCTATCGAACGTCTGGCGGCTGTGAAGCATGAGCTTGAAGGCCTCGAGGAACTCCTCCGGCCGCCGCTGTATGATTCGGAACAGGTTGACGAGCTCCCCGTCCACGTCGTTGTAGACTTCAGCTGGCGAGGGCTCCTTGGCGAATAGCACCCAGGCCGCCCCACCGAAGACCTCAACGTAGCATTGATGTTCTGGAATCCGCTCAAGTATCGTCTTCCTAAGCCGGCTCTTGCCGCCGACCCATCTGATGGGGGAGTTCTTCAAGCCTCCAGCCCTTCTCCCAGCGTGGTAGACTCTCCCGGTCGCCTCCGTGCGACGTGGGGGAGTGACCGACGCTGTCGGTGGCCCGTATTAGCCACGGGTCGATGGGGAAGGGCTAAACTTCCCCGTCCGCTCCTCCTCTCTACCGCCGAGGTAGCCTGCTGCTCACCACAACCCCCCTAGTAGATGATCACGCCGAAGGCGCGCTTCGCGGCCGCCGGGGTGAAGGGGTAGTCGATGCCGTTGCCGCCGCTCCACAAGTCGGTCCGCTCCTGAGCCGTGAGCACCCGCTTAAAGAAGCTCGGAGAGTCGATGCGGCCGTCCCAATGATTCTCCGGGCTGGGCGAGTTCTCGGCTCCGATGAGGAAAGCGTTCCCCGTATCCTGCGTCCCGTTAGCCCACGCCGCCGAGTCCACCGTCCCGTTATTGACCTGGATGTTGATTGTGTCGGCCGTCGCGTCGTGCCATGCGACGACGAAAATCCACGCCCCCGTTGAAACGGCACCGAAATTATCCGCATTTTCAGTCTGATTTGAAGCGCCATCGGATATTTTAAGCATAAGCCTATCCGGCGTGGTCTCGTACTTGATCTGGTACTCAACAGTATTTGCGCCCCCAGCCCTTTTGGCAATTACGGAAAGATTAACCGTCTTGATGTCGAGGTAGACCCAGGCGGTAATCGTGAAGTCCTGGTCGGCGCCGAGCGAGAGGTCGGCGTTGTCTGCACGGCTGAGATACTCGCTGTTGGCCCTTGTGAACTGTGCGGCGTTGCCGATCTTGCCCGCCGCCTGGGTGACGGTGTTGTTGTCGGTCAGGTCGTTGGTGCTGTGGGCGTCAACCCGGGTGCCGGAGGCCTCGTTGAGCCGCCAGTGGCCTTTGAGATTGGTGAGGTCAAAGGCCTGGACGGGCGGGGCGGCGGACAGGATAATAACGCCCGCCAGGAGTGCTATGAGAAGCTTACGCATCTACGGGCCCCCCCTTATCTCCACCCAGGCGTGGGTGCGCCAAGCCGCCTCTGGGCCGAAGGATTCGGCGCGCCGCCACCTCTTGCCCGCCACTACCACCTCGAAGATGGCGGTGTAGCCCTTGCCGGCCGGGCCGTCGTAGACGTGAACCGCCAAGGCGGCCGGCATCGAGGCGGGTAGGGTGAAGCCGGCCCCGGTCCAGTCCTCGACCTGGTCGGTGGGTTTCCTTGATGGGTCGGGCGCGCCCACGGCCCCATCGGCCGGGGTCGGCGAGTGGGTGCGGATGCCCTGGAAGTAGCGCCCATTGGTTGCGAGATAGGCAGCCTGGCGGTCGGCGACGTGCGAGGCCAGGTTCGCCCACATCGCGTCGGCCTTGTCCCTGGGTGTCGTTTGGGCCAGGGCGGGAGTGCCCAGGGCCAGCAGGACGACCGCAGCTACCGTAAATGGCACCCAGAGATGTTTCGTCAGCAGATAACGCATCTAAGCCCCCTTAGCTCTTGGTGCATTTCAGGCTCACCGTGACGCGGGTGATGGTGGTGACGCTGTCAACGTTGTAGCGCACGATGTCGTCGGCGGTGATGCCTGTGGTCCATCCGGTGAGGGTCGAGTCTTCCGACTTCGTGGCGCTCGTGATGGTGACCGGCGCCGAGGCGGTTATAGAGTCGGCGTCGACGGGCGGGAAGTTGGCGTAGGTGTCCTTCCAGATGTCGACGACGATCGAGCCCGACTGGTCGGCCAAAGCCGTGGCGCGATTGATCGTGCAGCCAAAGGGGATGCGGAGGTCCCCCTTGACGCCGGCGGTGATGACACTTCCGCCCCCGTCGATGATGAACCCGATGGCGGTGATGTTGCCGACCGCGTCGACGTACTGCTTGGTGGCGGCACCCAGGGCGGCCGCCGGGTCGGCTGAGAGGACGAGCAGACCCGTCATGGTGTCGCCCGCCTTCTTCACATAGCGCGCGTCGCCCCTGGTGTCGTTGTGGTAGTGGGTGTGGTCGTCGTCTGCGAGGCCACCTATGGAGCCGTGGTCCACGTCGGCGTCATTGAGCATGGAGGCATCAACCTGCCCACCCGCATCGAGCTTGATCGGCTTGCCGGAGTCCCCCGCGCCGGCCGAGGAGTTGAGGAACTCTGTCTCGGCGAAGTAGACGGCGTTGTGGTCGGCGTCGCCGAGCCCGCCGATGGAGCCGTGGTCTATGTCGGCGTCGTTGAGCATGGTGGCATCGACCTTGCCGCCGGCGTCCAGCTTGATGGGCTTGCCCGCGTCGCCCGCGCCCGCCGAGGTGTTCAGGAACTCGGTCTCGGCGAAGTAGACGGCGTTGTGGTCGGCGTCGCCGAGCCCGCCGATGGAGCCGTGGTCGATGTCGGCGTCATTGACCATGGTGGCATCGACGTGACCGGCCGCGTCCAGTTTGATCGGCTTGCCGGAGTCCCCCGCGCCCGCCGAGGTGTTGAGGAACTCGGTCTCGGCGAAGTAGACGGCGTTGTGGTCGGGGTCGCCGAGCCCGGTGAGCAGGCCGTGGTCGGTGACCCCACCGCCGGCGAGGATTTTGTAGGTGGAGGTGGCGTCGGGGTTGGTGGCCCAGGCGGAGGCCACGGTGAGAACGGTCGCCGTGTTGGAGGCGATGGAGCGGGACTGGCCCGAGCCCGTCCCGCCCGTTATCTTGACGATCTTGTTTTTCCAGAGATCGGTGGACCAGCTCTTGGTCGTGTCGGTGAGCGTGGTCGCGGCCCCGGCCGTGGCGGTGGATGAGACGTACTCGACGACGAGCTGGGTGTCTAGGGTGTCGAGGTTGTCGTCCACGCACTCGTACCACCGCTTGGCCCCGGCTATCTTCTTGAGGCCGAGAACGGAGGTCGTCGTGGACGAGCCGCACACGGCCCAGGCGGGGCCTGGAGCCAGGATTA
>JALLOF010000439.1 GCA_027717595.1 Nitrospinae bacterium AH_259_B05_G02_I21 | reverse complement strand
GTGTGTTGTCGACTCGATTCAGACCTGCTACAGCTCGGCCCTGAGCTCGGCCCCGGGCAGCGTGGGGCAGGTCCGGGAAGTGGCTGCCCACCTCATCGCCGCCGCCAAGCGCCTCGACATCCCCCTCGTGGTCGTCGGCCACGTGACCAAGGACGGCGCCGTGGCCGGCCCCCGGGTCCTGGAGCATATGGTGGATGCGGTGTTGGCCTTCGAAGGGGAGAGGGCGAGTCCCTACCGGATTTTGCGCGGGATGAAGAACCGCTTCGGCTCGACCCATGAGATCGGGGTATTCGAGATGGGGGGCGAAGGCCTCATCGAGGTGCTCAACCCCTCGGCGGCGTTTCTCGCCCAGCGTCCCGTCGACCAGCCCGGCAGTGTGGTGGTCGCTGCCATGGAG
>JALLOF010000438.1 GCA_027717595.1 Nitrospinae bacterium AH_259_B05_G02_I21 | reverse complement strand
TTCACCGTCCCGACGACCTGGGCCAGTAGCATCAGCCGCCTCCACGAGCGCGGGCCCCTCGCCGGGCCCGCTTTGTTTTCCCACCACCCGCATCAACCCGATCGACGATGCCCACTATCGCCAGGTCCACCGGGCTCATCCGGTCGGGGGGGTCCATGGCCAGAGAGGCCTCCCGCCCAATGACACAGATGACCCGGTCGCCCGGGCCGCTCAGGGTGGTATCGAGGGCCACCTCGGGCTCGCCCGCGCGCTTGCCGTGGTGCTCCAGGGGCTGGACCCAAAGGAGCCGGTAGCCCCGGGTCGCCTCGTAGCGGTGGGTGGCCACCACGCTGCCCAACACTTCGGCGAGGAACATACCTTAGGGGACCTCCCGCATGAGCCGCTCCACGAGCCGTGGGT
>JALLOF010000437.1 GCA_027717595.1 Nitrospinae bacterium AH_259_B05_G02_I21 | reverse complement strand
CCTCTTCTTCAGGCTCCTCCAGGCGGCGCACCGGCAGAATCTCTCGAACGACGAGCTCTTGGCTGAGGGCGCTGCGAAACTTGTTGTAGACGAGGAGCACACTTCGGAAGTCACCCTTCACGTAGGCCTCAATGACCTCGTCGCCTATTGTTCGGGCGTCGTCGTACGAGAGCCTGGCGAACAGGTCGATGTAGTGGTTGACGATGGGAAAGGGCCGGTGGCGGAAGAACTCGTAGGGCTTCTTCCCGATGATGAGCAGGCGGCCCACCTCCGGCCCGCCGCCGTTGATCTCGGCCAGCCGAGCGATGACGGCCCTGTGGATGTTGGTGTTGAAGGCTCCGCAGAGGCCCCGGTCGGCACCCACAACGACGAGGAGCACGGGCCCGGCTTCCTTGGGGG
>JALLOF010000436.1 GCA_027717595.1 Nitrospinae bacterium AH_259_B05_G02_I21 | reverse complement strand
GGCCGAGAGCTCGCAGAGATAGGAGATATGGCCGAGGCGGGCTGCGTCGCGCTCAGCGACGACGGCAGGCCCGTGCTCGACTCGGGCCTCATGCGGCGGGCCATGGAGTACGCCGGCCGCTTCGGGCTCGCAATCGTCGGCCACTGCGAGGATACGGGCCTGACCCGAGAGGCGGTAATGCACGAAGGACCGCTCTCTACAGAGCTCGGTCTCATAGGCTGGCCGGCGCCGGCCGAGGAGATTCTCGTCGCCCGCGACATAGTGCTTGCCGAGGCTTTCGGCCGGCCCGTCCACCTGGCCCATCTCTCATCGGCGGGCAGCGTGCGGCTTCTCAGGGAGGCGAAGGCCCGGGGTGTGCCTGTGACGGCCGAGGTGACCCCTCATCATCTCACGCTGACC
>JALLOF010000435.1 GCA_027717595.1 Nitrospinae bacterium AH_259_B05_G02_I21 | reverse complement strand
GACCACCCACGGCTGGCCAGAACGGCATCAATCGTACCGAACTCCAGGAGCCGCCACGGGCCTCGCCGCATATTGGCTGCCATCTGCTCCCGAACAAGGGCCACCGCCTCGACCTGACTGGCCCCGGCCGGCAAGCCGGCTTCCGACCCCTTACCGACGGCGAATCGAAACGGCAGGACCGCCACCGTCTGGCCCCGCTGCGGGGTGAAGGCCAATCGTTTCGAGGCTCCGGCTGAGACGTCCACACCCAGCAGGAAGACGGGCGTAAGCGCCAAAGAAGCGGCTTTCGGCCAGAGGCGTCGTCTGGGCACGGTCTCTACTTCCTCCACGCGGCCACGGCCGGGTAGGACAGAAGACCGTTGCTGCGCCGGAGATTCATCGGGTGGAGGCCCAGGCCGAG
>JALLOF010000434.1 GCA_027717595.1 Nitrospinae bacterium AH_259_B05_G02_I21 | reverse complement strand
GGCCTGAGCGCCCCCGTCGTGGCGCCCTTCGCCGCTCGCGGCCCCTCGCCACTTGAGGCCCTGGAGGGCCTCCCGCCCCTGAGTCTCCTGGTCGGGCGGCTCTCGGCCGGTGTGAGCCTTCCGGCCGCGGGCGTCCACCTCGTGACCGAGGAGGAGCTATTCGGGGTCCGAAAGGTCGCCCGGCGCCGCCGTCTTAGGCGGGCCGATGCGAGCGCGTTTCGGGCCACAGAGCTCGCCCCGGGCGTCCACGTCGTCCACGTCGACTACGGCATCGGCCGCTACCTCGGGCTCGAGGCCGTCCCCGTCCAGGGCGAACCCACCGAGTGCCTCACGCTCGAGTACGCCGAGGGCAGCCGGGTCTACGTCCCCCTGGAGCAGTTCCACCTCGTGGAGCGCTACG
>JALLOF010000433.1 GCA_027717595.1 Nitrospinae bacterium AH_259_B05_G02_I21 | reverse complement strand
TGCCAGAACTACGACATCAGCCAGCAAGAGGCGGGCGTGGAGGTGACCCCCGAGCGGCTTGCCGAGATGATGCTCGAGCTGCAGGCCATGGGGTGTCATAACATCAACTTTGTGACCCCCGAGCACGTGGCGCCGCAAGTCATCGAAGCCTTCCCCCATGCGGTCCGCGGCGGGCTGCGGCTGCCCATCGTCTACAACACGAGCGGCTTCGACTCGCTCGAAAGCCTCCACCACATGGACGGCATCGTGGACATCTACATGCCCGACTTCAAGTACTGGGACGAGGAGACCTCGAAATTCTACCTTAAATCGCCCAAATACCCGGCCACGGCGCGGGCGGCGTTGAAAGAGATGTACCGCCAGGTGGGCCACCTCGAGTTCGACGACCGGGGGCTCGCGC
>JALLOF010000432.1 GCA_027717595.1 Nitrospinae bacterium AH_259_B05_G02_I21 | reverse complement strand
GTCCTTGTTCTTGATCGTGTAGTCGTGGTCGAGCAGCCCCTTTGGGACCCGCTCGTCCTCCCACTCGCGCATCGCCGGCGCGCTGCCGAGCCAGCCGTAGCGCTCCTCGGAGCCTGTGCTAGGCACCTCGGTGGCGATCTTCGGCCAGAAGGCCTCGGCCACCTGGTATGCGGCGAGGAAGGTAGCCTGCAGGCCCTTGACCGCCACAATCGGATTGACAACATCGCCCATGATTGGTTTCCTCCTTCGTCGGCCTTAGCCGTTCAGGGCCGTCTTGATTTCGTTGATGAGGTCGGCCTCAGGCTGGCCATAGGTGGCGTCCGCATTGGCGGTCAAAATCCCGACTCTTCGGGTGAAGGCCTCTTCGATGTCGATCCACCCCTTGGTGGCCGAGACGTGCTCCAC
>JALLOF010000431.1 GCA_027717595.1 Nitrospinae bacterium AH_259_B05_G02_I21 | reverse complement strand
CGCTGAGGCCGGCCTGGGCGGCGATGCGCTGGAAGAGGCGGTTGGAAGAGTTGAGCCGGTAGAGGGTGATGCCGTTGAGCTGGCCGGCGGCTTTGTCGAAGTGGTGGATGTTCCATATGATGCTGTCGGAGCCCTGGTACCAGATGTTCCTCGAGCGGACGAGCCCGTAGAGGTGGCGCTTGCGGATGGTGACCTCGAAGGTGTAGCGATGTTTGTAGCTGGTATAGGGGATGAGAAACTCGTTGGCGACGAACGTGACCCCGCTGACCAGAAGCGCCGCCACCATGATGGGGCTGGCGATGCCGATGAGCGCCACGCCGCTGGCCTTCATGGCGGTGATTTCGTTGTTCTTGGCCAGGATCGAGAAGGTGAGGATGGTCGCCAGGAGCACGGCGAAGGGGACGAC
>JALLOF010000430.1 GCA_027717595.1 Nitrospinae bacterium AH_259_B05_G02_I21 | reverse complement strand
ACCTCCACTACCGGCGCAGGCGCTGGTCGACCCAGAACATCCTTGGATACTTGCCGGGAGCCGACTCGATACTGCGGCGGGAGATAGTCGTCCTGAGCGCCCACTACGACGCCATGGGCCCGGGAACGCGGGGAGAGCTTTTCCTAGGCGCCGACGACAACGCCTCGGGCGTGGCGGCCCTCCTGGAGGTCTCGCGCATGCTGGCCCGCCAGCGCCAGTGGCTCAAGCGCAGCCTCCTGATCGTGGCCTTCGGCGCCGAGGAGTGGGGGATGGTGGGGTCGCGCTACTACGTGGCCCACCCCGTGCGGGACCTGGCTCGAACGGCGGCTCTCCTCAACGCCGATGCCATCGCGGGGCGCACTCCCGTCGCGTTGGCGCACCTCGTCGGTCGCTCGCACTACCCAGG